>NZ_CP069396.1:9201322-9509988 GCF_016887565.1 Archangium violaceum
GGTCATGTTGTTGGCGGTCAGCTGGGGGTACTCCTGACAGGCGACGGCGCCCCCCAACAACAGCCCAGCGAGCAACACCACCAATCCTCTCGTCGCGTTCACGGTCTTCTCCGATGCGCAAATAGTGACGTGTCACGACATCATGCATGGAAGACGTGCGCCACCAGCCCCGAGCGAGGCCAACTTCCACGGGCAGACAATGCCCATGGAGCCTTTGCGTCACTTGGCCATCTGGAGCACGGGAAAGCCTGTCGCCAGCCTATCCGTCAAGGAATCGACGTGACGCAGGATGTGCCCGACATGCTGCCGCCCTGGCCGTGTAACGTCAGCGTGCGCTTCGAACATGACCAGACAATCGACAAATCATATCGCGGCGGAGATGCGCAGGCAGGCGGAGGAGAACCCGGATAAACCGGCGTTCGTCATCCAGGGCCTGAACTCACGCACGGTCGTGACGTACGGTGCGTTCGTCGAGCGCATCGCGCTTGCCACGGCTTTCCTGACGGAGCGCGGTCTGAAGCGCGGTGAGCGCTGCGCGCTGATCGGCGCCAACCATCCGGATTGGTGCGCGGCCTGGTACGCCATCGTCGGCCTCGGCGCCGTCGCGGTGACGCTGGATCCGCAGCTGTCCCCGGCGACGCTGGGTGCGCTCATGAAGGACGCCGACGCGCGCTTCGCCATCGCCGACGCGAAGGCCGCGGCCCAGAGCGCCGCGTGGACGCATCTCGAGCAGGTGTTCGGCCTGCACGAGCAGGCGAATGGCGTGTTTTCCAGTGACGCCGCCGCACCCGAGGAGCTCGTCGGCGGTGGCGACGAGCTGGCTGGACTGCTCTACACGTCGGGCACGACGTCCGAACCGAAGGGCGTCATGCTGACACACACGAATTTGATCGCGGCGGTGAACGGCACCGCACTCGCATTGCGCGCGGACCGCGGCGACGTGATCCTGTCGGTCCTCCCCTTCTTTCACATCCTCGCGCAGATCGGCGGCATGCTCGCTCCGCTCTCCGTCGGCGCGACGGTGGTGCTCCTCCCCGAGATCGAAGTCACTCGCATCACCGGCGCGCTGCGCGACGCTGGCATCACGATCTTCTTCTGCGTTCCGCAATTCTATCACCTGTTCCTGCGCCGCGTGCGCGCGCAGGTCGATGAGTCACCCAGGTTGCGACGCATGTTTCCGCGCCTGTTGCGCTGGAACCGCCGCGCCCGTGCCATCGGCTTCAACGCGGGAAAAGTCCTGTTCAAGAAGGTCCACGCCGCGTTCGGACCGAAGACGCGCGTGCTGCTCTCCGGCGGCGCGGCCCTGGATCCAGAAGCCGCGCGCACGTTCTACGCCCTGGGCATCGACATCCTGCAGGTCTACGGTCTCACCGAGACCGCCGGCACGATCGCGATCGGTCGGCCGGGCGAGACGGTCATCGGCACGGTCGGATGCGCGATGCCCGGTGCCGAGCTCCGCATCGACGTCCCGGACGGTAGAGGAAGCCCTCAGGCACCCGGCGAGGTGCTCGTCCGCGGTGCGATGGTGATGCCGGGCTACTACAACCGCCCGAGCGAGGCGACGATCGTGGACGGTTGGCTCCACACCGGCGACCTCGGGTACCTCGACGAGGACGGTCATCTCTATCTCCTGGGTCGCGCCGGAGACACCATCGTCCTTCCCAGCGGCAAGAAGATCCAGCCGAGCGAGCTCGAGACACACTTCGCGCGCTCGAAGCTCATCGCCGAGGTCGGCGTCACGCTCGCGCCCGGCGACGCGGGGAGCGACTCGCAGCTCCATCTCGTCGTCGTCCCCGACCTCGAGGCCATCCGCGCCGCGGGCACCGGCAACGTCGAGCAGGAGCTCCACGAGGAGGTCGCGCGCCTCTCCGCCGCGCTGCCGTCCTACAAGCGCGTCGCCGGTGTCACCATCACCCGCGAGCCCCTGCCACGCACCACCACGCGCAAGCTCAAACGCGCCGCGCTCCAACAATGGGTCAAAGCATCCAAGGGCGCCGAGCGCGTCGGATTGAAGCCGGTGTGGCGTGACACCGACCGCGCGTGGGCCGAGGACCCCGCGCACGCGCGCGCTCTCGAGCTCATCGCCGCGCGCGTGAACCACCCGCGCGCGGAGCTCCATCCGGATCTGCATCTCGACCTCGATCTCGGCCTTGATTCACTGGCGCGCCTGTCGCTGTTGTCGGATCTGCACGTCAACGCCGCGGGCGAGGTGCTGGCAACGGTGCAGTCCGTGCGAGATCTCGTCGAGGCCACGGCCAATGCCGCGCCCGCACCGGCCGCGCCCACTGCCGCTCACCCGCCGCCGCGAAGCCTGGCGCTGACCTTGCTCGCGTTCATGCTCCTGCGCTGCATCCGGGGCATGGAGTGGCTGCTCCTGGGCATGCGCGTCAAGAGCGCCGAGCATCTACGTCCACCGGGCGCGGCGCTGATCTGCCCGAATCACCAATCGATCCTCGACGTGTTCGTGATCCTGTCCATCCTCCCGTGGTCGATATTTCGCCGGACCTGCATGGTGGGGAAGCCGAAGTACTTCGGCGGGCTCCTGCTGCCACTGGTGCGTCGGATCGGCGTGGTGCCGATCGACGCCAGCCACAACCTCCCCGCGGCCATCGAGGAGAGCGCGGCGCAGCTCGAGCGTGGCGCGGTGCTGATCGTGTTCCCCGAAGGGACTCGCTCCTGGGACGGTGCCCTCCTGCCGTTCCGGCACGGCGCGGCGGTGATCGCGCAGCGCGCGCGGGCGCCCATCATCCCCGTGGCGATCGACGGTACCCACCGCGTCATGCCGCGCGGCGGGTTCTTTCGCGGCCTCCATCGCGTTACAATCCGCGTCGGTGCCGCGATCATGGATGACCCATCCGCCGACGTGAACGCGCGCACCGGTACGCTACGCTCGCGGATCTCCGCACTGCTGCAAGGAGCCCTCTCATGACCGAGCTGCCCACATGGATTCTTCGACAACTGCCCGAAGGCGTCGAGCGCCGCGAGATTCCCATCGCGGGCCATTCCATCCACGTCATGGAATTTGGCCAAGGGCAGCCCGTCTTCATGCTCCACGGTAATCCCGCCTGGGGCTTCCTCTACCGCAAGGTCATGGCCGCCCTCCGCGGCCAGCCGGTGCGCTGCATCGTGCCCGACCTCGTCGGCCTCGGCCTCTCCGACAAGCCGCGCGACCTGGGTGTGCACACGCTCGAGAACCACGCCGCATGGATCGGCGGCCTGATCGACGCTCTCGACCTCGACGACATGATCTTCGTCGGCCAGGACTGGGGCGGGCCCATCGGGATGCTCGCGCTCGCCGAACGGCTCGAGCGCGTGTCGGGCATGGTCATCCTGAACACCGTCCTCGGGCCGCCGCGCCCCGGGTTCCGTCCGACGCTGTTCCATCGCCTGAGCCAGATGCCCGTGCTCAGCGATGCCCTGTTCCGCGGCCTGCAATTCCCGCAGCTCGCGCTCTGGCTCGCGCAAGGGGACCGGAGCAGCATGCGCGGCGAGGTCGCCCGCGCCTATCGATGGCCGCTCCGGCACCTCCAGGACCGCACCGCGCCCCTCGCCCTCGCGCGCATGGTGCCGGACTCCATGGAGCATCCATCCATCGCGCCGCTCCGGCGCTGCCAGGAAGTCGCCGAGTCGTTCAAGGGCCCCATGCGCATCGTCTGGGGTGACCGCGATCCGGTGCTCGGACGCGTCATCGGGTGGCTCCAACGCCTCCTGCCACACGCGGAGGTCAAGCGCACCCAGGCCGGACACTTCCTTCAGGAGGAAGTGCCCGGCGACATCGCCAGCGCCATCACCTCGCTGGTCAACGGCGGGGCTAACGCCCGGGCTTCCGGATGATCGCCGCCAGATCCGTCACCGTCTCGATGCGGCTCAAGTCCTCGTCCTGAAACACGAATCCGATCCTATCCTCGAGGAACGTGATCATCCGCAGGTTGTCGACCGAGTCGATGCGGAGGCTCTCGAACCGCGTGTTCATGTCCACCGACTCGAAACCGGCGGCGAACTCCGGCCGCACCTTGATCAGCGCGGACTTCACCAGGTCGATGATCTCTCCGTCACTCATGTCTGTGCTCTTCCTCGTTCGTGTTCTTGGGCCAAAGCGAAAACCTGGCGCGCGCCCACCAGGACCGGGTCACCTGCAGCCCCAGGCGTAGACGCGCACCCATCGACCCCGCGTTGCGCGACCCTTCCCGCCCGAGCTTGCCTTCCAGATACTGCCGACGGGCCTTGCCGCGCTGAAGCTTGCCCGACGAGGTCTTGGGAATCGTCCCGGGTGGCAGACAGACCACGTCCGCCGGTGGAACGCCAATCACGCGCTTCACCGTCGCGGCGACCTCGGCCTTGAGGGCCTCCATGTCGCCGCCGCGCGTCTCGCACATGACCACCACGCCCTCGCTGTCATCGACTCGAACCGCGACCGCGATGGTCGTGCCAGCGCGCACGCCCGGGAGCTTGTTGACCTCCCACTCGATCGTCTGCGGGCTGATGTTGCGGCCGCGGATGATGATGAGATCCTTCGCGCGCCCCACCACGTAGAGCTCACCATCCACGAGGTAGCCGAGATCGCCGGTCTTGAGCCATCCGTCGGCGTCGATCATCTCGTCGGAGCCGCCCTCCTGATAGCCCTCCATCACCGACGGGCCGCGGAACACGATCTCCCCGCGCACGCCGTCCGGGCACGTCTGCCCCTTCTCGTTGACGACGCGCAGCTCGTGTCCGGGGATCACCTTGCCGCAGCCGATGTGGTACTCGACCTCTCCACCGTTGGGAGGCACGGACACGCCGTCGTCACGAAAGCGTTGGGCGTCGAGCGTCCGCACGTTCATCGGCTCGGTCGACGTCTTCATGCTGATCGCCAGCATCGATTCCGCCAGACCGTACGCCGGAAGGAGCACTTCGGGGCGCAGCCCGGTGCGCGCGAACTTGTCGGTGAAGCGCTTCAAGGTGTCGTAATGCAACGGCTCCGCGCCGACACCGAGGGCGCGAACGTGCCCCAGCGACCACCGCTCGAGATCCTCGTCCCTGGCGACGCGCGTCAGCCACCCGTAGGCGAAGTTCGGGGCGAAGGAGACGGTCGCCTTCTGGCGATGCATCGTCTCCATCCAGCACTCCGGACGCTTGAGGAAGCGCAGCGTTGGGATGAACGTCACCGCGACCTGCCAGTAGATCGGCCCGAGCACGAAGCCAATCAAGCCCATGTCGTGCTGGAGCGGAAGCCAGCTCACGCCGATGTCCACCCCCGGCTCCATGGAAAGCGACGCGCCCATGAAACCGTGAATGTTGGCGATGAGCGTGCCGCTGGTCGCCTTCACGCCTTTGGGCGTCCCCGTCGAGCCCGACGTGTATTGCAGGAACACCAGATCCTCCGGCCCCACCAACACCTCGCGCAGCGCCGACGCGTCTCCCGCGAGGGACGACGTCTCGACCACGCGCCCAAGGCTCGGCACGCGATCGACGAACGCCCAGAAGATGCTGGCCAGCCCGGCGCTCACCGCCAGTACGGTCGCGCCCGATGACGAAAGGATCGCCGCCGCCTGCCGCGTGTAGTTCTCGAGATTGCCGAGATGCATGGGCGGATAGAGCGGCACCGGGACGACACCCACGCGCAACGCGCCGAGGAACGTCGCGACGAAGTCCTCGGGGTCGATGACCACCATTCCCAGGCGATCACCCTTCTTCATTCCCAATGCTTGCAGCGCCGCGCCCCGACGGCGGCTCTCGGCATGAAGCTCGGGAAACGCGACGAAATGCTCCTCACCCCGCTCGTTCTGGAAGGTGAATCCACGCGTCGCCGGAGCCTCGTCCAACCTGAGCAATGCTTCATGCAGCGTGCGGCTTTCGTGCACGCCTCCAACCCTCGCGAGGAGACCAGGACTTTGTTTCATAACCCCCCCGGGCGGACCTACCCTCGGGTCGAAGGTTCATCGTCAGATTATGAAAGGATTCCTTATTCCAATGGCGGGCGAGGTGCAACTGCAATAAATACTCCCCGTGAATCGGGGGCAACCATGAGCGGATCCATTCGGTTTCGAGAAGAAGTTTACAGAATGTACATGAGCTTCTTCGAGACCGCCGAGAAGAAGCGGCGCTGGAGCGTGTATGAAGACATTCCGTGGGATCGCCTGAATCCGTCGGTCTACGACGAGGGGCGCGCGATGAACGTCGAGACGTTCTGCGGCGTCGAGCTCTACCTCCCCGATTATCTCGGCCAGGGCGTCAACCTCGTGCGCGAGAATTTCGGCCGGGCGTGGTTCCAGGCGAACTGGGGCTACGAGGAATCCAAACATGGCCTCGCGTTGAGGATGTATCTCCTCAAGACCGGACAGCGCACCGAGGAGCAGTTGCGCAACCTCGAGGACGCCATCGCGGCCCGGCCCTGGCGCCTTCCCTGGGACACGCCCCGCCGGATGACCTGCTACGGCGCCATCCAGGAGGCGAGCACGCTCCTCGCGTACGCACGCCAGATGGAGGACGCGCAGGGCGCCAACGACGAGGTGCTCGCGACCATCTACCGCCTCATCGCGCGCGACGAGGCGGCACACCAGCAGTTCTACCGCGCCGTCCTCAAGCTCGAGCTCGAGGAGCACCGCCATGAGACACTGGAGGATCTCGCCCTGGTGTCCGTTGGCTTCCGCATGCCAGCGATCGATCTCCTCCCCGACTCGGAGCGGCGCGTCGAGACGTTGCGCATGCACAACAGCTTCAATCGCTGGGGCTTCTTCCTGAAAGTCTGGATGCCGCTCCTCAAACTCCTGGGCGTATCGCGCCAGGAGTTCGCGGAGTATCAGCGACGAGCCATCGATCAGACGCGCGACAAGGCTAGCTGAACTTCCCCGGCAGGTCGGCCATCAGATCCGCCGCCGGGAGCAGCACCTCCGGGATCCCGAAGGAATCCACCAACAGATCGAGCTGCGGTGCCAGTCGCTGCGAATACTCCAGCACCGTGCGCTCGACGGAGATCCCTGAGAGCTCGAGCGATCCGTCGGAGACATCCCGGTACCAGCCGAGGTTGGCCGATACCGTCGACCACCCGTACAGCTCGCACAGCTCCACCAGGATGTCCTTCGCCGGACCCGGCTCGCAGGTGCCAATGACGCGCAGGAACTGCTTGTGCGTCTCGCGAATCGCGTACGCGCGGCCGACTTCGATGGCGAACGTGAGGATCTCGTTCCATGCATCGCCGCGATTCATTCCCGCGCCCAGGTGCTTCATGAACTCGCCACGCGTGTAGTCGATGAGCTGGTCGAACCGCGCCGCGAACAACGCCTGGTGCTTCGCGCAGGTGGCCGAGCAGGCGGTGGGATCGGGCTCGGCGGCATCCTTGAACGGACCTTTGCCCCCGGCGAAGTCCTCGAGCAGGATCCGCCCCGCGTACTGATACAGCACCACGTTGTCACCGGCCGCGTGCGCGAAGCCGTGCATGTCGAGCTGCGCCCGGGCGATCTTGTTGATGTGCCGGAACGAGTGCACACCGCAGCACTCGCGCGCGTTCTGGATGACCCGTGTCGCCGTCTCGTACGAATAGGCCTTGAACGACGCGCAGAGCGGTTGGAGCGGCGTGGGCAGCGGCTCGGGCATCGTGCGATCCGCCTCGAGGTGCATGCGCTCGAGCATGAGCGAGATCGCGTACGACTCGGCGACACCGGGCAGCAATCGCCGCTTGTGGCTGCTGTATTCGATGATGGGGCGTTCCGGGCCACCGCGCGGTCCGAACTGGCGCCGCTCCTTGCCATACCGCGCCGCGATGGTGAGGGCGACCTTCACTCCCGCCACCGCGAAGGGGACGAGCCGCTCGATCATGAGCGGTGAGATCTGCGCGCGAAAGAGATCGCCCGATGACGCGAACGACGTCACATACTTCCCTTCCGCCGTCACGTCCGCGAAGCGATTGAGCAGGTTCTCGCGCGGGATGCGCACGTGATCGAACATCGCCCCGCCGATCCCCACGCCGTTCAAGCCAATGAGCCAATCGACGTCGCTGATCTTCACGCCCGGCAGCGGACGTCCCTCTTCGTCCCGCACCGGCACCAGGAACGAGTGAATTCCCTTGCATTCTCCGTCGGGCATGTAGAGCTGCGCCATGACCGTGACGACCCGCGCGTTCCAGGCGAGCAAGGCGATCGCCCATTTCGCGTCGTGCCAGCTGGGCGTGTTGATGACGAACTCGCCGCGCTCGGGGTCGTACGTCGCGGTGGTGCCGAGACCCGCGAGATTGCTGCCGTGTCCGACCTCGGTCATGCAGAAGCACCCGGGGAGCCTGAAATCATTGGCGACGTCCACCAGGGGGCGATGCCGTTCGGTGCCGAGGAAGACCAGGCTTCCTCCGAAGATGAGGAAGTGACCGAACAACGTGGCCGCGACGCTTCCGTCGATCCAGCACGAATGCTCGCAGAACTTCATGTACTCGGATGGCTTCTGGTTCAGCTCGGCCAGGGACAGCAGGTCCGACTGGAGAAGCTTGCGCACCATGAAGTGCGTCTTCTCGCGAAACCCGTCGAGGTCCTCGTTCTGGAACGTCAGGGATGGATCCCACTGCTCATCGAAGTACCTGCGCAGCTTCCAGGCATAATCGGGGCGAGTGCTGTTCAGGATCCGGTAGAGCTGATCCTCGACGGAGGGCTGGGAAGCCAGGAGGGGCTGCATTGTCATGAGTGGGCCTCGGTGCGTCGACTATCGAGAACGAGGTAACCCACAACAAGACCGATGCGCAATCATTGTTCATCACGGAACGTCCTTCTTGATTGTTCCTCGTCGGTCGACCCGCTATCCTCGGGACCGTCATTGACCAGGGGGGGCGCGGTTCGATGGCGAGTCCCTGGGAAATTGGCTGATGAAAATATCTGGCGTTACCGGAAGATCGGCCGCGCTGGGACTCGTGAAGGAGACATCCATGAACATTCCGACGCAGACGTCAGCGAGCATCCGCGAACAAGACATCACGTTCAACGCGACGGACGGCTTCCCGCTCTCCGGGCGGCTCCTGGTTCCGGAGCGCCCGACCGCGGCCGTCCTGTTCTCCCCGGCGACCGGGTTGCCCAAGGAGTTCTACCTCCATTTCCTGCGCTACGGCGCGGAGCGCGGCGTGGCGTGCCTGGTCTACGACTACCGCGGCGTCGCCGCCTCGGCGCCCAAGGAGCTGCGCGGATTCAAGATGGATACTCCGGATTGGGGGCGCCTCGACATGTCCGCCGCTCTCGAGCGCTTGATCGAAGCCGCACCGGGCGTCCCCGTGTTCCACGTCGCGCACAGCATCGGTGGGCACATCACGGGGTTCATGCCCAACCATCAGAAAATCACCCGGCAGGTGTTCATCGGCGTCGGGTTCGGGACCTGGTGGAAACACCGCTTCCCGAAACAGCCACTGGTCGATCTCTTCTTCTGGTGGATTTACGGACCGCTTCAGCTGGCGACGAAGGGCTTCATTCCCTCCGGCGGACTCTGGGGCGGTTCAACCTTGCCCGCCGGCGCGTTCAAGACCTGGCGGCGCTGGTCGCACAAGGCTGATTACTTCCGCGGCGAGCTCAGCGATCGATTGAAGCCACATTATTTCAATGAAATCGCGACGCCGATCATCTCATACGTGTTCACGGATGATCCCTTGACGACCCCCGAAACCGCGCGCGCATTCCTCGAGTTCATGCCCAAGACGAAGAAGGACGTGCGCGTGCGCAGCCCTTCAGACCTCGGTGTCAAGAAATTGCAGCATCAGGATGTCTTCCGGCGAAGCAACTCGGCGGCGTGGCCCGAGCTGTGGCGAGCGGTGCTGGAAGGCGCTTGAGAACGGAGAGGCCATCCGAGCCCAGGGGACATCGCCGCTCTGCCTTGCTTCCAAGCGGCGATGCCAACCCCTGAGTGGATGGGGTTCGGACGACTCAAAGCCCCAGCCAGCACGACTCGAGGATCATCTGCCCCGGGACTCGCCTGGTCGAGCCCTTGGTCTCGACGGTCAACTCCGCGTCGGTCACCAGCGTGTGATAGATCTGCCTCGTCGTCGCCGACGGGAATGACACGAGCGGCGCGTTGCGCTGCGGGTCCGCCTTCACCGACAACTGGAGGCCGTTGTACGCGAAGCGCATCTCGCCGCCGCTGTAGATCTTGTGGTGCGGACCCTCGCCCGCTGTCGTGCGGTTCTTGAAACCCAGGCTCCTGTCGAACAGGTTGAAGCCGCTGAACACGGGCTTGTCCTCCTCCTTTTGCACGTACAGGAACACGCCCGGCGACCCGAACACGTTCCATTCGGGATGGAGGAAATGACACCAGAACCAGCCCTTCTTGCTGAGGCGTTCCGGCGCGTCATCGAAACGTCCCTGCTCGTGGTAGCCGTGACCGTCAATGGCGATTCGTTCCGAACCCCAGGACAGCTCACCGCTGGCCTTGCCGCGCGGCACCTGCGAGACGTAGCTGAACGCCTCGCCGCTCAGCGCTCCGCCGAGCAGCGCGGCGCGGCCCAGTCCGGGCAGCGTCCCCGTCGGGAACGCCGAGAACGGGCGCGCCACCGCGCGGACTTCCAGCTGCCCCTTCACCTCCTCCAGATCGAACACGAATCGATATGTCGCCGGGTCGGTGCCCTCGCGGACGATGGTCACGCCGGGGATCTCGAGGCGCAGCCCGTCTTCCGAGACGCGCATGCGCGACGAATCCAGCGTCCTGGTCACCGACCGTGACTTGCGGTCCTTGCCGTCGACCATCGCCACGAATACCAGCGCGTCGTCGAGATTCGCCTTGACCACGTCCGGCCACCACTTCTTTGGCACGAACGCCACGAGCAGCACGCTTCCATCGCTCGTCACGACGTCCACGTACCACCACTGCATTCTCGCTTTCTTCTCGAGGAAGTTCTTCCGCTCCAACTTCCTCAGCTCCCCACCCGATTGAATGCGCCGGTAATCAATCAGCATACGCTCAGTCTACACCAAAACCGCCCACAATGCTTTATCAAACGCTCCAAGTTTGATTTTCGCACTGTTGGCGGCGGTCAAGAGGAAGAGAAGCATGACGTGGGGCGGGCGTGCTACCGCTGGCGCCCCTCGTTGTCTCCATGAAGAAGGTTGGTCGCAACGAGATCCCGATTGGCTCCAGCGACTCGTGCCGTGGTCCGCTCATGAGGAACATTCGTCCGAGTGGCGGAGGGGGAGCTCGCAGCCGCGGACTCGGACTCGGGCATGTCGCTGAGCAGGGGTTGCCCGCGCCGCAGCACGGAGCTCAGCCAGGCCCCGGCCGCCTGGGAGGTCAACACCGCCACCGCGACCAGCGTGGTGTAGAAGGCGGGGCTGATGATGCCAGCATCGAATGCCACGCTGGCCACCGCGATGCCCGGTCCTCCGCGAGCGTTCGTCGCCACGGCGAGGTTGATGGCATCCGAGGGAGGGAAGCCGGCGAGCCGGGCCCCCAGTCCCACCGAGGCCAGTTTGATGACACAGGCGACCACGAGGAAGGCGAAGAGCATGCCTGGTGAGAGCGCATTGATGAGCGCCAGCTTGTAGCCGACCAGCGCGAAGTAGAGCGGGATGAAGAGCGCGTTGGAGAGCCCCGCGATGGAGTCCAGCGTCTCCTGGGTGAACGAGGAGCTCCTCGAGGCCGCCAGGCCGGCGAGGAAACCGGCGAAGACCTGGTTGATGTCGAGGAAGTCCGCCACCGCGGCATAGGCCAGGAGCAGCAGGACCACATTCGTCACGGGAGACATGCGCGCGAACGGTTTCCAGCGCGCCGCGTTCAGCCATTGAAGGACCTGGGGCACCAGGAACAGGCCCAGGACCATGTAGAGCACGGTCACGCTGATGTGCCGCGCGATGTCGCTCCAGGGCAGCGCGCTCGCGCGTGCCAGGGAGAGGGCCCCGGCCAGTCCCCCCCAGAGCGCGATGTCCTCCACCACCGCGACCCCCAACACGAGCCGCGCGAAGCGCGTATGCAGCACCTGGAGATCCTGGAAGATGCGCGAGATGACGGGGATGGAGGTGATGGAGACGGAGATGCCGATGATGAGCAGGAGCGCGACGGGATGCCCCGCCGGGCCCATGAGCGAGTCCAGGGGCAGACTCATGCCCAACGCGGTGGCCATGAGGAAGGGCAGCACCGTTCCGAGCGAGGTCAGCCAGGCAATCTTCCGTCGATCATCCGGGTGGAACAGGGAGTGGATGCCCGCCCCCGACAGGAACATCAACATCAGCAGCCCGAACGCATAGAGGAAATCCAGGGCGGGCTGGTGGTGGGTTCCAGGCCTTGGAAAGAATTCCAGGCGCCCCAGAAGCGCGGGTCCCGCGAGCACGCCCGCCAGTATTTCTCCCACCACGCGCGGTTGCCTCAACCGCACGCAGAGGGCGCCGAGCAGGTGGGCCAGGAGCAGCAGGACGAAGAGGAAGAGGACCAGCGATTCTGGCTTGGACATGGCTCCTGGTGGTCCTCTTCGGTTGTATGGCCAATATGGAAAGCTACGACAGCGGGCGTACGTACGCCGAGCCAAGGATTTGCACCTGGCACGCCAGGCGCACATTGGGGCGTCCCTCGGACACCTCCTCGACGACGATGGCCTCCAGCCCGTCCATGGGAGAGAGGTTCTCCATGCCCTGCTCGACAACGATGGCGCACGTGCCGCATGAAGCCGCGCGGCAACTGAACATGATGCACGTCTGGTGATGCTCGCAGATGTCGATGAGCATCTCCCCGGACCTGACCTTCAATACATCGTCCCCAACCCGAAGCTCGATCTCCTGCCCACTCCGCTCGGAACTCATGCTCGCCTCGCCCTGTCCTCGGGGCTCACACGGTGCCCTGCGCGTAGGACAGATACCGCTCGAAAGCCTCGCCCTGGGGAGTCAGCGCCAACTCCATGCTCTCGGCCAGACGGCGCAACTGCCCCGCGATCCACCGTCGCGAGCGCTCGAACTCGGCGCTGGCGGGGATCGTGATGCCCTCGGACTTCCATAGATCGCGCAGCGCCTCGGCGGTGAGCGGGAAGTCGGCGAGCTCGGGGTGCTGGAGCGCCCGATCGAGCACGCCCAGGCCCGTCTCGAAGTTCCAGGTAGCCGCCGCATCCCCGGAGAAGCGCTTGTCGATCATCGAGTACATCGTGATGCGCATCGCCCCCGAAATGAGCTCACGCGATCTGGGCGTGGCACGCCGGAAGAGGCCGAGCCCCAGCTCCAGTGAGGTGGTGAGGTGCCGGGCCTCGTCCTCCGCATGGCCAGCGACGATCTGCAGCGCCAGCGGCGAGGCGACCTTCTCGTCGATGCCGGCCGTCATGAAGCCCTCGAGCTGCTTGAGCGCCAGGTTGAGGATGTAGCGCATCAGCAGGTACATGGAGCCGAAGCCGTTGTCGCACAGCTTCCCCCGGTACCGCTCGAGCATGGCCGGGACGGCCTTGAGATGGGGGAAGAACTCTCCGCCAATGACATCTCCGCGCCCGATGAGCGCCTGGCAGACGTTGCGGAAGGTGATGATGTGGTCGAACTCCTCCGCCGTCTCGTGGAAGAGGACCATGTAATTGTCCGAGTACACAGGGAAGACCGCCGCGGACGCCTCCATGTTGTAGCGCAGCGCCACCGACTCCGAGGTGGCGATCTCCGAGTAGGCCCGCGCGAAGTAGTACGCGGTCAGCACGGAGAGCTGCTCGGGCCGGAGCGTGGAGAGGTAGGGGCACTCGCGCAGCGGCAAGAGCAGGAAGTCCGGGTTGCAGTACAGCTTGCTCTTGTCGATGCCCTCCTGCTTCATCGTCAGGCCAAGCCCCTTGAGCTCAAGGGGCGTGCGATGAGCGTGCTCGAAGAGCTTGATCTGCCTCCTCAACAGCTTGTCTACCGGGTCGACCTGATCCACGGAACGAGTCCTTTCTTCACGAATACGAGCGACCGCCGCCCAGGAGGCCGAGGATCTGCTCCTCCTGCCACCGGGGGCACGTCTCGAGGTAGCTCCAGACCGACTCCAGCCGACGCTGGACCTCGTCTGGTAAACGCGTCACGAGCTTCCCGCTCTGGGGCATGATGAGCTGCCGCGTCCGCCCGCGTAGAACTTCCTGGCCATCCCGCATCTTCACGATGCGATAGGCGAACTCGATGAAGGGGGTGCGCAGCGGCTGGCGCAGCAGGGAGATCTGGGTGATGAGCTCATCCTCCTCGTGCGCCGGCTTCTTGTACTCGACCCACAGATCCACCATGGGGACCGCCAGATGGAACTCCAGCAGGTCCGACACGCTCAGCTGGGTGCGGCGTGCCAGGTCGGCCCTCGCCGCCTCGAAGTAGGCGAGCGCATGGCCATGCCAGAGATACCCGTACCGGTCCACCTCACCGAAGCGGACGCGGCCGGGAGTCTCGTGGTAGCCGAGCACCTGCACCTGCTTGCTCATGAAGCGACCTCATCGAAGCGGGCCCGCACCTCCGGCGGAATCGAGAAGCCCAACTCCTGGCAGCCCGGGAGGTTGAGCGTGAGCTTCTGCCCCGGGTCATTCTCGAAGGGCACCTCGCTGACGGGCTTGCCGTCGCGCAGGATGGACAGGCACATCCGGCCCACCAGGCGTCCCACGGCCTCGAAGTCGCTGGAGAAGTCCGCCACGCCCGCCTGCTTGATGATGGCCGCGTTGTTGACCCAGAAGAGCGGGACGCGTCGGGCGCGGGAGTACTCGAGGAGCGCCTTCACCGCCCTGCCGCTGAGCACCGTGTCGTTGAATCCGATGAGGGCGCTGCGCTCCGCCTTCATCGTGTCCAGCCCGGCCTGCAGTTCCTCGAGCGTGGCGTACGGACCCTCGTGGTAGCCCACCCCCAGCCGCTCCGCCATGAACGCCACGCTTCGGTAGCCGACATGGCTGGAGGGGCTGGTGATCCAGAATCCCTCCTTTTTCGCCCGGGAGAGCTCGTAGTTCTTCTTCACGTTGGGGAACGCGAACTCGGAGCTCAGGTTGAGCGGGAAGTAGACCCGCTCCAGGTCGGGCACCACGCTCTTCAGCAGCGAGAAATTCTCATAACTCCAGATGAGCGGCAGGTTGAGCCGCACCCCGGTGATGTTCGGATGGCCGAGCAGCTCCATCCCGTTGTTCTCCGGGTGGGCCCCGAAATACACCACGGGGATGTCCCGGTTCACCTCCGCGACGCGCACCACCGAATCCGTGCCCGGGATGATGAGAACGCGAACGCCCTCTTCCCGGTAGCGGGCGAGCAGCTGGGTGAGCTCTTCACGGGTGGGGGGAATGCGCTGGAACTGGAGATCGAAGTCGCGCAGGCCCGATTTCAATCGGGTGATGGCCGAGACGAACCCCACCACCCAGCGGTTCTGCCGGCCCATGGTGGAGTAAGGAGCGCTGTCCTCCTTCTCATAGATGTACGAGCTGACGACACGGACGCGGTAGGGCAAGGAGCTCGCCGTCACGCGGCCCTCCGCTCTTCGATGAAGGAGATGAGCGAGGCCAGCTTGAAGGCGCTGTTGCCCTGTTTGGTGCGCTCCTGCTCCAGCCAGTTGTCGAAGCGCACGGAGTCGCCGAATGCATCCTCGAGCCGGACACCCACCTCGATGAGCTTGAGCGAGTCGAGCCCCAGCTCGGGCAGAGCCGTCTCCTCGGTGAGGTCCAGGTTCTTCAGTTGGGGCTCAACATCGGAGAGGCAGCGGTGGATGAGAGAGCGGATTTCCAGGCGACTCATAGGGTCATGCACTCCGACTGGGTCGAGGAGGTGGCTGGTTCACTTGAAGAGAACGGCCTTCAAGTAGTTGGTCTGGCTGATGACGACCTGCTTGAGGGTGTCGGTGACGTTCGTCTCTCGCGCGCTCTGCCGGCCCTGCAACTCGCCCCGCTCGTACAGCTCACGCGTCTTGGTGCGCTGCAGCTTGCCGCTGGACGTCTTGGGGAGCTGCCCTGGCTGGAGCACCACCACTTCGTGGAGTGCGATGCCCAGCGCGGTCTGTACCGTCCGGACGACAGTCAGGGGGTCGAACGAGGCCGGGTCGGCGATCTCCACCGCCAGGACGATCCGCTCGAACCCCTCGCCCGTGCCAGAGGCCTCGTGCGTGCCGAAGGCGACGAGGTTGCCCTTGCGCACTCCCGGTACGGTGGTGGCCACGTGTTCGATGTCCTGCGGGAAGTAATTGCGGCCGTTGAGGATGATCATCTCCTTGAGCCGGCCGCAGACGTGGAGCTCACCGTCGAGGATGAAGCCGAGATCACCCGTGCGCAGATACTCGCCAGCGAACACCTGGGCGGTCGCATCCGGATCTCCCCAATACTCCTTCATGACGCTGGGGCCGGCGATGCGGATCTCCCCGATATGCCCATCCGGCAGGGGGGACGCGCTGGTCTCATCCGTCAGGTCGAAAATGGCCAGCTTGTGTCCGGTGAAGGGCTTGCCACACGCGACGATTTCCGACGCCCCCTCCAATTGCCTTGTCGGGAGGGCGACGCGCTCCTCGCTCATGCGGTTGTGGTCCACGAGCGTCGAGGGCAACCCCGCGCCTGGCCTCCCCACCGCGATGGCCAGCGAGGACTCGGCCATGCCGTACAGGGGCAGCAGGGCTTCGGCTCGGAAGCCCTGGGGAGCGAAGGTCGCGGCGAAGCGCCGCAGGACTTCCGCACGGATGGGCTCGCCGCCGCATCCGGCGATGCGCCAGGCGGACAGATCCAATCCCTGCCGTTGCGCCTCCGGGATGCGCTTGACGGCCAGGGCGAAGGCGAAGTTGGGCGCGCAGGAGATGGTGCCGCGGGTCTTGCTGTGGATCTCCAGCCACGTCAGCGGCCGCTGCAGGAAGGTCAGCGGCGAGATGAACGTAACGGGCCGTTGGTAGAACATCGGGCCCAGCAGGAAGCCGATGAGCCCCATGTCGTGGAAGAGGGGAAGCCAGGAGACGCCCACGTCCTCGGACGTCACCCGGAAGCCTTCCTCCATGAAGCAACGGATGTTGGCCGCCAGGTTCCGGTGGGTGACGGTGACCCCCTTGGGATTGGACGTGGAGCCACTGGTGAACTGGAGGAAGGCCACGTCGTCCAGATTCACCTTCCGGGGCTGCATGGGTGCGGCGGCGTCCGCGAGCGACTCGACGGAGATGATGCTCCGCACGCTCTCGCACTGGCTCTGCACCGTGCCGAGCAGGAGCTTGATCTTCGCGTTCGTCACCACCGCCGCCGCGCCACTCCGCCTGACGATGTGCCGCACGCTCTCGAGATAGCCGTCCAACTGACCGAGCCCGTGCATCGGGTAGATGGGCACGGGGATGATTCCCACGCGAATCGCGCCCAGGAATGTGAGGATGAACTCGTCATTCTCCGGGAGGATGATGGCAATCCGTTCGCCCTGCTTCAGCCCCGCCGCCTGCAGCGCGCCGGCTCGGGCCGCGGTCTGCTCTGCCAATTCCGGGAATGTGATGAGCCGGGTCTGCTCGGTGTTGCCGCTTCGACTGACAAACGAGAAGCCACTGCGAGCATCAGCGCCCGTCAATCGTTCTACCGCCTCCGCGACAGTCACTTCCCTGGCCATCCGGAATGCCTCCGACGACGCGAACGACAAGTCGATGATGCGATGACGTCAGACCTGCTGACGTGTGTCCGAGGCTTCGACAAGCCAAGATGCCCGGAATGGGGACTCGCCTCGCCTGGAAATCACCTCGTGACAGCGGCTCCGTGCTCCCCCTACCGCGAATTCCCATGACAACCCGGAGTCACGTACCACTGAACTGCCAGTGAAGCAATACCGACCCCTTACCCACGAGGTGGAGACCCCATTCTGTTAAACGTTGAACCCGATAGGGATTGCCCAGCTAGAAACTTTCAAGAATGGGCGATGAGCACATCAACGCCGCAGTGCCGCCTCGTAGGCCGCGAGCGTCTCGTCCGCGCAGCGCGCCCAGGTGAAACGCGCCGCCTGCTTGCGCCCCGCCTCCGCCCAGCGCCGCCGCTCCGCGTCCGATTGCAGCAGCCGATCCATCGCCTCCGCCAGGCCCTCCGCGTCGTCCGGCCTCACCGCCGGAGCCCCCTCACCGCACACCTCTGGCGTCGCCCCCGTCGTCGACACGATGGCCGGCGTCCCCAACCTCATCGCCTCCAGCGGCGGCAGACCGAAGCCCTCGTAGCGCGAGGGGAACACGAACACCGTCGCCCTGCGCATCAGCTCGTAGAACACCTGCTCGGACTGGTACCCCAGCGGCCGGATGTCATGGCCCTCGGAGCGCATGCGCGCCACGCGTGACTCCACCGACCCCGAGCCGAACCAGCTCTGACCCACCAGCACCAACGCCGCCTGCCGCCCCCGCGCCTTCAGCCGCTCGAGCGCGTCCAGCACCAGGCCCACGTTCTTGCGCACGTCCAGCGAGCCCGCGTACAGCACGAAGCGCGACGGCAGCGACAGCGTGCGCAGGTAGGCCTCCGCGGTGGCGTCCGGCACGTGGCGATCCACGTGGTCCACCCCGTTGTAGGTCACCGTCACCTTGTCGGACACCTCGGGGTGGCGCGCCAGCAGGTCATCCCGGGTGCACGCGCTCACGCAGAGGATGCGGTCCGCCACCTGGACACTCCGGGCCAGCCACAGGCGGAACTGCCAGTGGTAGGCCCGGGACACCGTCTCGGGCATCGACAACGGAATCAGGTCATGAACGGTGAGGACGTAGGGCTTGCCGGGGGTGCGCACCAACGGGAGGTTGAAGTTGCCGAGCGCGTGGTACAGCCGCGCCTCCGTCTCGCGCAGCGCCCGGGGCAGCCGGCCCAGCACGTAGGCCGTGCGCCCCATGCGGCCACGCGGGTCCTCGCCGGACACCCGGGCCCCCAGCCGCTGCAATCGCACCCCTCGGGCCTCCAGTGCGTCGGCCAGGCAATGGGTGTACAGGCCGATGCCCGTGATGGGCTCGTCCCACAGGCTCGCATCGAAAGCGACAGGACCGATGGACACGGGGCGCCTCATAGCACGGCGCTGTGATAGGCAGGGTTCCCCTATGGCGGTCCATCAGCTGATTCCGAGCTTCGTGGCCGGAGACGCCTCCGGACAGGCGGCGCTGCACCTGCAACTCCTGCTGCGCCGGCTGGGCCACTCCGGCGAGCTGTACGCGGGCGAGGTGGGCCCCGGCCTGGACTCCCTCGCCCATCCCGTGTCGGCGCTGCGCCCGGGCCCGGATGACCTCGTCCTCTACCACCACGGCATCGCCTCGCCCCTGAGCAGCCGGCTGCTGCACCTGCCCTGCCGCCGCGGCATCGTCTTCCACAACATCAGCCCCGCGAGCTTCTACGCGGGCACCCCGCTCGCCGAGGCGCTCCTCACCGGCCGGGCGCAGCTGGCCGCCATGGCCCCCTTCGTGGACCTGGCCCTCGGCGTGTCGGACTACAACTCCGCCGAGCTGCGCGAGGCCGGCTACCGCGACGTCCACACCGTCCCCCTCTTCGTCGAGCCCGAGCGCTTCTCCGAGTCCAACGCCGACAAGGACCTGCTGCGGCGCCTGTCCGGCACGGGCCCCGTGGTGCTCTCGGTGAGCCGCGTGGCGCCGCACAAGCGCTTCGAGGATCTGCTCGCGCTGCACGCGGAGCTGCTGAAGCTGCGGCCCGAGGCGCGCCTGCTCCTGGTGGGCGGCTACGAGCCCGGAAGCCGCTACTTCAAGTCGCTCCAGCGCACGGCGCGCGAGCTGTCCGGGGTGCACTTCCTCGGGCGGCTCAACCACGCGGAGCTGGTGGCCGCCTACCGCACCGCGGACGTCTTCGTCTCCATGAGCGAGCACGAGGGCTTCGGCGTCCCGCTCATCGAGGCCATGGCGGCGCAGGTGCCGGTGCTGGCCTACGCGGCGGCGGCCGTTCCGGAGACGCTCGGGGGCGCGGGCATCGCCTTCGATCAGAAGCGCTTCGCCTTCCTGGCCGAGCTGGTGGTGGACATGTGCGAGGACCTGTCGCTGCGCGAGCGCCTGCTCGCGGGCCAGGCCAAGCGGCTCGAGCACTTCTCCGCCAAGGCGAGCCAGAAGGCCCTCGCCAGGGCCCTGGGCGAGGACAGGCGGCCCAGACCCCGAGTGCCGTCCAGGAAGAAGCCCCGGGTGGGCGTGGTGGTGCAGCGCTACGGCGAGGTGACGGGCGGTGCCGAGCGCCACGCGCAGCAGGTGGTGGAGCAGCTGGCGCCGCACTGGGAGCTGACGGTCCTCACCACATGCGCGAAGAACCACCTCACCTGGGAGAACGTCTTCCCGCCGGGCGAGGAGCAGGACGCGCACGTGAAGGGCGTGCGGGTGCTGCGCTTCCCGGTGACGCGCGTGCGCAACATCCGCCCGTTCAACGCACTGTCGAAACAGGTCTTCGACAAGCCCAACGAGCGGCTGCGCGAGGAGCACTGGGTGGCCGAGCAGGGCCCCCTGGCCCCCGGCCTGCTCGAGCACCTGGACACGCACGGGGCGGACTACGACGGCTTCGTCTTCTTCACCTACCTGTACGCGCCCACCGTCTGGGGCCTGCCCATGGTGGCGCAGCGCTCGCTGCTCGTCCCCACGGCGCATGACGAGCCGCCCATCCGCTTCGGCGTGTACGCGGACGTCTTCGAGCGCCCGCGCGCCCTCCTGTGCAACACGCCCGAGGAGGTGGAGCTCATCGGGCGCTACTACCCGGACCATGCACCCGCGCGGGTGGTGGGCGTGGGGGTGGACGTACCGGCGAAGGTGGACTCCCAGCGCTTCCGCGAGAAGTACGGGGTGCGCAACCCCTACCTGCTCTACGTAGGGCGGTTGGAGGCTGGCAAGGGCATCCCCGAGCTGCTCGCGCACCACCGGGAGCTGAAGGGGCGCTTCCACGACGCGCCGGACCTGGTGCTCGCGGGCGAGGCGCACATGGAGCTGCGCGGCGAGGGCGTGCGCCACGTCGGCCGCATCAGCGAGCAGGACAAGTACGACGCGCTGGCCGGCGCGCTGGCGGTGGCGGTGCCCTCGCGCTTCGAGAGCCTCTCGCTGCTCACCCTGGAGGCCTTCGCCTCGGGCACGCCGGTGCTCGTCAACGGGCACTCGGAGGTGCTGGTGGGCCAGGTGGAGCGCAGCCGGGCGGGCCGGACGTACACGGACCTCGACTCGTTCATCTCCGGCCTGCGCGAGGTGGGCGAGCACCGCGCCACCCTGAGCCGGCGCGCGAAGACCTTCGCCGCGAAGTACACGTGGCCCCGGGTGGTGGACGCCTACCGGGAAGAGCTGGATTCCATCCTCAGGGAGAAGAGCCGATGAAGCTGATGGGACGGGACATCCCCGCGCGCGAGCTGCTCGCGCGCATCGAGGAGCGCCTGCGCACGCGGGGGCTGCCCACCTCGGAGCCCGCGGACGTGCCCACCCAGGGCGTGGAGCCTCGGGTGGATCCGCTCTCCTTCAACCTCCAGGCGCTGGAGGAGAACGCGGACGCCACGCGTCCCCTGCCCCTGCACACCCACCGGGGTGGCGCGGGCCAGCTCGTGCTGGTGGCCAAGTGGGCCTTCCGCAAGACGTGCCAGGTGCTCATCAACGAGACGCTCTCGCGCCAGCGCGTCTTCAACGGCCACGTGCGCGACTCGTACGCGCAGCTCTCCGCCGAGGTGATACGCCTGCGCGGCGAGGTGGAGGCCCTGCGCGCCGCCCAGCCCGCCACGCCCCCGGCCAAGGCCCCGCCTCCAGCCGCGCCGACGCCCTCCACGCCGTCCCGCCCGAAGCGCACGGCGAAGCAGAGCCGGGCCTCCGAGGAGTAACCCGCGGGAAGGGCCTCAGCTCTCCTGTTCGGGGGAGGCCACCGCCACCAGCGAGACGCCGAAGGGCAGCGAAACGCGCGGTACCACGTGGCGCTCGCTGCTGAAGACGGCCTCCAGCACCTGGTTGGCCAGTCCCGAGCCGCGCCCCAGGTTGATGTCCGAGCGCAGCTGGTTCTTGCGCTGCATCGGCACCACGCGCTCCAGCAGGCGCACCGCGGCGATGGCCGGGAACAGGATGCTGTTGAAGTAGGAGGACCAGCGCAGGCGCAGCCCCGCGGCCGAGAGGTGCTCGGTGAGCAGCTCCACGGAGTAGCGGCGCTGGTGGTGGTGCACCACGTCGTGCTGGCTCCACATGAAGGCGTGCGCCGGGACGGTGAGCACCAGCCGCCCCTCTGGCCCCAGCACCGAGCGGATGCCTCGGAGCGCCCCCACCACGTCGGGGATGTGCTCGAGCACGTCGAAGGCCGTCACCACGTCATAGCGCCCCGGGGGGACGGCCTCGGGGAGGTGTCCCTGGTGGAGGGGGAAGTCCGGCCCGAGCCGCGCCCGGCACAGTGCCAGCGCATCCGGGGAGGCCTCGAGTCCCTCCACCTGACCGAACCGTTGGAGGAGCGGAATGTTGCCCCCCGTGCCGCATCCGACGTCGAGGATGCGCCGGTCCGGCGTGGGAGGCAGGTGCTGACGCAGCACGACCTCGATGACATTGCGGCGGCCCCGGAACCACCAGTGGTGGTCCTCGATGCGGGCCATCTCTTCATAGAGGTGGGCTTCCATGAAGGCCCCTCCATAGCCCACCCTTCCCACCTTGGACAGGGGCCCCTCGCCGCTCGGCCGGTGACCTTTTCAACAGTGGAAGGTAGACAGGCGAGGTGTCCACCCCCTCCCCGCCCGGTCTCCACCCCCTCGTGCGTCGCCTCTGGCCCCTGGCGCCGGGGCTGCTCGTGGCCGCCGCGGTGCTCGCCTTCCACCGCCGCGTGCTCGCCCCCGGCATGGCCTTCGGCAGCGAGGACCTGCGCGAATACTTCATCCCCGTCCGCGCCCTCCTCCAACACACCGTCCGGGGAGGGGACTGGCCCTTCTGGCAGCGCTCCATCTACGCGGGCTTCCCGCTGTGGAGCTCGGGCGAGGCGGGCCTCTTCCTGCCCACCACGTGGCTGTACTTCCCGCTGGAGGCAGCGCGCGCGCTGACGCTCGGCTCGCTCACCCACCTGGTGGCGGCCGCGCTCGGCATGTTCACCTGGCTGCGCCACCGGGGCCGGAGCCTGGGGGCCGCCCTGGCCGGTGCCTTCATCGTGGCGCTCGGCGGCTTCACCACGGTGCACCTGGACCACTGGACGTTCAGCGCGACGCTGGCGCCGCTGCCCTGGACGCTGCTGGCGGTGGACGTGGCCCTGCGGCGGGGCCTCTCCCCGGGCCTCTTCCTGGGCGCGGCCCTGGGGGTCGCCGGACTGTGGTACGGCGGCGCGGCGCAGCTCGCCTACTTCGCCACGCTCCTCGTCGGCGGCTACGTGGGCCTCCAGGTGCTCGGCACGCGGGGGCGGGCGTGGCCGTTGCTGCTCGTCCTCCCCGCGGGCCTGCTGCTGGCGGCCCCCCTCATCCTCGCGGGCGCCGAGTTCAGCGCGTACAGCCCGCGCGCCGGAGGCATGACGCTGCGGTGGGCCGCCTTCTACCACTGGCCGGATAAGCGAGCCCTGGCCCTGATGCTCTTTCCCGACGCCTGGGGCCCGGTGTCCTCCTACGGCGGGCCGTTCAACTACTGGGAGATGACGGGCTACGTCAGCCTGCCCGCGCTGGTGCTCGTCCTCACCACCCGGCCCCGGGGCCTGGGCTGGTACTTCCTGGCGGTGCTGGCCTTCTCGCTCCTCGTCTGCTTCGGCACCGAGACGCCACTCTACGGGCTGCTCTTCGACCACCTGCCGGGCTTCGACAAGCTGCGCGTGGCCACCCGCACGCTCTTCCTCGTCAACTTCGCCGCGGCCTTCCTCACGGCCGATGCGCTCGACGGGCTCGCCGAGCGGCGGAGGTGGTGGCAGGGCGCGCAGGTGGTGGCCGGGGCCCTGGTGCTGCTCGGGGTGGCGCTCTGGGTGGCGCGGCGGGCCGAGTCGCTGGAGTTCCGCGCGGAGGCCCTGCGCGCCAACCTGCCCTGGACGGTGGGCGTGCTGGCCGTGTTCGCCGCCTGGGTGGCCGCCCGGCACGTGCCGAGGCTGCCGGCGCTCCTCTTCCCCCTGGGCGCGGCGCTGCTCGTGCTCGTGGATCTGCACCACGTCTACGGCGAGTACATGCCCGTGTCCCGCGTGAGGCTCCTGGACCGGCAGTACCCGCGCCTGCCTCCGGACGGCGGCCGGGTGGTGCACTTCGGCTTCAACCCCAACCTCGCCGCCGCCTCGGGCGTCGAGGGGGTCAACGGCTACAGCCAGCTCCTGGTGGACCGCGTCTACGATTTGCTCTACGCGACGCGCGACGGGGGCTTCTTCGTCACCTCCCAGGCCCGCGTGGACGACGAGTACGGCAAGCTGCGGATGATTCCGGGCAGCCCGCTCTTCTCCCTCTTCGCCGCGCCCCGCCTCGTCACCACCAGCCCGGTGGGGGGCCTGCCGTTCCCGCCCCGCCGCGACGGGCCCTTCTGGCAGTACACGGTGCCGGCCTTGCCGCTCGCCTTCTGGAGCCAACGTTACGAGGTGCTGAGCGCCTCGGACTTCCGCCAGCAGGTGCACCGCTTCGAGCCCGGGGAGACGGTCACCGTGGAGCCCTCCAACGTCCCGCTCCCGCCCTCCTCCACCCAGCACCCCTTCCGTCCGGCCGCCATCACCGCACGAGGCCCCAACCACACGGAGCTGACGGTGGAGGCACCGGCCCCGGGGCTGTTGACGGTGATGGACCCGTGGTTCCCCGGCTGGAGCGCCGAGGTGGACGGGAAGCCCGCCCCCGTGCTGCGCGCCGACTATGCCTTCATGGCCGTTCCCGTCCCGGAGGGAACGCACCGGGTGGTGCTGCGCTACGTACCAGCCACCCTGTGGTCAGGACTGGCGGGCGTCCTCTGTGTGCTCGCGAGCACCTCGGGGTGGGCCTGGGCCCGGCGGCGCAAAGCCTCCGCTGCCAGTCGTTGACGGACCTGGGGGCCCGTGCTTCAAGACGGCCCCGTGACTCCACCAACCGTCAGTGTGGTGATTCCCGCGTACAACGAGGGCGTCCGACTTCCGGCCTTCGCGGAGCAGCTCACGCGGGTGTGCCTCGTCACTCCCTCGCCCGTGCTGGAGCTCGTCGTCTCCGACGACGGGAGCGCTCCGGAGCACGTGGAAAAGGAGCGGGCGAGCATCGAGGCGGCCCAGGCCCGGCTGACCGGGGCCGGCTCGCCCCACCGCTTCCGCTTCGTGGCGGCCGAGCGCAATGGCGGCAAGGGCTCGGCCATCCGGCTGGGCTGGCGGGAGTCCGACCCCCGGGCCGAGTGGCTGGCCTTCCTGGACGCCGACGGGGCCGTGAGCGCCGAGGAGTTCCTGCGCATGGCCACCCTGGCGACCACCACTCCGGACATCGACGTGGTGGTGGGCTCACGCATCCGGATGGCGGGGCGCCACGTGGAGCGCACCCTCTTCCGGCACCTGCAGGGGCGCATCTTCGCCACATTGACGGACATGCGCTTCCAGCTTGGCTACTACGACACACAGTGCGGGGCGAAGCTCTTCCGGGCCTCGATGCTGAGGCCACTGCTGGACCGGCTCCAGGAGCAGCGCTGGCTCATCGACGTGGAGCTGCTCGTCCTCATGGGCCAGCAGGGCGCCCGGCCGCTCGAGGTGCCTGTCGACTGGGCGGACACCGGTGATTCAAAGGTTCGTTTCGGGGTGGATGCGGCCCGCATGTTCTGGGGGTTGAGAGAAATGCACCGCCGGTTGAACCGTCCGCAGTAGTCAGTCTGATGAGTACGCTTGCTTTCCAATCGGTAAGCCGCGAAATAGGCGCGGTCTGGTGACCGTTTTTGCCTGGTTGCCTTCCCCAACACCCCCAGTGACATGCGTCCCTTGACCGCTCTTCCTACCAACGACGGCCCCACGCTGACTCTCGGTATCCCTGGCTTCGGCTTCGAGGACCTGTACCGCCCCCGCGGCCTGCGTCGCCTGTCGGAGCGCTTCGACGCGCAGCTCGCCGCCGACGAGCCCGAGCTCTTCAAGGCCTTCGAGGCCTACCGGAAGTCCGGTGGCAAGAGCGTCACCGGCCCCGCCGAGTCCGAGCTGCTCATCCGCGTGGCGCGCCACGTGTCCGCCTTCGTGACGAGGCTCTTCGGCCTCGAGACGGACGTGGACCGGCTGGCCCGCCACCTGAAGGGCGAGCTGCCGCTCTTCGACTTCAAGCGCGAGTTCATCACCCGCCGGGTCTTCAAGAAGGGCGCGGCGGACCGCCCCACGCTGGCCGAGTACCCCTCGCTGGACGCGCGGATGCGGCTGCTGCTGTCGCTCGCCTTCCCCGAGGCCCTGGCCAACGAGGACGTGGAGCGCGCCCTGGCCGAGGCCATCCTCACGCTGATGGACCTGGAGCGGCTCTTCTCGGGCAGCTCGGGCAACCTGCCGCCGCTGACGCCGGAGCAGTCCGAGGCGCTGCGCGCGAAGTGGACGGGCGTGCGGGTGGCGCTGCTGTCCTCGCCCGAGGGCAAGGAGGCCTTCGGTTCCAGCCTGGTGACCCAGGGGGATGACGCGGCGGAGCTGCAGTCGGTGCGCAACCTGCTGGCGCTGGCGGACCGCTGGACGTACGCCCGCGCGCTGCACCCGGAGATGAAGGAGCTGTTCCACAAGTGGCCCACGCACCGGGTGCCCAAGCCGCTGGTGTTCGACCAGCTGGTGCAGCTGGAGCGGCCGGACGAGAAGCTGCCGGAGATCACCCAGGGCTCGGACCACCACCTGCGCTACCGGGACGGCTTCAAGCTGACGGATCCGCGCGGCACGCCCCGCGAGGTGATGGGCGAGGTGGACTACTGCGTCATCTGCCACGAGCGCGAGAAGGACTCGTGCTCCAAGGGCTTCAAGGCGAAGGACGCGGTCATCGAGGGCCACTCCTTCAAGAAGAACCCGCTGGGCATTCCGCTCACCGGCTGCCCGCTGGACGAGCGCATCTCGGAAGCGCACGCGCTCAAGCGCGAGGGCAACTCGCTGGCGTCGCTGGCGGTGGTGATGGTGGACAACCCGATGTGCCCGGGCACCGGCCACCGCATCTGCAACGACTGCATGAAGGCCTGCATCTTCCAGAAGCAGGAGCCGGTCAACATCCCCATGGTGGAGACGGCCGCGCTGACGGACGTGCTGGCGCTGCCCTGGGGCTTCGAAATCTACGGCCTGCTCACGCGCTGGAACCCGCTGAACGTGCGCCGCCCGTACGCGCTGCCGTACGTGGGCCGCAACGTGCTGGTGGTGGGCCTGGGCCCGGCGGGCTACACGCTCTCGCACTACCTGCTCAACGAGGGCTTCGGCGTCACGGGCATCGACGGCCTGAAGATCGAGCCCTTCGACGACGAGCTGGTGGGCCGCAACGGCAAGGCGATGAGGCCCATCCGTGACTGGAAGGCGCTGACGCGCGAGCTGGACGAGCGCATCCAGGAGGGCTTCGGCGGCGTGTCCGAGTACGGAATCACCGTGCGCTGGGACAAGAACTTCCTCACGCTGATGCACCTGACGCTGGAGCGGCGGCAGAACCTGCGCATCTACGGCGGCATCCGCTTCGGTGGCACGCTGACCATCGAGGACGCGTGGAAGATGGGCTTCGACCACATCGCCATCGCGGCGGGAGCGGGCAAGCCCACCATCATCGGGATGAAGAACAACCTCATCCGGGGCATCCGCAAGGCGAGCGACTTCCTGATGGCGCTGCAGCTCACGGGCGCCTTCAAGAGGGACTCGCTGGCGAACCTGCAGGTGCAGCTGCCGGCGATCGTCATCGGTGGCGGCCTGACGGGCATCGATACGGCCACGGAGCTGCTGGCCTACTACCCGGTGCAGGTGGAGAAGACGCTGGAGCGCCACGAGAAGCTGGTGGCGGAGCTGGGCGAGGAGGCCGTACTCGCGCGGATGGACGCCGAGGAGAAGGTCACCTACCAGACGTTCCTGGAGCACGGCCGGGCGGTGCGGGCCGAGCGGGAGAGCGCGCAGGCCGAGGGCCGGGCGCCGGACTTCATCCGGCTGGTGCGCAACTGGGGCGGCGTGAGCCTGGTGTACCGGCGGAGCCTGACGGAGTCGCCTGCCTACCGTCTCAACCACGAGGAAGTGGCGAAGGCGCTGGAGGAAGGCATCCGCTTCATCGAGCGCATGAGCCCGGTGGAGGCGCTGCCGGACGAGAAGGGAGCGGTGAAGGCCATCCGCTTCGAGCGCATGGTGACGAAGGACGGCAAGCTGCGCGGCAGCGGCGAGTTCTTCGAGCTGCCGGCGCGCACGGTGTGCGTGGCGGCGGGCACGGCGCCCAACGTGACGTACGAGAAGGAGTACCCGGGCACGTTCGAGCTGGACGAGAACGGCGAGTACTTCAAGAGCTACGAGCTGGCGGAGGAGGCGGAGGGCTTCGGCCTGGCGCAGGTGGAGCCGGTGGAGGACATCGCGGCGAAGGTGGGCTTCTTCACCTCGTACCGCAAGGACGGGCACTTCATCTCGTACTTCGGCGACAACCACCCCACGTACGCGGGCAACGTGGTGAAGGCCATGGCGAGCGCGAAGGACGGCTACCCCGAGGTGGCGCGTCTGTACGCGAAGGAAGTGGCGGGGCTGGACTTCGACGACGAGCTGGCACAGGCGCGGCGTGACGAGAAGCTGGCGGCGCACTTCGCCAGGCAGGACGAGGCCTTCCTGGCGAAGGTGGTGACGGTGAACCGGCTCACGCCGACCATCGTGGAGGTGGTGGTGAAGGCGCCGTTCGCGGCGCAGCACTTCGAGCCCGGCCAGTTCTACCGGCTGCAGAACTTCGAGCGGACGGCGACGGTGGTGGACGGCGTGCGCCTGACGATGGAGGGTCTGGCCCTCACGGGCGCGTGGGTGGACAAAGAGAAGGGGCTGATGGGCACCATCGTGTTGGAGATGGGCTCCTCGTCCCGGCTGTGCGCCGCGCTGAAGCCGGGCGAGCCGGTGGTGGTGATGGGCCCCACGGGCGCGCCCACGGAGATCGGCCACAACGAGACGGTGTTGCTGGTGGGCGGAGGCCTGGGCAACGCGGTGCTGTTCTCGATCGCGCGCTCGCTGAAGGCGGCCGGGTGCAAGGTGGTGTACTTCGCCGGCTTCCGGCAGCGCGCGGACGTCTTCAAGCGCGAGGAGATCGAGGCGGCCACGGACCAGGTGGTGTGGTCGGTGGATGCCGGGGAGCTCATCGAGACGACGCGGCCCCAGGACTCGGCGTTCCGGGGCAACGTGGTGCAGGCGATGCTGGCCTACGCGAAGGGTGAGCTGGGAGTGGCGGCGGTGGCGTCCTTCAAGGACGTGAACCGGGTGATCGCGATCGGCTCGGACCGGATGATGAGGGCGGTGCAGGAGGCGCGGCACGGGGTGCTGCAGCCGTACCTGAACCCCGAGCACGAGGCGATCGGCTCCATCAACTCGCCGATGCAGTGCATGATGAAGGAGATCTGCGCGCAGTGCCTCCAGAGGCACGTGGATCCGCGGACGGGGAAGGAGACGTGGGTGTTCTCCTGCTTCAACCAGGATCAGCGGCTGGACCAGGTGGACTTCGTGAACCTGAACCAGCGCCTGCGAGGCAACACGGTGCTGGAGAAGGTCGCGGACCTGTACCTGGCGCAGCTCCTGAAGAAGGTCCCGGGTCTGCGCCGGGTGTAGTTCCCGGGGGGAAGAACCCCCAAACCCACCCCTCTCCCCCTGGGAGAGGGACGGGGTGAGGGTACCGGAGCTACTGCGACTTCGCGCCGAAGGACCGGAGCATGTCCTGGTAGTTGAGCATGAGCTCCTGCTCACGCGTGAGGACCAGGTCCACGTTGGCATCGCCGTGCACCTTGCGAACGCCCACGAGCTTCTCCGTCTCCTCGACGCGCTTGCGCATGGTGTCGATCTGCGGAGCCAGCTCCTTCTGCTGCTCGGGATTGAGGCGGGCGCGCATCTCCTCGAGCTTCTTGAGCTCGCCGGAGAGATCCAACATGGCGGACATGTGGCGCTGGGTGATGACGTCGGTCACCAGCGCGCCGATGCGGTTGACGTCCAGCTCGGTGAGGCCGGCCTCGCGGCGAGCCCTGGACTCGGACTCGGCCTTGCTCTCGATGGCCTTCATGGAGGCGCTCAGGTCGGCCACGTCCTTGCCCGAGTCCACGCGGGCCTTGGCGTCCTGGAGGGCCTTGTTCATGGCCGCGTAGGCATCCAGCACCTTGCGCTGGTAGCCGACGTAGGCGTCCAGCTTCGCCTGGGTGAGGACGTAGGGCTTGCCGTCATCGAGCTCCTGGAAGTCCTCGGCCGAGGCCTCCTTCGAGTCCTTGTCGGCCGCCACCCCGGTCTCCTCCCGGGCAGGCGCGGGGGCCGGGTCCTTCTTGCAGCCGGCCAGCGTCCCCGCGGCGAACAGCACCCACAGCAGCTTGCGCATCCACACTCCTCCAGGGGTTCTCCCGGATCGAGACAAGAGGCGGAGTATACGCTCGCACACGGCCCTCCACGGAGGGATCCCCTCCCCCCCGGCATCAGTCACCCTGGCCGCCTGCCCCCCAACGGGCAAGGCCCCACCAGCCAACATTCGCCGCATTACCTTTGACCAACCCGGTCGCGGTCGTGTACGAACCGCGGTTCGTTCGGTTGCGGTGGAGGCACCTTGAGGATCTTCCTGGTAAGGCATGGCGAGGCGGACGCGGAGGCTCCCGAGGGACTCGGGGACGAGGCGCGCTCGCTCACGGCCAAGGCCCGAGCCAGCACGGCCGCGCATTTCGCGTCGCTGGCGGAGCGTATCGGTCCCGTGTCGCTCGTGCTGACGAGCCCGCTGGTGCGCACGGTACAGACGGCACAGATGCTCTCCGCAATCCTCAAGCACGAGGGCACGCTGCGCGCCCATCGCTGCCTCCTGCCGGACATGCCGGTGGGGTCCGTGACGCCCGTCATCGACGAGCACGCCAACGAGAACATCGTGCTGGTGGGCCACCAGCCCTCCATGGGCGCCCTGGCCGCCCACCTGCTGGGCATGCAGTCCTTCCCCAAGCAGGTCAACCCGGGCACCGTCATCGCCATCGAGCGCCCCGAGCCCACCGAGCCCGGTGCCGCTCCCGCCCCCGCGAAGCTGCTGTTCTTCGCCGCCCCGGGCCAGCAGGTGCTCGACGTCATCCAGCCGTAGCCACTCCCGTCCGCTGGAGGGCGTGATGCTCGACGAAGCCATCTACAATCAGCTCATCGCCGCGGCGTTCAAGCGCATCGTCGCCGCCGCGGATGCGCTCGATCCCGACGTGCTGGAGGCCGAGAGCACCGGTGACATGGTCACCCTCACCTCCGCCTCGCGCGAGAAGTGCATCGTCAATACTCAACGCGCCGTGCGGCAGATCTGGGTCGCCGGCCGCAGCCAGGGCATCCACTTCTCCTATGACTCCGCCACCGGCTCCTGGCTGGACGACAAGGGCAAGGGGCTCGAGCTGTTCCGCTTCGTGGCGGACGTGGTGCGGGAGATCTCCGGTCAGGAGCTCGAGTACCACGACTGACCCTCACCCCAACCCTCTCCCAGAGGGAGAGGGAGGGTTGTTGTTTGTTGGGTTGGGTGGGTTTTCGGCACTACTCCGTCGGCTCTACAGGGGTCGGACGGCCGCCTTCGATCCGGTCTCCTCCCGCCGCCTGGGCCCTCCGCAGCGAGTCCCCGGCTTCCTTCATGAGCGTGCCGAAGCTCACCTGCGCCTGGCCCTTCACCGCCGCCGGCTCGAACACCGCCAGCCCCAGTGACGCCGTCAGCCCCGGCACCGACTCCACTTCCTTCACTCGCTGCAGCAGCCGCTCCGCCACGATCATCGCCCCTTCGTAGGGCGTGTGCGGCAGGAACACGATGAAGCGCCCCTCGGCGAACGGCACCGCCAGGTCGATGTCCCGCAACGCCTCGGACAGCTTCCGGAGGATCTCCGCCAGCGCGGACGTGCGCTGCGGCCCCGGCAATGGCGCCACCCGCTCCGCGAAGCGATCCGGCTCCAGCATCAGGAAGGAGATGGGGTAGCGGTAGCGTCGGCTCCGCTTCACCTCCATGAAGAGCAGCCGCTTGAGGAAGTCCAGGTCCGGTGATGAGCCCGCCGGCGTCGACTCGCGCCGGACACCCGCGGACTGCTGCATCTGCAGCTCGGCGCGGATCTGCGCCACCGCCTCCCGGGCGTGCGCGACCTGCATCATCAGGTTCACGCACGACACCACCGTGGCCCGCTTCAGCGGCCCCACCAGGCACGCCTCCGCTCCCGCGGCCGCCGCTCGCGACTCCGGCTGCTCCTCCTCCGGCAGGTACAGCAGGAGCACCGGAATACCCGGCGCCTCCTCCTTCAACTGACGGCAGAGCCCCTCGCCATCGAAGCCTTCCGACACGGAGGCCATCACCACCGCGGGCGCGAGCTCGCGCACCCGTGCCAACGCCTCCTGGACGTCACCCACCACCGTCACCTCGTGGTGGGCACTCTCCAGGAACCGGCGCAGCGCCCCGGCTATCGAGGCGGACGGCTCCGCGACGAGGATGAAGGCCATCTCAGACCTCCATCACTTCCTTCTCCTTCTTGGAGATGATCTCGTCGACCTTCTTCACCCCGTCGTCCGTCTCCTTCTGCACCTTCTCGGTCAGGCGCTTGGAGTCGTCCTCGGTGATCTTCTTGTCCTTGAGCTGCGCCTTGATGGCCTCGTTGGCGTCGCGGCGGATGTTGCGGATGGCGACCTTGTGGTCCTCGCCCTTGGTCTTCACCTGCTTGGCGATCTCCTTGCGCCGCTCCTCGGTGAGCGGCGGGAAGGGCAGGCGGATGACCTCACCGTCGTTCATCGGGTTGATGCCCAGGTTGGCCTCGCGGATCGCCTTCTCGATGTCCTTGAGCACCGTGCGCTCCCACGGCTTGATGACGATGAGCCGCGGCTCGGGCGAGGTGATGTTGGCCACCCCGCTCAGCGGCGTGGGCGTGCCGTAGTAGTCCACCCGGATGCCATCCAGCAGGTTGGGGCTGGCGCGGCCGGTCCGCACCTTCGTGAGCTCCTTGCGGAGATCATCGAGCGTCTTGTCGATACGGCTCTTCAGTTCGGTCACGGCGTCTGCCATGTGCAGGTCTCCTTATGAAGCGTCCGTGCTTCTTCTCAGCTCAGGCCCAGGCCGTCTCGCCCACGCCCACCACGGTTCCGATCTCTCCCGCATCGCCAAGGATGGCCTTGCGGATGTTACCGCGCTGGGTGAGGTCGAAGACGATGATCGGCAGCTTGTTGTCCATGCAGAGCGAGATGGCCGTGGAGTCCATCACGTTCAGGTTCTGCTTGAGAACGTCCATGTACGTCAGCGTCCGGTACCGGCGCGCCTCCGGGTCCTTCTTCGGATCCGCGTTGTAGATGCCATCCACCTTGGTGGCCTTGAGGATGACCTCGGCGTTGATCTCCATGGCGCGCAGCGACGCGGCCGTGTCCGTGGTGAAGTACGGGTTGCCGGTGCCCGCCGCGAAGATGACGATGCGGCCCTTCTCCAGGTGACGCACCGCGCGCCGGCGGATGTAGGGCTCGGCGATCTGCTCCATCTTGATGGCCGAGAGCACCCGGGTGTGGCACCCCTGCTTCTCGAGCGCGTCCTGCATCGCCATGGAATTGATGCAGGTGGCGAGCATGCCCATGTAGTCGGCGCTCGCGCGGTCCATGCCCTCGGTGGAGCCCGCCACGCCGCGGAAGATGTTGCCTCCGCCGATGACCACGGCCAGCTCCACGCCCGCCTCCGCCACCTCCTTCAACTCCGAGGCGATACGCGACAGCGTGGGAGGATGGATGCCGTACTTCCCCTCCCCCATCAGGGCTTCGCCCGACAGCTTGAGGAGGATGCGCTTGTAACGATGGGCCGTGGCTGGAGCGGACATTGGTTCCGCTTCTATCCCTCGACCCGGCGGCGATCAACGCCCGAGTGTCTCCGCCGTCCGCCAGTGGCCCCTCTCCTGCCCGGCCCCCGCAACGGCGAGGGCCGCGCCGCCCCGGAATATCCGGAACGCGCGGCCCCCCAGGGCGCCCCGTGGAGCGCCAGACGGCTAGGCCTGGCCCAGCGTCTTGGCCACCTCGGCGGCCAGGTCGTCCTTCTTCTTCTCGATGCCCTCGCCCACCTCGTAGCGGACGAAGCGGCGCACGGCGACCTTCTCGCCGATCTTCGCCGCGCGCTCGGTGATCATCTCACCGACCTTCTTCTTGTCGTCCTTCACCCAGAGCTGGTCCACCAGGCACACCTGCTCGAAGTACTTCTCCACCTTGCCCACGAGGATCTTGTCCCACATGGCCTCGGGCTTGCCCTGCTGCTTGAGCAGCGCGCGCTGGATCTCCTTCTCCTTCTCCAGCTGGTCGACGGGGACCTCCTCGCGGCGGACGTACTTGGGGCTGGCCGCGGCGACCTGCATGGCCACGTCCTTCACCAGGTCCTGGAAGTCGGTGTTGCGGGCGACGAAGTCCGTCTCGCAGTTGACCTCCACGATGACGCCGATGCGGCCACCGTGGACGTAGGTGCCGATGACACCCTCGGCCGCCACGCGGCCTTCCTTGCTGCCGGCCTTGGCGATGCCCTTCTTGCGCAGCCACTCCTCGGCCTTGGCGAAGTCGCCACCGGTCTCGGCGAGCGCCTTCTTGCAATCCATCATGCCCGCGCCGGTCTTCTCGCGGAGCTCCTTCACCATCGTGGCGCTGACCTCGGCCATGTTCGTCTCCAGTTACACCCTCCGCGGACACCGGGAGGGGCATTCAGGTTTGAGGGTACTGCGGGGATTGAAAACGAAAAGCCGGGCGGCGACCACGCGCCGCCCGGCTAAACTTCTCGCGCCCCGGCAAGGAGCGCGGCGGCGTTACTCGGCGGCGGTCTCCCCGCCCTCGCCGCCCTCGGAGCCCTCACCCGCGGTAGCGGCGGGAGCGGCACCCTTCATCTCCACGAGGGGACCGCGGCGGTCACCACCCCGGTCGCCACCACGGCGGTCACCACCCCGGTCGTTGCGGCGCGGCCCACGGCGGTCACCGCGGTCGTCGCGGCGCTCGTCACGGCCCTCGCGAGCCTCCTCCTCGTCACGATCGGCCGCCCCGCTGGCGCGGTAACGGGCCCCGCCCTCGATGCAGGACTCGGCCACGCGCGAGGTGAAGAGCTTGATGGAGCGGATGGCGTCGTCGTTGCCCGGGATGACGAAGTCGATGCCGTCCGGGTCGCAGTTGGTGTCCACCACGCCGATCACCGGGATGCCGAGGCGGTTGGCCTCGTGCACGGCGATGTGCTCCTTCTTCGGGTCGATCACGAAGATGCACTTGGGCAGCTTGGACATCTCCTTCACGCCGCCCAGGTTCTTCTCCAGCTTCTCGCGCTCACGCTCGAGGGCCGCCACTTCCTTCTTGGGGAGACGATCGAAGGTACCGTCCTCCTTCATCTTCTCCAGGGTCTTCAGCCGATCGATGCCCTGCTTGATCGTCTTGAAGTTGGTCAGCGTGCCACCGAGCCAGCGGCTGGTGACGAAGAACTGACCGGCGCGGCGCGCCTCCTCCTGGATGACGTCCTGTGCCTGCTTCTTGGTGCCCACGAAGAGCACCGAGCCGCCGCGGGCCGTGATGTCCGCCACGAAGCGGAAGGCCTGGCGGGCCAGGTTGACCGTCTTCTGCAGGTCGATGATGTAGATGCCGTTGCGGGCACCGAAGATGTACGGCTTCATCTTCGGGTTCCAGCGCTTCGTCTGGTGGCCGAAGTGAACACCGGCCTCCAGGAGCTGCCGCATCGTGATGCCGCCGGCGGCGGCCATGGCCTGCTGCTGCGTCGTGTCTTGCGTTTCCATCTCGGTTCTTCCTCCACGCTCGCGGGACAATCCGGCTGTTGTCTCCCTGACGGGAAGCACCGAGAGCCGGGACGAGCGTGTGCGTAGTGGGTTGACTGAAACAACGAACCCGCCATCAGCCAGGGCTGGCGGCGGGCGCGCTTCTCTAACAGAACCACTCCGGGCGGTGCAAGCTTCGCAACGCCCGGTGTGGGTCAATGAACGGCTGCCGGGCAGCCGGGGGGCCTAGACGCTCGCCTCGTCGGCGGCGCCGTGGCACTTCTTGTACTTCTTGCCGCTGCCGCAGGGGCAGGGATCGTTCCGGCCCACCTTGGGACCGCCGGCGGGACCGGTGGCCTGACGGGGGGCGGCCGCACGCGGGGCGGCGGGCTCGGCCAGCTTGCCCTCGGCGTCCGCGCGACCCTCCTGCATCTGGCGCTGCCGCTGGACCATCTGCCGGGCCAGCCGGGCCGCCTCCTCGGCGGCGGCGGAGGCGCCCTTGGCCTGCACGCGCATCATCTGGCTCACGAACTGCGAGCTGATGGCGCCGAGCATCTGCATGAAGCCGTTGTAGCCCTCCTTCTTGTACTCCTGCTTCGGGTCCTTCTGCCCGTAGCCACGCAGGCCGATGCCCTGGCGCAGGTGGTCCATCGCCAGCAGGTGGTCCTTCCACAGCGTGTCGATGGTGACCAGGTAGCGCACCTGGAGGAAGCGCAGGAACTCCTCGCCGAACTCCTCCTCGCGGGTCTGGATGACCTTCTCCGAGGCCTTGTAGATGTCCTCCTGGATCTCCTCGCGCGAGCCGGCCTTGAGGAAGGACAGCTCCAGGTTGAGCGTCTCCTTCACGCCGCGCGAGAGCGCCTCCAGGTCCCACGAGGCCGGGTTGCGCGACGGGCAGTAGGTGTCGGTGAGGGTGACGATGACGTCCTCCACCGCATCCAGCGTCATCTCCTTGAAGTCCGCCCACGAGATGGCCCGCTCGGTGCGCACCTTCACCCGCGTCTTCGGCTCCTCGTCGTACTCGACGAGCGGGATGCCGGCACCGGCGGCCAGCACCTTGCGGCGCAGCTTGTAGATGGTGCGCCGCTGCTGGTTCATCACGTCGTCGTATTCGAGCAGGTTCTTGCGGATGTCGAAGTTGTGACCCTCGACGCGGCGCTGGGCGCTCTCGATGGCGCGGCTGAGCCACACGTGCTCGATGACCTCGCCCTCCTCCATGCCCAGGCGCTCCATCAGGCCCGAGATGCGCTCGGACCCGAAGATGCGCATCAGGTCGTCCTCGAGCGACAGGTAGAAGCGGCTGCCACCGGGGTCACCCTGGCGGCCGGCGCGGCCACGCAGCTGGTTGTCGATGCGGCGCGACTCATGGCGCTCGGTGCCGATGATGAACAGACCGCCGGCCTGCGTCACCTCCTCGCGCTCCTTCGCCGTCTGCTCCTTGAACCGGGCCAGCGTCGCCTCGAAGCGCTGCTTGTGCTCGGCGAGCGCCGCCTGGTACGCGGTCAGGTCCACCGTCTGGCCATCCGCCGCCGGAGGAGGCGGCGGCTGGGGCTCGGGACCCACCTCGGCCTTGGCCATCACCTCGGGGTTGCCGCCCAGGAGGATGTCCGTACCGCGACCGGCCATGTTGGTGGAGATGGTGACGGCGCCCTTGCGGCCCGCCTGCGCGACGATGTCCGCCTCGCGCTCGTGCTGCTTCGCGTTGAGCACGTTGTGCGGGATGCCCTGCTTCTTGAGGAAGCCGGCCACCACCTCGCTCTTGGCGATGGACACCGTACCCACCAGCACCGGCTGCCCCTTCTTGTGCAGCTCCGCGATGTCCTTGGCCACCGCCTCGAACTTCTCGCGCTCCGTCTTGTAGACCACGTCCTGCAGGTCCTGACGGACCATGGGCCGGTTGGTGGGCACCACCCGGACCTCGAGGTTGTAGATCTTCGCGAACTCCTCGGCCTCGGTGTCGGCGGTGCCGGTCATGCCCGAGAGCTTGGAGTACATGCGGAAGTAGTTCTGGAACGAGATGGTCGCCAGCGTCTGGTTCTCGTTCTCGATCTTCACGCCCTCCTTGGCCTCGACGGCCTGGTGCAGGCCGTCCGACCAGCGGCGTCCGGCCATCAGTCGGCCGGTGAACTCGTCGACGATGACGACCTCGCCGTCGCGCACCACGTAGTCGCGGTCACGCTTGTAGAGCGTGTGGGCGCGCAGCGCCTGCTCCACGTGGTGGAGCGTCTCGATCTCGCTGGGGTCGTACAGGTTGCCGATCTTCAGCCGCTGCTGGAGCTTCTCGATGCCCGAGTCGGTGAGGGACACCGACTTGTGCTTCTCGTCCAGGATGTAGTCCTGGTCCGGCACCAGCCCGGGGATGACCTTGTCGACGTTGTAGTACTTGTCGGTGGTGTCCTCGGTGGGGCCCGAGATGATGAGCGGGGTACGGGCCTCGTCGATGAGGATGGAGTCCACCTCGTCCACCAGGGCGTAGTTCAGCTCGCGCTGGACGTAGTCCTGCAGGCGGAACTTCATGTTGTCGCGCAGGTAGTCGAAGCCGAACTCGTTGTTCTGCCCGTAGGTGATGTCCGCCCGGTAGGACTCCTGGCGCTGACGGTCGTTCAGCTCGTGGAGGATGCAGCCGGTGGTCATGCCCAGGAAGCGGTGCACGCGGCCCATCCACTCCGAGTCGCGCCGGGCCAGGTAGTCGTTCACCGTCACCACGTGCACGCCGCGGCCGGACAGGGCGTTGAGGTACGAGGGCAGCGTGGCGGTGAGCGTCTTGCCCTCACCGGTGCGCATCTCCGCGATGCACCCCTGGTGCAGGAACATGCCGCCGATCATCTGCACGTCGTAGTGCCGCTGGCCGATCACCCGGCGAGCGGCCTCACGCACGATGGCGAAGGCGTCGAACAGCAGGTCGTCCAGCGGGCGACCGTTCTGCACCTCCTGCTTCATCCGTGCCGTGGCGGCGGGGAAATCCTCATCCTTCAGCGCCCGCATCTTGCTTTCCAGCTCGTTGATGCGGGCTACCTTCGGGAGCGCTTTCTTGAGCTCGCGCTCATTCTTCGTCCCGATGATCTTCTTCAGCGTCCATTCGATCATGCGATTCTGACTCTCTCGCCGGAGAATCCTCGATAGGACGCGGCGAGTGAAGGGAAATCCCTGGATTGTAGGTGGGATGCAGGAAGGAAACCACGCGTTTCCCCCGCGTCATTCCACTTGGCAGGCAGCCGTGCGAGAGGCAGGACAGAGTAAAGCGGAACCGAGGCCAAGCAATGCCCTCCCGTAGAAAAGATGCTCGTCGCCCCACGAGGCGCCCGACTCCCCGCCCCCAGAAGGGCACAACCGCCCCCAAGCGGGGTTCTTCCTCCTCATCGAGAGGTGCCGCCCCCCCCAGGGGAGCCACCTCCCGGGGGGCGAAGTCTCCCCCGCCTCCACCGGCGCCCCCCGTCCCACCCCGGGTGAAGCCGCCGCCCATACCACCCGACACCCTCCCCGCACAACCCGGGCGGTGGCTGTGGACCTGCCGCGCCGGTTTCGAACCCCACCTGTTCGAAGAGCTGGCATGGGCGGGGGCATCCCCCCGGATGCTCGGCGAGGTGCTCGTGGAGAGCGAGAAGCGCCCAGCGGAGCCCCCGGCCTTCGCCCGTACGGGCATCCGCGTGGTGGCCTCCTTCCTGGCCGGACAGCCATCCGAGCAGTTGGCGCAGTCGATTGCCTCCCGGGTGACCGAGGCGGTGCCCACCGGCCCCCTCGTGCTGCAGTCCTTCACCCCGGACAGCCCGGCGGGCAACCGGCTGGCCGACGAGGCGGACGCCGTGCTGGAGGCGGTGCGCACGCGCCTGCCCGCCGACCGGCTCCTGGAGGAGACCTGGCGGGCCCGCGAGTCCGGCGCGACGCTCGTCGAGCTGTGCGTGGCCCCGGGGGTGGTGGTGGTGGGCTCGGTCCCCGCGCGGGAGGCGCTGTCGCTCTCCCCGGGTGGACGCCAACGCATGCGGCGCCCGGGCGATGCGGCCTCGCGCGCGGCCATGAAGCTGGAGGAGGCCCTGGTCAGCCTGCCCTTCGAGCCGGGCCGGGGCGAGGTGTGCGTGGACCTCGGCGCGGCGCCCGGCGGGTGGACGCAGCGGCTGGTGGCGCGTGGCGCGCGGGTCATCGCCGTGGATCCGGCGAAGCTGATACCGGAGCTGGCCGGGCTCCCCCGCGTGGAGCACATCCAGGAGAGCGCCTTCGCCTACACCCCGGAGGAGCCCGCCGACTGGCTCTTCTGCGACATGGCCTGGCGGCCCATCGAGGTGGCGCAGCTCCTGGCCAAGTGGGGCCGGCGCGGTTGGGCCACGCACCTGGTGGCCAACATCAAGCTGCCGATGAAGGACAAGAACCCCATCCTCCTGCGCGTGCGCCACATCCTCGTCGAGGAGGGGGGCTGGCAGGCGCTGACCATCCGCCAGCTCTACCACGACCGGGACGAGGTGACCGTCACCGCGCACCGGACGAGCTGAAGTCCCCTGCGCCCGTGGGGCACCCGCGCTAAAGAGCGGCCATGCCCTACGCCATCGACGAAGCCATGGCCACCGCCCTGGTGGCCCTCTACCCCCGGCTCGTGCAGCGCTCGCCCGAGCCGGTGAAGGTCGCCCTCCAGCGCCTGCTCGACGAGGAGCACGCGCGCCGCGGCGTCCCGGACGCGACGGGCGCGCTCAACCCGCTCGCCCTCACCCAGGGGACGCTCCTCAAGGAGGAGTTCGATCTCTCCACCCACGCGCACCACGAGGGCTGGACGCTGGGCGCGCTCCTCGTCGACGTGAAGGGGATGATCCACGTCAACGCGCGCCATGGCTTCCCCGCGGGTGACGCGATGCTGCGGGCCGTGGTGGCGTCGCTCCACGCGCAGCTGACCGGAGCGAAGGTGGTGCGGCTGCAGGGCGACAACTTCGCCGCGCTGCTGGTGCCCACCTCGGGGCTGTCGGTGACGGAGGGGCTGCGCGAGTCCGCCCGAGCCCGGCTCGTGGCCGACGCGCGCGCCGCGCTGCCCACGGGCGCCGAGGCCCCGGACTTCACGCTCGCCCTGCTGGAGCTGACCATCGAGCAGCCCACCCACTGGCAGGTGCTGGGACCCCTCGTGTGGGGCGAGCTCGAGCGCGCCTACACCCTGGAGCGCATGGGGAACGCCGGGGGACTCCAGCGCCGACGGCTTCAGCTCGGAGGGTTCGTCCCGGGACGCACCGAGCCCTGAAAACGCGAAAGGGGCGAGGGTTTTTCGACCCTCACCCCTGCCCTCTCCCAGAGGGAGAGGGAGCGCACACACGGGAGCGGACTACTCCTCGAGGATGAACTTGCGCGGGTTCTGCGGGATGCCGTTGACGCGCACTTCGTAGTGCAGGTGCGGACCCGTGGAGCGGCCCGTGTTGCCCACGTTGGCGATCAGCGCCCCACGCTTCACCCGGTCTCCCGCCTTCACCAGCAGCTTCGACAGGTGGCCGTAGCGCGTCTTGATGCCGTAGCCGTGGTCGATGACGATCACGTTGCCGTAGCCGCCCTCGAGCCCCGCGAACACCACCGTGCCATCCGACGGCGCGTTGACTTCCTTGCCGTGCGGGGCCGCGATGTCCATGCCGCCGTGCGACACGCGCTCGGCCGTGTACGGATCCAACCGCTGGCCGAAGTCGCTCGTCACCCAGCCGCGCGTCGGCCACATGGACGGCGTGGAGGCCAGCAGCGACTTCTGGTCCTGGAAGTAGGCCTGCATCTCCTGGAGGCTCTGCTCCTGGCGCGTGGCCTCGGCGCTCAGCCGATCCAACTTGCCCGCGAGCGCCTTGGGCGACTCCATGCTCGTCAGCTCGGTGAACTGCGTCTCCGCGGCGGGGGCGCCCACGCCGGGCTCCTGCTCCACCGGACCCATGGCCAGGTTGCGCTGGGGATCCGACAGCAGGGTCATCGCGCGCAGCTTCTGGTCGAAGCGCTCCACCCGGTCCAGCGTGGACCCGATGTGCTCGATGCGCTCGCGCACCGTCTTCAACTGGCTGCGCAGCGTCAGGTTCTCCTCACGCAGGATGCGGTTCTCCGCCGCGTCCCGGGCTACCTGGAAGTAGTGGAGCGTGGCCCCGAGGGCCAGGCCCGCCAGCAGCAGAAGACCTCCTCCAATCTGGAGGAACAGGCTCTTCTGCACGCGGTAGCGCTTGACCGGAGACTCGTGGTCCGGGACCACGATCAGGGTGTAGGACTTTTTCGCCAATGACAGCTCCCTTGTGCGCCTTCGCGCTTCGGCGTGCGAACTCGGGACCGGAATCTAGGTCGCTCCCGAGTCAGCCACATCTCCCCACGCCCCGCGGCCCATCCATCCGTTATCCACCGGGCCGATGAAGCCCGATGATACTTTGGGCAGCTACCACCCGACTTCTCAGGGTGTCAAGCAATGACACACGACACCCAACGTTCCACGTCCAGTCCGGTGGAACAATTCCAGGCGCCCTCTCCGAGGGCGCCGCTCAGGCGGACATCTGGACGACGATGACGGTGATGTTGTCGTCTCCGCCACGCTCGTTCGCCAGGTCGATCAGACGCTTGGGGATGTCCGCGAAGTTCCCGGTGGCCTGCACCACCTCATGGAGCTCACGGTCCTCCACCATGTTGGCGAGACCATCCGAGCACAGCAGGAAGACGTCTCCCGGCTCCGCCACCACCCCCATGACGTCCACCTGGACTTCCTCTTCGAAGCCCACGGAGCGGGTGATGATGTTCTTGTAGCGGGAGTGCTTGGCCTCCTCGGGGGTGATCATCCCGGCCTTGATCTGCTCGTTGACCAGCGAGTGGTCCTCGGAGATCTGCTGGATGAGGGGACCCCGGACGAGGTAGGCCCGGCTGTCACCCACGTGCGCGAAGAACGCCAGGTTGTCGCGCACGACGAGTGAGATGACCGTCGTACCCATGCCCGACAGGCGCGGATCCTCCTGCGCGGTGGTGAAGATGGCCAGACAGGCCCTCTCCACCGCCGTGCGCAAGGCATCCGGCAGGAGCGCGTCCTGCAGGTTGGGAGCGGTGACGAACGGGTTGTCCCGGCTGTCCCGGGCCCGTCTGAGCTCCTTGTCGATGGTCTCGACGGCGATGCGGGAGGCGGTACCGCCCCCAGCATGGCCACCCATGCCATCCGCGACGACGTACAGCTGCAGCTCGTCGTCGATCAGGAAGCTGTCTTCGTTGTGATTGCGCTTACGCCCCACATCCGTGAGGCCGGCCGAGACGACCTTCATGCGGGGAGCCGCGGTCTGCCCTGCGGTTCTGGACACGGCGTGGATGCTATGTGAGGGACCTTATCGGAGCAAGGAGGCGTTGCACGTACCTGACTACGCACTGCGCCGCAGCCTGCTCCGGGACCCACCGTCCGGAGTCGGTTCACGCCGGGCCCGGGGGGGTCCGGACGCCCGGTGGGCCGAACGCACCAGGGCCTCGGCCGCGCCCAGTGCCTCGCGCGTGACCTCCACCCCGGACATCATCCGCGCCAGTTCCTGCGTCCGCTCGGAGCCGGCCTCCAGGGACACCACCTCGGAGACGGTGCGCTCGCCCTTGAGTCCCTTGCGGATGAGCAGGTGGGCGTCCGCGTAGGCCGCCACCTGCGGCAGGTGGGTGATGCACAGCACCTGACGGTGGCCGCTGACGTCCTTGATCATCCGACCCACCACGTCGGCGATGGCACCGCTCACGCCCGAATCCGCTTCGTCCAGGATGTAACAACCGCACCCATCGCTGTCCGCCAGCGCACGCTTGAGGGCCAGCAGCAGGCGCGAGGCCTCACCGCCGGAGGCCACCTTGGCCAGCGGCCGGGGCGGCTCGCCCGGGTTGGCGCTGAAGATGAACTCCACCTCGTCCACGCCCTCGGCCTTGAGCTGGGTGCCGGGCGTCACCCGCACCTCGAAGGCGGCCTTGCCCAGCGCGAGCAGCCCCAGGCCCTCGCGCACCTGCGCCCCGAAGGCGACGGCGCACGAGGAGCGCGCCCTCGAGAGGGCCTCGCCACTGCGGCGCGCCCGCTCCTCCGCGGCCTTGCGCTCGCGGGCGAGCTGCTCCAGCACCTCCTGCCGGTTGTCCAGCGTGGACAGCTCCGTCTCCAGCGCGTCACGTTTCTGCAACACGCCTTCCAGGGTGCAGGCGTGCTTGCGGCACAGCCGCTTGAGGGCATCCAGGCGGTCCTCCACCTCGCCCAGCCGGGCCGGGTCGGACTCCAGTCCCTCCACGTACCGGCTGAGCCGGCGCTGCGCCTCCTCCAACTCGGAGAGAGCCGAGCCCAGCGCGTCCGCCACCGGGGCCAGCGAGGCGTCGCACTTGGACGCCTCGTTCACCAGCCCCAGCGCGCGGCCCACCGTCTCCACCGCGCTCGACTCCTCGCCGCCGAGCAACAGCTCCGCCTCGGCGCCGTGCCGCTTGAGCTTCTCCGCCCCGGCCAGCCGGCGACGCTCGGCGTCCAGCCGCACGTCCTCGCCGGGCTCCGGCTCCAGGCGCGTGATCTCATCCAATTGGAAACGGAGGAACTCGGCGCGCTCGCGCAGCCGGGACTCGTCCCCGCCCAGCGCCTCCATGCGCGACACCACCTCCGCCACCGCCGCGTAGTCCCGCCCGTAGGCGGCCAGCTGCTCCTCCAACCGCCCGTACCGGTCCAACAGCACCCGGTGCAGCCCGGCGTCGAAGAGGCTCACGTGCTCGTGCTGGCCGGCGATGTCCACCGCGCCGCGCATGAAGCGGGCCAGCACGCCCACCGTCACCAGCGAACCATTGATGTAGGCCTTGGCGCGGCCATTGCGGCCCACCACCCGGCGCACCAGCACCTCGTCACCGAGGTCCGGCACCCCCAGCTCCTCCATGCGCTCGGCCAGCACCGGGGTGCGCTCGAACACGCCCTCCACCGAGGCCTCCTCGCAGCCCGAGCGGATGGCGTCCGCATCCGCCCGTCCGCCCAGCAGCAGCCCGAGCGCGTCCACCAGGATGGACTTGCCCGCGCCCGTCTCGCCCGTGAGCACGGTGAGACCGGCCCCGAACGTCACCTCCACCTCCTCGATCACCGCCACATTCGAAATGCGCAAGCCCAGCAGCACGGTGCCCTCCTTCCGCCAAACGGCCCGTACCTGAACAACCTAGCAGTGGCCTCTGACACTGCACAAGCGTTCCGTCCCGTGGCTCGTGCGGCAGCTTGCATGCACGGAGGGTGATGTGAGCGGTCGGACTCTCGTGTAGTCCTCCAGGGTCATTCGCCCTGGAACAGGTCGACGATGTCCGCCTCCGTCAGGAGCTTGCCGAAGTCGCCATCCGCGCTGAGAACGCCCGCGGCCAGGTCCTTCTTTCTCCTCTGGAGGCTGAGAATCTTCTCCTCGACAGTGCCGCGGGTAATGAGCTTGTAGCTGATGACCGCGCGCGTCTGGCCGATGCGGTGGGTACGGTCCGTGGCCTGGTCCTCCACGGCCGGGTTCCACCACGGGTCGTAGTGGATGACGTAGTCGGCCGCGGTGAGGTTGAGACCGGTGCCGCCCGCCTTGAGGCTGATGAAGAAGAGCGGGGGGCCGTCCGCGCGGTTGAACTCGTCCACCTTGCCCATGCGGTCCTTGGTGCGGCCGTCCAGGTAGAGGTAGCTCAGCCCGCGCCGGTCCGCCTCGCCCTTGAGCAGCTCCAGCATCTCGGTGAACTGGCTGAACACGAGCGCGCGGTGTCCCTCGGCCACGAGGTCGTCCACCAGCTGGCCGAAGCGCTCCAGCTTCGCGCTGTTGGGCAGCAACGTGCCGGGAGGCATCTTGAGCAGGCGCGGGTCGCAGCACACCTGACGCAGGCGCATCAGCGCCGCGAGGATGGAGACGCGGCTGCGCTTGAAGCCCATCTTCTCGATGGACTCGCTCACCTTGCGGCGGCTCTCCTCGAGCACCTCGCGGTAGAGGGCGGCCTGACCGGGCTCCATCTCGCACCAGGCCACGCTCTCCGTCTTGGGCGGCAGGTCCTTGGCCACCTCCGTCTTCAGACGGCGCATGATGAAGGGCTGGATGCGGCGGCGCAGGCGGTCTCGCACGGCGCCGTCGTTGGCCACCTGGATGGGCTGCTCGAAGCGGTCGCTGAAGCCCTCCGCGCTGCCGAGGAAGCCCGGCATGAGGAAGTCGAAGAGGCTCCACAGCTCGCTGAGCCGGTTCTCCAGCGGCGTACCGGTGAGCGCGAGCCGCGTGTCGCTCGGCAGCGACTTGCAGGCCTGCGCCGTGGCGCTGTCCGCGTTCTTGATGTTCTGCGCCTCGTCGAGGATGACGTAGCGGAAGCCCACCTCGCTGAGCGCCTCCAGGTCGCGCCGCACCAGCGCGTAGGACGTGAGCACCAGGTCCGCGCCCTTGAGGTCCTCGACGCGCTCCTTGCGGTCCTGTCCGTGCCAGACGATCGTCTTGAGGCCCGGGGTGAAGCGCTCGGCCTCGCGCTCCCAGTTGGCGAGCACGCTGGTGGGGGCCACCACGAGCGACGGCTTGCGGCCCTCCTCGTTGGCCACCTTCTGCAGGAGGCTCAGCGACTGGATCGTCTTTCCCAGACCCATGTCGTCCGCGAGGATGCCGGACAGGCCGTGCCGGTGGAGGAACCACAGCCACGACAGGCCCGCCTCCTGGTAGTGGCGCAGCGTGGCCTGGAGACCGTCGGGCACGCCCACCTTGGGCACGCCGTTGGTGTCGCGCAGCTCCGTCATGGCCTTGCGCGCCTTGGCCTCCACCTCGGTGAACTCCCCGAGCTCGACCAGCAGATCCAACGCGACGGCCTGGTGCAGCGGCAGGCGCGTGCGGGTGCGGCCGGGCAGCGCACCGGCCTCCTCCAGGAGGTCCGCGGCGCGCTTGATCTCCGCGATGTCCGCCTCGGCGTAGGTGCCGTCCTTGAGGGGCACGAAGCGCCGGCCCGAGTCGAGCCACATGCGCACCGCGCCCAGGTCCACCGCCTGGTCATCGGTGATGAACTCGGCGTCCAGCTCGAACCAGCTCACCCCGCTCATGCCCACGCGGATGCGCGGCTTGAGCTTGGGCCGCAGGCGCACCTTGGGGGCCTGCACGCCGTAGCGCTCCCAGTCCTCGGGCAGCGACGCGAGGCCGCGCGCCCAGAACTCGATGGCACCATCACCACTGGCCTCGTAGGAGTGCGAGTGGCCGTCGTAGCGCAGCCCCAGCTCCTGCAGGCACTTGCCCGCGCCGCGCTCGAGCTCCTCGCGGCGCCGGTACAGCTTGCGGCCATCCGCGCCCACGCCGCTGGCGTAGCCGAGGTGCGAGGCGTTGGGGGACACGGGGACGGTCGTCTGCCCGTAGCGCGCGGCGAGCTGCACCTTCACCTTCTCGGGAGAGCCCTCGAGGGTGAGCAGGAAGCGGGGCTCCACGGACTCGTCCACGTCGATGTCGTCCGCCTTGAGCGCCATCTGGAAGCGCGGCAGGTGGGCGGCGAAGAACGTGAGCACCCGGTCGAGCTGTCCCACCGGGAAGGCCATGGTGGGCTCCAGCAACCACTTGCGCACCAGGCGGGGCGGCAGGTCCGGCTCCACCTGGTGGAGCGACTGCCCGGAGATGATCCACGTCCGCATGCCCGCCAGCAGGATGATGTCCTTGAAGGCCAGGCTCGTCCCGTCCGGCATGAGCAGCTCGATGCGGGCGGTGGCCCCGTCCGGGCGGGACTCGAGGTGGATCTGCGGCCGCACCGGCTCGTCCGCGTAGATGAGCGCGGTGCCACGATAGATGACGCGGCGCTGGCGCAGGAACTCGAGCAGCTCGCACAGGTCCTCGTCGGACAGGACGATGCGCGAGTCGTACCGGTGCTCGTGCCTGGCGAGCAGGATGAAGATGCGCTCGTCGGCCGGGGCGATGCGGGTGCCGGCCTGGAGCATGCGCTTGACGTGCACGGGCCCCTTCATCTGGGCGTCCTGGCGGCGCACGTCCACCAGCCAGTGCCGGCCACCGGGGCTCGAGTTGGAGGGGGTGAGCCGGTAGAGGAACTCGTAGTCCGGCAGGGCGGACAGGCCCAGCCAGCTCTCCACCTTGGCGAGCGCGGGGAGGCTCACCGCGTCCACCAGGGGATTCTCCCCCTGGACGACGGGCTCCTCCGAGTCGACGACCGGCTCGTCGTCCGCTGGGGGATCGGCGGGAGCGGCCTCTGGCTTGGGGGCCACCTCGAGCTTGGACGCCGCCTCGGCCTTGGGGGCCTGCGCGGCATTCGCGGCGCTCGCGATCATGGAAGCACGCAGGCGGGCGGCGTAGACGAGCGCCGCGGCCACCACGTGCTTGCAGTGCGGCCCGTAGACATTCCAGGACGCGCAGGTGCACTTGGAGGTCGGCTTGCCGTTGCCCACCTCGAGGGCGACTTCATAGCGCTCCTCGGGCGAGGTGGAGCCGGCCACCTGGGCGCGGATGCTGTTGCCCTCGCGTTGGAGGCCGAAGACCCGACGGGTCTCGGCGACTTCGCGGCCCTTCTTGAAGGTGGTGGGCTGGACCTCCGCCTTGAGGGCGCGCAGCCACTGGCCATCAAGCGGGAAAGAGGCGTCTCGTGTGTCGGCGGTGGAGGGCACGTTCTCTCAGGTCCCCGTTCCCCCCGGTACGAGGGGAATCCGTTCGAGTACCACAGACGGGGCATCCTCCGTCGTGGGAAAAATGAAGGGGGGTGGCCGGGCAGTGGGTTGCTCGGTCATCCACCGCACGGCTCGCGGCTGTGCGAGCATCGGCGGTCGAAATGGAACGCCCCAGACGCCCCCGAGTTTTCGTCACCCGACAACTCCCCGGAGACGGTCTCGCCCGGCTGGCCGCTCAGGTCTCACTCCGCGTGTGGGAGGAGCAGTTGCCTCCCCCCCGTGAAGTGTTGCTGGACGAGGCCCGGCGGTCCGAGGGGCTGCTCACCCTGCTGACCGACCGGTTGGACGAGCCCCTGCTCGCCCAGGCGCCCTCCCTGCGGGCCATCAGCAACATGGCGGTGGGGTACGACAACATCGATGTGGCGGCCTGTACAGCCCGGCGCATCCCGGTGGGAAACACGCCGGGCGTCCTCACGGAGACGACGGCGGACTTCGCCTTCGCCCTGCTGATGGGGCTGGCGAGGCGGGTGGCGGAGGCGGACGCGTACGTGCGCGCGGGCAACTGGCGGACGTGGGAGCCGGGTCTGCTGCTGGGCTCGGACGTGCACGGGGCGACACTGGGCCTGGTGGGGCTGGGCGCCATCGGGGAGGCGGTGGCGAGGCGGGCGCGCGGCTTCGGCATGCGGCTGCTGTACGTCAACCGCCGGCCCCGGCCGGACCTGGAGGTGGAGCTGGGCCTCACGCGCGTGGACAAGGCCACGCTGCTGGCCGAGTCGGACTTCGTCTCCCTGCACGTGCCGCTCAACGCGGAGACCCGGCACTGGATGGGACGGGCGGAGCTCGCGGCCATGAAGCCGGGCGCCCTGCTGGTGAACACGGCGCGAGGCCCGGTGGTGGACCAGGCCGCGCTGGTGGAGGCGCTGGCCCGTGGGCACCTGGGCGGCGCCGCGCTGGACGTGACGGACCCGGAACCCCTTCCTCCCGACAGTGCGTTGTTGAATCTCCCCAATGTCCTGCTCGCCCCGCATATCGCGAGCGCGAGCCACGCCACCCGTGGGCGCATGGCGTCCATGGCGGTGGACAACCTCCTCGCGGCATTGGAGGGGCGCAAGCCTCCCCACTGCGTCAACCCGGAGCTCTTCACATGAGCAACTCCCCTCTCTTCGTCCCCGGCCACGACTCCACCCTCCTCGAGGACGTGAAGGCGCGCATCCGAGACGTACAGGACTTCCCCAAGCCGGGCATCCTCTTCAAGGACGTGACGCCGGTGCTCGCGGATCCGCACCTCTTCGGGCGGGTGGTGAACGCGATGGCGGCGCCCTTCCGCGGCCGGCACATCACCAAGGTGGTGGGCGTGGAGGCTCGCGGCTTCCTGCTGGGCGCCCCCATCGCCCTGGCGCTGCACGCGGGCTTCGCCCCGGCGCGCAAGCCGGGGAAGCTGCCCTGGCACACGGTGACGGAGCGCTACGCGCTGGAGTACGGAGACGACGGGCTGCAGCTCCACGAGGACGCGGTGGCTCGCGGAGACCGGGTGCTCATCGTGGACGACCTGCTGGCCACGGGCGGCACGGCGGACGCCACGGCGAAGCTGGTGACGAAGCTGGGGGGCGAGGTGGTGGGCTACAGCGTCCTCATCTCGCTGGACTTCCTGCCCGGACGCGAGCGCCTGGGCCGGGAGAAGGTCTGCGCGCTGATCTCCTACTGAAGCGTGGATCCAACGAGGCCCCCTCCGGGCAATAGAGGTGACCATGACACGCAACCTTGCCTTCGCGGTGCTGCTGCCTGTCACCCTGGCCGCGCTCGGCCTGCTCCCGGCCTGCGGAAGCGGGGGTGACCCGACACCCGGCCCGGATACGGGCTCGCGCGACGCGGGCACGAACGAGCCACCGGACGCGGGCCCCTATGTGGAAGCCTGCCCCGTCGCGGGTGTGGGCTCCGACGTGGACGCGGGCACCGCGCCGGACGCGGGCACCACGGCCGATGCGGGCAGCACGGCCGATGCGGGCTGCTTCCCCCTGACGTGCGCGCGAGTCGAGGCCAACTGCGGCCCGGTGCCCAACGGGTGCGGAGGGACACTCGACTGCGGGACGTGCTCGGCCCCGGAGACCTGCGGCGGCCGCAGCAAGGCCAACACCTGCGCCATCCCAGCCGCCGACCGCTGGTGCAACGAGGACGGCTGGTGCTGGGAGTACCCCGTCCCCCATGGCTACACCCTGTCCGGGGCCCATTTCAGCGCCGCCAATGACGGCTGGGCCGTGGGCGAGGCGGGCCACATCCAGCGCTGGAACGGAACGAAGTGGGCACGCGTGTCGAGTGGGACGAGCACCCACCTCTACGACGTGCACGCCGTGTCCGCCACGGACGTATGGACGGTGGGCAGTGGAGGCATCGCGCTGCACTCCTCGGGTGGAGCCTTCTCTCCGGTCGCCTCGGGCACGAACCAGGACCTCCGCTCCCTCTGGGCCTCGGGTCCGAACGATGTCTGGGCGGTGGGCAACAACGGCACCGTGCGGCGCAACCAGGGCAGCGGCTTCCAGCCCGTGGACGCGAGCACCACCCAGACGCTCAACGGCGTGTGGGGCAGTGGCCCGGGCGATGTCTGGGCGGTGGGCAACGGCGGCACCGTGCGCCACCACGACGGCACCGCCTTCTCCTCCATCGACGCGGGCACCGCCCTGCCCCTCTACGAGGTGACGGGCTCCAGCCCCAGCGACGTCTGGGCCGTCACCTCCGAGGACCCCTGCCTCTTCTGCAACGACTACGGCATCGTCTACCGCGTCAGCACCGCCGGCCTCTCCGAGGCCTTGCACATCGATGACCAGCTCTTCCACGTGTTCGCCGCTGGCCCCTCGGCGGTGCTCACGGTGGGCGAGAGCTCGCGCTACCGCTGGAACGGCGCGGGCTGGCAGAAGACGAGCTCCGGCTACAACGGAGTCGTCGCGGGCAGCGGCCCCAACGACGCATGGCTCCTGGGCGCCAAGGGTCTCACCGAGCGGTGGAACGGAACGCAGTGGACGGTCCAGACTCCGCGCCGCGACTGGGGAGACATCTCCGAGGTGCATGGCAGCGGCGCCACCAACGTGTGGGCGGTGGAGTCCAACAGCGGCAACGGCCGGTTGCTGCACTGGACCGGCGGCGGCTGGGTCGAGCAGCACCTCTTCAGCGGCGCCTTCCCTTCCATCAGCGGCCTCTACGTGGCCTCGCCCACCGCCGTCTGGGTGACCTCCTCTGGCTCCAGCAGTAGCGAGCACCGCATCTACCGGTGGAACGGAACGGCCTTCACGCAGGAGCTGTCCGCGCACTCCAAGAGCCTGCTGGCGCTCCACGGCAGCTCGCAGACGGACGTCTGGGCCGTGGGAGCGGGCGGCATCGCCCTGCACAACGATGGCTCCGGCTGGGGCTGCCAGCCCACCGGAACGGGCGCGACACTTCATGACGTCTGGGTCCAGGGCCCCTCGCTGGCCATCGCGGTGGGAGCGTCGGGCACCGTCCTGCGCTGGAATGGCACCTCCTGGTCCACGATGCTCTCTGGCACCCGCGCGGAGCTGAGGAGCGTCTGGGGCAGCGGGCCATCGGACATCTGGGCCGCGGGCGCCAATGGCACCCTGCTGCACTACAACGGCGCCGTCTGGCTCTCGGTGTCCAGTGGCACCACGGCCACCTTGAGCTCGCTGTGGGGAGTCTCCTCGTCGGCGGTGTGGGCCGTGGGAGAAGACAGCACGCTGCTGCGCTACGACGGGTCGCGGTGGACCGCCGAGAGCACCGGCACCCGGCGTTCCCTGCAAGGCGTGTGGGCCGCCTCCCCGTCCGATGTCTGGGTCGTGGGCGAGTCGGCCATCCTGCACAAGCCCTGAGCGCATTTCCCCACAAGCCCTGAGCGCAACTTCCCTCCCCTCCCCTCCCCTCTCCCTTCGGGAGAGGGACGGGGTGAGGGTATCTCGCACCACGAGTTGAACCCCCGATCGAGTTGACGCCAAGGGCGTGCGGCCATATAAGTTGGTCAACCAACCTAGAAATGGAGCCGAGGATGGCCCGCCCATCGAACACGGAGGAGCGCCGGCAGCAGATCGTCCAGGGACTGCTGCGAGTCATGGCGGAGCGTGGCTACGAGCGAGCGTCCATCGCGGAGATAGCGAAGGCGGCGGGGCTGAGCGCGGGGCTGGTGCACTACCACTTCACGGAGAAGCAGGAGATCCTCCTGACGCTGGTGGAGCAGCTCGCGGCGCGAGTGCGCGAGCGGGTGAAGGCGCGGCTGGAGCGGGCAAAGGACGGAGCGCGGGCGCAGGTGGACGCCTTCCTGGATGCATTCCTGGCCACGGGAGACGGAGCGGATCCGGCCTCGGTGGCGGCGTGGGTGACCATCAGCGCGGAGGCGGTGCGGCAGCCCGAGGTGCGCGAGGCTTACGAGAAGGTGGTGCGCGCGGACCTGGAGCACCTGGAGGAGCTGGTCGGCGCGGTGGTGGGCCGCCGGAGGGCGCGGGCGGTGGCGGCGGGACTGTTCGCGGCGGTGCAGGGCTACTTCGTGCTGTCGGCGGCGGCGCCGGACGTGATTCCGTCGGGCTCCGCGGCGGGAACGGTGAAGCGCATGGCCGCGGGGCTGCTCGACGCGGCGGAGTCCTCGGAGGGCACATGAAGACCGCGCTGAAGACCCCCATGAAGCTGGGGCTGCTCACGAGCCTCTATCTCTCCCAGGGCCTGCCCTTCGGCTTCTTCACCCAGGCGCTGCCGGTGCTGCTGCGCAAGCAGGGCCTGTCGCTGCCCGCCATCGGACTGGCCCACCTGCTCGCGCTGCCGTGGGCGCTCAAGTTCCTCTGGGCCCCGCTGATGGACCGGTACGGCTCGGAGCGCCTGGGACGGCGGCGCGGCTACATCCTCCCGCTGCAGTTCCTCTCGGCGGTGCTGCTCCTGGTCCTCGCGCTGCCCGAGGGCACCGTGAGCGTGCGGGCGCTCCTCGTGGCCGTGCTGCTCGTCAACCTGCTGGCGGCCACGCAGGACGTGGCCACGGACGGGCTCGCGGTGGACCTGCTCGAGCCGAGGGAGCTCGGCTGGGGCAATGGCATCCAGGTGGCGGGCTACCGGGTGGGAATGATCCTCGGAGGCGGGCTGATGCTCGTCCTCTTCGACGCACTGGGCTGGCGCCTCACCCTGCTGAGCCTGGGCGCGATGCTGCTCGTGGCCACGGTGCCGGTGGCGCTCTTCCGCGAGCCGCCCTCCCCTGCCCCACCCCACGAGGGCACGGGACTGCTCCCCTGGCTCCGCGACTCCCTGCTGTACTGGATGCACCGTCCCGGCGCGGGCGCGTGGCTCACCCTGCTGGTGCTCTTCAAGGCGGGCGAGAACCTGGCGACGGGCATGCTGCGCACGTTCCTCGTCGACGTGGGACTGAGCCTGTCGCAGGTGGGGTGGATGCTCGGGTTCGTGGGCTTCACCACCGGGCTGCTCGGCGCGCTCGCGGGCGGGGCGCTCGTCAACCGGCTGGGGCGGCGGCGGGCACTGCTCGTCTTCGGCACCCTGCAGGCGGGCGCGGTGCTCCTCTACGCCCTGGCCGCGCGAGGGGCCTCCCTCCCCGTGCTCGCGCTCGTCTGCGGCGTGGAGCACCTGACGAGCGGCATGGCCACCGCGGCCCTCTTCACGGTGATGATGGAGACGTGCCGCCCGGAGCACGCCGCGTCCGATTACACGGTGCAGGCCTCGCTCGTGGTGCTGGCCACCGGCGGTGCCGCGGCCGTGAGTGGCTTCAGCGCCCAGGCACTCGGCTATGCGTGGCACTTCACACTCTCGGCGGCCGTCTGCGCCGTGGCCGTGGTCTGGGTGTTGTTCACCTTCCATCCGCCCCGGGCCTTCGTGTCCGGGGGACAACCGGAGGTGTCGTGATGTCCATCGCCGTCTATGCCGGCAGCTTCGACCCGGTGACCGCCGGCCACCTCTCCGTCATCCGCCAGGCCGCGCGCCTCTTCGGCCATGTCGTCGTGGTGGTGGCCATCAACCCCGACAAGCGCACGCTCTTCTCCGTGTCCGAGCGCGTGGAGTTGCTGCGCGAGGTGGTGGCGCTCCACCCCAACGTCACCGTGGCCAGCACGGAGGGGCTCATCGTGGAGTACGCGCGGGCCATCGGCGCGAGCGTGCTGCTGCGCGGGGTGCGAGGCGCCACGGATGCCCAGTTCGAGACGACGCTGGCACAGGCCAACCGGGCCCTCGCCCCGGACCTGTCCACCCTCTTCCTCCCCGCCGAGTCCCACCTCGCCGAGGTGAGCAGCAGCCGCCTCAAGGAGCGGCTGGCGCGCGGCGAGGACGTTTCGGACTTCTGCCCGCCCGCCGTCGCGGCGAAGCTGAGGCAGCGATTGAGTTCCCCAACCTGGAGTCCGTGATGAGCCTGTCCTTCGTCACCCTCGGCGTCGGCGACGCCTTCTCCGCACTGCGCTACTCCTCGTGCCTGGCGCTCGAGGCCGAGGGCCAGGTGCTGCTGGTGGACTGTCCGCACCCCATCCGCAAGATGATGCGCGAGGCCAGCCAGTCTTCGGGTGTGGAGCTGGACGTGGATCGCGTCTCGGGCCTCGTCCTCACCCACCTGCACGCGGACCACAGCTCGGGCGTGGAGGGGCTCGGTTACTTCTCCTTCTTCGTGCTGAAACGGAAGCTGCGGCTGCTCGCCCACCCGGAGGTGAAGCGCCGGCTCTGGGAGGGCCACCTCGCGGCGGGCATGGAGGATCTCATCCGCAAGCCGGGCGGAGAGCCCCAGCGGCACGAGTTCGAGGACTACTTCGAGCCGCTCGCGCTCTCCACGGAGGAGGCCGTGCACTTCGGGCCCTTCTCCATCGAGTGCCGCCGCACGTACCACCACGTGCCCACCACGGCCCTGCGCATCCGAGCAGGTGGGCGCTGCCTGGGCTACAGCGCGGACACGGCCTATGACGAGGGCCTCATCGCCTGGCTCGCCCAGGCGGATCTCGTGGTGCACGAGACGAACTACGGCGTGCACACACCTTATGAGAAGCTCGCCGCACTGCCGGTGGAGCTGCGCGCGAAGATGCGGCTCATCCACTACCCGGATGACTTCGAGCTCGACGCGAGCAACATCGAGCCACTCGTGCAGGGGCGCCGCTACACGGTGTGAGGCGCCCCGGGCTCAACCCTCCGAGCGGGGAACCTCGGGACCCACCCTCCGCTTCCAGGGCGGGGGGGTGAGCGAACCTCGCCACGGCGCGTTACGGACGGGTCACGCGGCGATGATGCACAACGGGGTCGGACGTGGGAGATTCGCCGCCCCAACGGCACGCCCATGTCCTTCCAGTCCCTCCTGCACCCGAGATCCCTGGCCTCGTCCCTGGCTGCCCTGCTCCTCGCTGGCTGCGCGTCGCTGCCGCGGAGCGGGTCCGCGCCCACCGCGAAAGCGGCCTCCGAGTCCGAGCAGGACGACGAGCCCACCGTCACGCTCACGCTGCTGCACGTCAACGACGTGTACCAGTTCACGCCGGTGGACTTCGGGGGCCGGGGCGGACTGGCGCGGCTGTCCACGCTGCGCAAGCAGGTGCTGGCCGAGTCCCCGAACACGCTCTTCCTGATGGCCGGTGACACGCTGTCGCCCTCGGTGGAATCCACCTTCCACAAGGGCAAGCAGATGATCGACGCGTGGAACGCGCTGGGCGTGGACTTCGCGGTGCTCGGCAACCACGAGTTCGACTTCGGTCCGGACGTGCTGGTGCAGCGCATGAAGGAGTCGCGCTTCACCTGGCTGGGTGCCAACGTGATGGACAAGCGGACGGCCCGCCCCTTCGGCGACACCCCACCCTTCGTCATCCGTGAGGTGGGCGGCGTGAAGGTGGGCATCTTCGGCGTGCTGCTGGGCAAGACGAAGTACAGCTCCAAGCCGGGACCGGACGTGTACTTCACGGACACGTGCCAGAAGGCCCGGGAGATCGTCCCGAAGATGCGGGCGGAGGGCGCCCAGGTCGTCATCGCGCTCACGCACCTGTTCGTGGCCGAGGACAAGGTGCTCGCCCGCTGCGCGCCCATCGACCTCATCATCGGAGGCCACGAGCACGTGATGATGCAGGCGGTGTCCAACGGCACGCCCATCGTCAAGATGTCGTCCGAGGCGCGGGAGCTGGGCCGCGTCACGATGCACGTGGGCACGCAGAGCCACAAGCTCAAGAGCATGGACTTCGCCGTGCTGCCGGTGACGCCCGACGTGCCGGAGGACGCCGCCTTCGCCCAGGCGATGCACGAGTACGACGCGCTGCTGGCCGAGCTCTCCCAGCCCGTGGGCCGCACGGCCGTGGAGCTGGATGCGATGGAGGAGACCAACCGCACCCACGAGACGAACCTGGCCTCCTTCGTGGCGGATGCGTACCGCAAGGCCACGGGCGCGGAGGTGGCGCTGATCAACGGAGGCTCCATCCGCTCGGATTCGATCCTGAGACCGGGCCCGCTGACCCGGCGCGACGTGCTGGCGATTCATCCCTTCCCGGGCTCGGTGGTGAGCATCGAGGTGACGGGCGCGGTGCTGCGCCAGGCGCTCGAGCAGGGCGTGAGCCGCAGCGCCGAGGAGACGGATCCTGGCCGCTTCCCTCAGGTCTCCGGCATCAAGTACGCCTTCGACGTGTGCCGGCCCGTGGGGGAGCGCATCGTGCGCGTCACCGTGAATGGCGAGCCGTTGGATCCGAAGCGCACGTACACGCTCGCCACCAACTCGTACATGTCGGGCGGTGGAGACGGTTACACGATGTTCAAGGGCGCGAAGTACCGCGTCTCGCCCGAGAAGGGCCGCTCCACGCAGGACGTGCTGCGCGACGCCTTCTCCTCGGCCGAGGCCATCGCGCCGACCACGGATGGCCGCATCGAGCGGCTGCGCGGTGGAACGCGGGACATCGCGACGAAGAAGGAAGACCAGGACGTACTGGACTGTCCGACCGTGGCGGCGCAGTGACCGTGTATGCCCCCTCTCCCGGAGGGAGAGGGGAAGTCAGGCCCAGCCCCGCAGCCGGTAGACGAAGCGCCCGAACAGCTCCCGCAGCGCGTCCGTCCCCGTTGACAGGTTCGCGGCCCTCGGCTGCCACCAGGTGCTTCGGATGATCCACTCGCGCGCGCGCACGTCCACCGCCAGCGTGTCCGGCTTCAGCCCCACCGCCGCGAAGGTCGCCTGCGCCCGGGGCATGTGCGCCGCGCTCGTCACCATCAGCAGGGTCTTCCACCCCTTCTCCCGGATGATGCGCTCCGACTCCACCGCGTTCTCCCGCGTGTTCCGGCTGCGTCCCTCGGTGACGATCCGCTCGGGTGGAATCCCCCACGTCTGGAGCTGCTTCGACAGCACGTCCGCCTCCACCAGCGCCTCCGGCCGCGTGTCGATCGTGCCCGCCGTGAAGAGCACCTGGCGCGCATGCCCCTCCCGCAGCAGTTCGAACCCGCGCAGGACGCGCTCCACCGCCGGGTTGTACTCGGGCATCCCCGAGCGCTCGATGGCGGACGAGTCCACCGCCCCGCCCAGCACGATGACGGCGTCATAGGTCACGTCCGGCCGGTACGTGGACACCGCGCCCGCCTCCACCCAGACCTGCAGGCCGTTGGCCACCGGATCCGTGGAGAAGACGTACAGCACCGCCAGCCCGAGCCCCTGCAGCCACGTCGCCAGCCTCGCCCGCCTCCGGCGCACCACCAGGCCCGCCACGCCCAGCAGCAAGCTCCAGGTGAGCGGCGAGAGCAGCAGATCCAATATCTTCGATAGGAAGACGAACACGCGCGCTACCGCTCGCCCCAGTGGAGCTTCTGCCGGAGGATGGTGAAGTAGCCCACCCGCGTATTGCGCACCAGGTTCACCCGGTTGGGCGAGCGCACCACCTCGATGATGTCCTCGCACTGCAGGCTGTGGCCCGTCTGCCCGTCCAGGGTGAGGAAGGTGTCCGCCGTCTCGGTGCGCAGCGCGATGCGGATGGTGCGGTCCGCCGGCACGATGATGGGCCGGTGCGTGAGCGCATGCGAGCAGATGGGCGCCAGCACCGTGCAGTCCACCGAGGGGTGCACGATGGGGCCGCCCGCCGACAGCGCGTACGCGGTGGAGCCGGTGGGCGTGGACAGGATGACCCCGTCCGCCTTGTACGTGGCGATGGGCACCCCCTCGATGGACACCTCGTGGTCCGCGATGCGCGCCAGCGCGCCCTTGTTGATGACCACGTCGTTGAGGATCTCGTCCTCCACCACCACCCGGCCCTCGCGCACCAGCCGGCACGAGAGCTTCATCCGGGAGTCCACCTTGAAACGGCCGGCGAGCACCTCGTCCAGCGTGGGGAACAGCTCCTCCACGGGGATTTCGGTCATGAAGCCCAGGCTGCCCAGGTTGACCCCCATGATGGGGATGGGCGTGGAGCGCCCCGCGAGCAGCCGCGCCGCGTGGATGAGGGTTCCATCACCCCCCAGCACCACGACCAGGTCCGCCCGGGCCGCCAGCTCGCGATCCTCCAGCCGGGGCCAGCCAAGTGCGTGGGCCAGGAGCCGGTCCCCCAGCACGTCCAGTGAGGGGTAGCGTTCCCGGATCCGCGCGGCGAGCTCCGCCGCCTCGGGCTTGTCCTTCTTCGCAACGAGCAACAGGGTCTGCACGATAAGTGTGCGTTCTAGTCCAGGCGACCAGGGGTGCGCTGGACGAAATGGCCCCTTCGATGACCCTGTGACACGTAGTACCCGGCAGCAGGATACCCCCATGGACCTCTTCGAGCATGCCAGCAAGAAGGACGAGGCGACCCTCGCCCCCCTCGCGGAGCGGATGCGTCCCTCGCGATTGGAGGAGTTCGTCGGCCAGGAGCACCTGACGGGCGAGGGACGCTTCCTCCGCCGGGCCATCCAGCACGACCAGGTCCCCTCGCTCATCCTCTGGGGCCCCCCGGGGACCGGCAAGACGACGCTCGCCCACCTCGTCGCCCGCTCCACCGGCGCCTCCTTCGAGTCGCTCTCCGCCGTGCTCTCCGGCGTGAAGGACATCCGCGAGACGGTGGCCCGGGCCCAGGAGCGTTGGCGGATGAACCGTCAGCGCACCATCCTCTTCGTGGATGAGATCCACCGCTTCAACAAGGCCCAGCAGGACGCGCTGCTGCCCCACGTGGAGAAGGGCACCGTCACCCTCATCGGGGCCACCACGGAGAACCCCTCCTTCGAGGTGAATGCCGCCCTCCTCTCCCGCGCCCGCGTCGTCACCCTGCGCGGGCTGGAGGAGGAGGAGCTGGTGGCGCTGCTGCGCCGGGCGGTGACGGACCCCAAGGGCCTGGGCGGCAAGGTGCAGGTGGACGACGAGGCGCTCACCTTCATCGTCCAGGCGTCGGGCGGAGACGCGCGCAGGGCGCTCACCGCGCTGGAGGCGGCGGCGGCGCACGGCGGCACCCGGGTGGACAAGGCCATCGCCGAGGAGGCCCTGCAGCACAAGGCGCTCCTCTACGACAAGGGCGGCGAGGAGCACTACAACGTCGTCAGCGCCTTCATCAAATCCATGCGGGGCTCGGACGTGGACGCCGCGCTCTACTGGATGACGCGCATGCTGGAAGCCGGAGAGGATCCGGTCTTCATCTTCCGGCGCATGGTCATCTTCGCCTCGGAGGACATCGGCAACGCGGACCCGCGGGCACTGAGCGTGGCGGTAGACGCGCTGCGGGCCTTCGAGCTGATGGGCCTGCCCGAGGGCACCCTGCCCCTCACCCAGGCGGTGACGTACCTGGCGCTGGCGCCCAAGTCGAACGCCGTGCTCACCGCGTACGCCGCGGCGCGCACCGCCGTCACCGAGGGCGGACCCCTGCCCGTCCCCATGCACCTGCGCAACGCGCCCACGAAGATGATGAAGTCACTCGGGTACGGCGCCGGCTACAAGTACCCCCACAACTTCGAGGGCAACTACGTCCCCGAGGACTACCTCCCCGACGCCCTGCGCGGCCGGCGCTTCTACCAGCCCACGCACAACGGCTTCGAGCAGGAGCTGGCGGAGCGCTACGAGGAGATCCAACGCCAGCTCGCGGGTCGTCCCCGCGAGCCGGGCGAGGAAGGCTAGGACGCCACCTCGAGGGCGTCGTCGTCGTCCTTGCCGCGCTTCATGGAGCGGCCCGCCACCTCGTACTGCTTGAGCAGGCGGCGGAAGTTGGAGCGATCGACGCCCGCGGCGCGCGCGGCGCTGGAGACGTTGTGGTTGTGCTTCTCGAGCAGCGCGGTGAGGTAGCGCCGCTCGAAGGCGCGCATGGCCAGCCGCTTCGCCTGGGCGTACGGCAGGTGCGCGAGGCTGAAGACCTCGACCTGCGCTCCGGCCTGGGGCGCGTCCTGGAAGCCCGGCGGCAGGTCGTCCACGTCCAGCACTTCCTTGGACGTGAGGACCACGGCGCGCTCGATGACGTTCTCCAGCTCGCGCACGTTGCCCGTCCACCGGTTGCAGGTGAGCGCCTCCATGGCGCGCGGCATGAAGCCCGTCACCCGCTTGCCCACCTTCCCCGTGTACAGCTTGAGGAAGTGGTGGGCCAGCAGCGGCACGTCCTCGGGACGGTCGCGCAGCGGCGGCAGATCGATGGTGATGACGTTGAGCCGGTAGAACAGGTCCTCGCGGAACTTGCCCTGCTCCTTGGCCCGGTTCAGGTCCACGTGCGTGGCGGCGATGACGCGCACGTCCACCTTCACCGGCTCGTTGGCGCCCACGCGCTTGACCTCGCCCTCCTGCAGCACGCGCAACAGGCGCACCTGGGTGGCGGGAGGCACGTCGCCAATCTCGTCGAGGAAGATGGTGCCGCCGTCAGCGGCCTCGAAGAGGCCCTTCTTGTTGGACGTGGCCCCGGTGAAGCTGCCCTTGATGTGACCGAAGAGCTCGCTCTCCAGCAGCGTGTCCGTCAGCGCCGAGCAGTTGACGGCCACGAAGGGCTTGTCCTTGCGCGCGCTGCGGTAGTGGATGGCGCGGGCCACCAGCTCCTTGCCCGTGCCGCTCTCGCCCTGGATGAGCACCGTGGCGGTGGAGTGGCTCACCGTCTCCACCAGCTTGAAGACGGCGCGCATCTGCGACGACTGGCCGATGAGCTCCTCGAACTGGTTGCGCGCGGTGAGCGCCTCCTCCAGCGCTCGGGCCCTGTCCCTCAGGGCCTTGCGCTCGGCGGCCTTGGCCACCGTCATGCTCACTTCGTCGATGTTCTCGAAGGGCTTGGTGAGGTAGTCGTACGCGCCGGACTTCACCGCCTCCACCGCCGTCTCCACGGTGGCGAAGGCGGTCATCATGATGACCTCCACGTCCGGACGCGCCGCCTTGATGCCGCGCAGCAGGTCCATGCCGGACAGGTTGGGCATCTTGATGTCCAGGACGGCCACGTCGATGGACGGATCCTTCGCCGCGGTCAGTCCTTCCACGGCATCGTCGATGGAGACGACCTGGTAGCCCTCTCGGGTGAGGATGACCGTGACCGCCTTGAGGACGATCGGATCGTCATCCACGACCAGGATCTTGGCGCGCTTGGGAGCGGCGGTGGTGGACGGCTGCGGGTTCACGGCAACCTCTCGAGCTGCAGGGGGATGGGGATGAAGACGGTGAAGCGCGAACCCTCACCGAGCCGGGTGTCCACCTTGAAGATGCCACCGTGGTCCTCGACGATGCGGTAGGCGATGGCCAGCCCCAGGCCGGTGCCCTGGCCGGGAGGCTTGGTGGTGAACGCCGGATCGAAGATGCGCGACAGGTAGCGCTCCTCGATGCCACTGCCCGAATCGACGACCCGGAAGTAGCACCGGTCGCCGTCGCGCCCCGTCTCCAGGGTCAGCACGCCCCCCGTGGGAGGCAGCGCGTGCAGCCCGTTCTGCAGCAGGTTGAGCATCACCTGCGACAGCTGGCCCGGGTCTCCGAACAGCTCCGGCAGATCCGACGCCAGCCTCAGCTCCATGCGCACCTTGGAGTACGACTTGAGCTGCGCCCCGAAGAGCACCGCCGAGTCTTCCGCGCACTTGTTGAGCTGGAAGGTGCGCCGGTCTTCCGTCTTGCTGTGGCGGCTGAACTTCAGGAGGCTCTCCACGATGCGCTTGCAGCGCAGCGCGCTCTCCTCGATGAGGTCCAACGACTCCATGTCGGAGGGGGTGCGCCCCTCATCGCGCTTCATCAACTGCGCGAAGGCGAGGATGCCGCCCAGCGGGTTGTTGATTTCGTGCGCCACGCCACCGGCGAGCTGGCCTACCGCCGCCATCTTCTCCGTCTCGATGAGCCGGCGCGTCATCTCGCGCTCGTCGGAGATGTCCCGATAGGAGCACACGGCGCGCCCCTCGCCCGTGAGCGGATAGGCGGACATGGCGTAGGTGCGTCCGCGCTGGGAGATCTCCGAGCGCGTACCCTTGCCGCTCTGGAGGGCCTCCGGCAGCGGGCAGCCCTGGCAGGGCGTGTCCCGGTCGAACAGCAGCTTGTGGCAGCGCTGCTCGGCCTCCTCCTCGGACAGCGGCTCCTTGAGCCGGTCGCCCGCCAGGTCGATGTACGCCCGGTTGGCCCGGCGCACCCCGTAGTCCTTGCGCACCACGGCCAGCGGCGTGTCCATGGAGTCGAACGACAGCTCCCACTCCCGCTTGGCCTGGCTCAGCAGGTGCGTGCGCAGCGCCACGCGCGTCTCCAGCTCCGCGTTGAGCCGCCGCAGCTCCTCGTTCTGCTGCTGCGTCACCCGGAGCAGCCGCTCGTTCTCCGTCTGGAGCGCGTACTGCTCGAAGGCGCTCTTGACCGTGAGCACCAGGTGGCTGTCGTTCCACGGCTTGGAGATGAAACGGAAGATCTCCGACCGGTTGATCGCCTCCTCGATGGCCTGCTGGTCAGCCTGTCCGGTGAGCATGATGCGCTGGGCCCGTGGCACCTGCGCCTTCACCCGGCTGAGAAACTCCACGCCGTTCATACCCGGCATGCGGAAGTCCGAGATGACCACCTCCGGAGTGAAGCGTTCGAGGGCCTTGAGGCCCTCCTCCGCATCGGAGGCCGTCTCGATCTGCCAATCGCCGCGACGGAGCACCCGCCGGATGGACTTCAGGATGTACTCCTCGTCGTCCACCAGCAGCAGCCGACCGCGTGGCACCGCTCCTTGTGTCTGCGCCAGTTCCAGTGGCAACCTCGTCCCGGGTCCGAGACCCTCGCTTTTGCAATGACGCTGCCAACGTCCGCCACACCGCAAAGCCCATAGATACCGGGTGTTTCAGCACCCGGGGCTTTCGCCCACCCTGGGTCTCTCCATACCCCGACCCGGCAATCGGGTCAATGATGACCCAGATGCGAGACGTAGGGTAGACTAGCGAGGGGTGGGACTGGCGAGGGGTGAGGGCGAGGAATGCACACAGATGCGATTCCGCCCTTCGCTCTTGGCGCGGTAGAGCGCCTGGTCCGCGGAGCGCACGAGCTGCTCGGCGCTGTTGACGGCGTGGTGGGGGAAGGACGAGACGCCGAGCGACGCGGTGACGCGCAACGTCCGCTGGGGCCCGGTGAGCAGGAGGCCCAGCTCCCGCCAGACACGCTCGGCCACCGTGAGGGCGCCGGCCAGCGGGGTGCGCGGCAGGAGGATGGCGAACTCCTCGCCTCCATAGCGGGCGAGCAGGTCCGTCTCCCGCACGCTGCGCTGGAGGGAGGCCGCCACGTCGCACAGCACGATGTCGCCCACCTGGTGGCCGTGCTCGTCATTGAAGGCCTTGAAGTGGTCCAGGTCGATGAGGATGAGCGACAGCGGGTCGTCATAGCGCTGGGCGCGCCGGAACTCCTCGCGCAGCCGGTCCTGGAAGTAGCGGTGGTTGTGGACCTGGGTGAGGCCGTCGGTGATGGACAGGCGCTCGAGCGAGGCCACGCGGGCCACGAGCGCGCTGAAGCGCTGCCGCTCCTGGATGCAGCGCGCCATGCGCGCCATGAGCTCCTCCGGGTCCACCGGGGTGCGCACCACCTCCGCGCCCAGCCTCAGCACGGCCAGCACCGCGGAGCGCTCGTCCGCGGGCACCAGCGCGATGACCGGAGGACCCTTGCCCTCGTCATCCTGGGCCATCAGGTGCTGCAAGAGCGCACGCGACGGCCCGCCAGCGGGACCCAGGACGAGAAGGACCAGGTGGGCCTCGTCGATGCGACGCTGGGCCTCTGGACCAGCTGCCACCAACCGTACGGAGAAGCCCTCCTGCTCCAACGCGCTCGCCAGGTCCGCCTGTCGTCCGGGTAAGTCGTCCACCAGCAGAATGAGGCGCCTGTCTCCCACATCGACCCCCGAAAACCGAGGAAGCCAAGCTAGCACGCCCTGGTGACTCCCGCGATGGTTGGATTGCACGCGCCGGCCAATGTTTGATAGCAGCCGCATCCACTCCGCTCTGTCACGGCGACGCACCGCCGAGGTCCATCGTGGGCAAATCCCCCAGCATCAGCCTCTTCTTTCCCGCCTGGAACGAGGAGGACTACGTGGAGCGCGCGGTGTCGCGCGCCCAGACCGTGCTCTCCCGGCTCACGGACGACTACGAGATCATCGTCGTCAACGATGCGTCCACGGACCGCACGCAGGAAATCTGCGAGCAGCTGGCGGCGCGCATCCCACAGTTCCGGTTCATCACCCACCCCGTCAACCTGAAGCTGGGCGGGGCGATGCGCACGGGCCTGTCCGCGTCCACCAAGGACATCGTGGTGTACTCGGACATCGACCTGCCCTTCGACCTGAACGAGCTGGAGCGGGCGCTGCACCTGATGAAGTACCTGGAGGCGGACATGATCTGCGCCTTCCGGTTCGACCGCACCAGCGAGGGACCGAAGCGCATCGTCTACTCGTTCGCCTACAACACGCTCATCCGCACGCTGTTCGGTGTCCACGTGAAGGACATCAACTTCAGCTTCAAGGTGATGCACCGGCGGGTGCTGGAGGCGGTGGAGCTCAACAGCCAGGGCTCCTTCATCGACGCGGAGCTGGTGGTGAAGGCCATCAACCAGGGCTTCCGCGTCTTCCAGATGGGCGTGGACTACTTCCCGCGCACGCGCGGCATCTCCACGCTGTCCTCGCCGTCCGTCATCGTGAAGATGGTGCGCGAGCTGGTGAAGCTGTACCCGGAGACGAAGACGCCCCAGGCGACGAAGCGTCCGGTGAGGCTGCCGCCCTCGGTGGCGCCGTTGCACGGCTCGCAGCGCGAGCGGACGCGCGGCCACGGGTAGCGCGGTGGGACGGGCCCCCACGCGCCTGGTCGTCAACGCGGACGACCTCGGGCTGCACCCGGCCCTGGACGCCGGCATCCTCCGGGCGCACCGCGAGGGCATCGTCACCAGTGCCACGGTGCTGGTGAAGGGCCCCAACGCGGCGCGGGCGGTGCCGAGCGCGCGGGCCCAGGGACTGGCCCTGGGTGTCCACCTGAGCCTCTCCACCCGGCTGCCCCCGGCGGCTCCCGCCTCGCACGTGCCCACGGTGGCGCCGGATGGGCGCATGCGCGGCAGCTGGGCGGACTTCGCGCGGGCGTGGCTCACCGGTCAGGTGCGCCGCGAGGAGGTGGAGCTGGAGCTGGCCGCGCAGCTGAGGCTCGCGCGGGAGCTGGGCGCGGAGGTGGACCACCTGGACGCACACCAGCACCTGCACCTGCTCCCGGGTGTGCGCCCGCTGGTGGAGGCCCTGGCCAGACGCGAGGGCCTGCCCCTGCGCTGGCCGGACCGGCTGCCCCGCGTCTCGTGGCTGCGAGCGCCCGGGCCGGCGGTGAAGACGACGCTGCTGACGCTGCTGGCCCGCGCCGCGCCAGGGCCGATGCCCGGAGTCCGGCGGGTGAGCGCGGGCGGCGTCTTCGAGGCGGGCCAGCTCACCGAGTCGGCCCTGCTCTCGCTGCTGGAGTCGCTGCCTCCGGGAGACTTCGAGCTCGGCTGCCACCCGGGCGAAGGCCGTCCGCACGTGCCGGAGGACCCGGGTTGGCGCTACGGCTGGCAGTCCGAGCTGGACGCGCTCACCAGCCCCAGGGTGTTGGCGCGCATCGAGCGGCTCGGCGTGCGGCTGACCACCTACGGCGCGCTGGCCGGGGCCTCGGCGACCGCCTCCGCCACATAGAGGATGTGGGGCGTGGAGTAGCCCGCCCCCAGCGCCACCGTCTCGCGCGGGGCGAAGCCGGTCCGGCGCAGCAGGGCCTCCACCGCGCCGCGGGACTGAAGCACCAGCGCGCCACCGGCCTTCGTCCGGCCGAGCAGCTTCACCATCACCACCTCCTGCGCCAGGCACTTGAGGTGCTTCCAGGTGCCATCGCCCTCGGCCTCCTTCACCAGGAGCCGCCCACCGGGGCGCAGCAGACGCCGGGCCTCCCGAAGGAAGTCCGGCCAGCGCTCCACGGGCAGCAGGTAGAGCACGTCGCTCACCACCACCGTGTCGAAGTGCCCGGGCAGCCGCTCGGCCAATGTCTCCACGGTGCCCACCTCGACCTTCACGTTGGGCAGCCAGCCGGGTCCCTGGCGGGCCCACTCGATTTTGCGTGGGTCAGGATCGACCCCATGTACCGTCCGCTGGGAGTCGCTCAGGGCGAGAAGCCCGGAGAACAGCCCATGGCCGCATCCCACATCGGCCACGGTGCCACCGGGGGGTACACGGGCGGCGATGGCTTCGAGCGGCGCGGAGAAGGCACGGGCGTGGACGTGGAAGCGCTCGGCGGGGGGCAACCGGGAGAAGAGCGAGAGGGCGGCGGAGATGGGAGCGTTCATGACACGTAGGCTCCCGCACCGTAGGCGGCGGCGAGCGCTATGAGCAACACGGCACTCGTGGAGAGCACCCCCCAGCGAAGGCGAGGCCGCTCGCGCAGCAGCAGCGCGAGCGTGAGGAAGAGCGGAAAGGCGGCGAGCAGGTAGCGCCCCATGCCCATGAAGTCCTTGCTGGAGAGGGTGGGCATTCCGACCATGGCGGCGACATAGGCGCCGTAGCCCCAGCCGAGCCGCTTCACGGTGGGCCACACCAGGGCGAGCGCCCCGAGGGAGAAGGCGGCATGCCCCACCAGCCGCAGCCCGTCCGCGAGCGTCATGGAGGAGCTGAAGCCCTGGAACCAGCGCACCTTGAGCCAGGTGCGCCAACCGGGCCGCTGGTCCCACCCCGGAGCGGACTGCACCTTGGCGAAGGCGAAGGGCTCACCGAAGGCGTGCCAGAGGTAGAGGACGTAGAGCACGAGCCCCAGGCCAGCGAGCACCGGGAGCGCGTCCCAGAGGGTCCACTTCTCGCCGCGCTGGTGCTTCCACTCGAGCCGGCGCGCGAGCAGTCCGAGCACCAGCGCCGGAGCGACGGGGCGCGCGGCGGTGGCCACCGCGCCCAGCAGCACCGCGGGCAGGAGCTGGCCGCGCTCGAGCAGGTAGAAGGCGCTCACCAGCAGCAGGAGGAAGAGCGCGTCCGAGTACATCGCCCCGTAGAGGAAGAAGGCGAAGGGATAGAGGACGAGCAGCAGCCCCGCGTCGCGAGCGGCGTCCTCTCCCTTGAGGTGGGAGGCCCAACGGGTGAAGAGCACCACGGCGGCCCCGCCACAGAGCACGGTGAGCAGCACGCCGGCGATGAAGGTGTCCACGCCCAGCACGCCGAGCCCGCGGATGGCGAGCGGGTAGGCGGGGAAGAAGGCCACCGAGCTCTGCTGGCCAGGGGTGTACCCGTAGCCCTGGGTGGCGATGTCCGCGTACCAGCCCGCGTCGAAGCGGGCCCAGCCCAGCAACAGGGACGCGTTGGGCCAGGAGAGCCGCGCCGGGCTGTAGCTCTCGGGGAAGGAGCGCGCGGCCACCACCACGGCGACGGTGCAGGTGAGCAGGGCGCCAAGCGCGGCGAGGGCGACGGTGCGGGACGCGGAGCGGGGCATGGGCGCCGGGGGCATCGTCCAGAAACGCGCCAGGGTCAAGCTCCGCGCGCGATGGGCCTGGACGCGGAGTGCGGGTGCGAGGCCTCCCATGTCCCCTCCGGCTCACACGAGACTTTCCGCCCCCCGACCCTTCACCGAGAATGCCACTCCCTCATCAGGAGAGTGCATGCCCCTCACGTTCCGCAGCCTCGTGGTGCTCGTGTGCGTCGCGCTTGCCGGCCCGGCCCGGGCGCAGGCCGCGAGGCCCCAGCAGCCCTATGGCGATTCGTCCGAGCGCGCCGAATACATCCGCTCGCACTACACCAAGTTCGAGTACCGCGTTCCGATGCGCGACGGCACGAGGCTGTTCACGTCCGTCTACGTCCCCAACGACGCGAGCCCCGGCAAGCGCTACCCCGTGATGCTCGTGCGCACGCCCTACTCGGTGGCGCCGTACGGCCAGGACCGGTACGCGCGCAGGCTCGGGCCCACCGAGCAGTACGAGAAGGACGGCTTCATCTTCGCCTTCCAGGACGTGCGAGGCCGCAACATGTCCGAGGGCGAGTTCGTCAACGTGCGCCCGCACCTCGCGAAGAAGAGCGGGCCCAAGGACATCGACGAGAGCACCGACACGCACGACACCGTCGAGTGGCTGGTGAAGAACGTGCAGGGCAACAACGGGCGCGTGGGCCAGTGGGGCATCTCCTATCCGGGCTTCTACACGTCGGCGGGCGCCATCGACTCGCACCCGGCGCTCAAGGCGGTGTCGCCGCAGGCCCCCATCGCCGACTGGTTCTGGGACGACATGCACCGGCACGGCGCCTTCAACCTGGTGCTGGCGTTCAACTTCTTCTCCACCTTCGGCAAGCCCCGCCCGGTGCCCACCTTCAGCGAGGAATGGAAGCGCTTCGAGCACGGCACGCCGGACGGCTACCAGTTCTTCCTCGACCTGGGGCCGCTGAGCAACGCGGACACGCGCTACCTCAAGGGGGACGTCGCCTTCTGGAAGGACATCACCGCGCACCCCAACTACGACGAGTTCTGGCAGTCGCGAAACCTCCTGCCACACCTGAAGAACATCAAGGCCGCGGTGATGGTGGTGGGCGGCTGGTTCGACACCGAGGACCTGTACGGGCCGCTGCGCACCTATCGCGCCATCGAGAAGCAGAACCCGGGCATCGCCAACACGCTGGTCATGGGTCCCTGGCCGCACGGAGGCTGGACGCGCGCGGACAGCTCCGCGCTGGGTGACGCCGAGTTCGGCTTCCAGACGAGCGAGCTCTACCAGGAGCTGGAGCTGGCCTTCTTCAAGCACCACCTCAAGGGGGGAGAGAAGCCCAACCTGCCCGAGGCCCTGGTGTTCGAGACCGGCGCCAACCGCTGGCGGCGCTTCGAGACGTGGCCGCCGAAGCAGGTGCGCGAGCAGAAGCTCTACTTCCAGCCGAAGGGAGGCCTCACCTTCGCCGCCCCCACGGCCAGGGAGGAGTCCTTCGACGAGTACGTGAGCGACCCGAACAAGCCGGTGCCCTACACGACGGAGATCACCACGGCCTGGACCAAGAACTACATGACGGAGGACCAGCGCTTCGCGGCGCGCCGGCCCGACGTGCTCGTGTACCAGACGGAGCCGCTGCAGAACGATCTCACGCTCGCCGGGCCGCTGGAGGCGGAGCTGTGGGTGTCCACCACGGGCACGGACGCGGACTGGGTGGTGAAGCTCGTCGACGTCAATCCGGGCAAGGTGCCCGGCTTCTCGAGGGAGGACGAGGCGGCGGGCAAACGCAACCGGGGTGGCCAGCAGACGCTGGTGCGCGGTGAGCCGTTCCGAGGCCGGTTCCGCGACAGCTACAGCGAGCCCAAGCCGTTCAAGCCGGGAGAGGTGACGAAGGTGCGCTTCGTCATCAACGACGTCTTCCACACCTTCGAGCGGGGGCACCGGGTGATGATCCAGGTGCAGTCGAGCTGGTTCCCGTTCATCGACCGGAACCCGCAGACCTTCGTGCCCAACATCTTCGAGGCGAAGGAGGAGGACTTCGTGCGCGCCTTCCACCGCGTCTACCGCTCGGCGGCGCACCCGAGCTCGCTCAAGGTGAGCGTGCTGCCCGCGCTGGACGAGTGACGCGAGCCCGGGACGAAACCGGAGGGCAGGAGGAACGACTCCCCTGCCCTCCCGGTCCCCGGGGTCAGCGCGGGTAGAACGTCTTGCCCGCCTTCACCATGTCCACCAGGTACGGCGCGGGGGTGAAGCGCTCGCCGTACTTGTCCTGGTAGTGCTCCAGGCGGCGCAGCAGCTCGGCGGGGCCGAGGCTGTCCGCGTAGCGGAAGGGGCCACCGAGGAACGGCGGGAAGCCGAGCCCGAAGATGGCGCCCACGTCGCCGTCACGCGCGCTGCGCAGGATGCCCTCGCCCAGGCAGCGCACGGCCTCGTTCACCATCTGGAGGGCGCAGCGCTCGGCTATCTCGCGCGAGTCGAGCTGCTTGCGGTTCTTCCCGTGCGGCAGCAGCTCGTAGACGGAGACGTCCACCTCCTTCTTCTTCTTGCCGTCGTAGGTGTAGAAGCCCTTCTTGTTCTTGCGGCCCAGGCGGCCCTCGGCGACGACCTTCTCCAGGGCCTTGGGCGCGGCCATGCGCTTGCCGAAGGCGGCCTCCATGATGGGGCCCACCTTCTGGGCCACGTCGATGCCCACCTCGTCCAACAGGGTGATGGGGCCCACGGGGAAGCCGAACTCGACGAGCGCCTTGTCCAGCGCGGCGATGTCGGCACCATCGGCCAGCAGGTGCGCGGCCTCGTTCATGTACGGCGCGAGGATGCGCGAGGTGTAGAAGCCCGGCCCGTCGTTGACGACGATGACCGTCTTGCCCTGCTTCTTGCCCACCTCCACGCAGGTGGCCGTCACCCAGTCGGCGGTGCCCTTGTGGGTGATGATCTCCAGCAGCGGCATCTTGTTCACCGGGCTGAAGTAATGCATGCCGATGACCTGGGCGGGCCGGCGCGAGCCCTTGGCCAGCTCGGTGATGGGGATGCTGGAGGTGTTGGAGGCGAAGATGCAGTCGGCGTGGGTGACGGCCTCCACCTCGCCGATGATGCGGTGCTTGAGGGCCAGGTCCTCGAAGACGGCCTCGATGACCACGTCCGCGTTCTTGAAGCCCTCGTAGCCGGTGCCGCCGGTGACGAGCGCCATCTTCGCGGCCGCCTCGCGCCACGTGAGCGAGCGCTTCTTCACCCGCTCATCGTAGATGCCCTGCACCTGCTTGAGGGCGCGGCCCACGCCGGCATCGTCCTTGTCCTTCACGCGCACCGGCACGCCCTGCAGCGCCGAGCTGACGTAGGCGATGCCACCGCCCATCAGACCGCCGCCGAGCACGCCCACCTTCTTCACCTCGCGCGGCTTCACGTCCGGGTTGGAGGTGCCGTTCTCCTTCTTGAGGGCGGTGGTGGCGAAGAAGACCTCCACCAGCCGCTTGGAGACGTCGGACACCACCAGCTCGCCGAAGAAGCGGGCCTCGGCCTCCAGGCCCGCCGCGTGACCGGACTCCACGCCGATGCGAATGGCCTCCAGCGCCCGCTCCGGCGCCGGGTACTTGCCGCGCGTCTTCTTGCGCAGCTGCTTGCGCGCCTGGTCGAAGAGGATCTTCCGGCCCACCGGGTTGTCCTCGAGCGCGACCTCGGCCCACAGCTCCTTGTTGGCCAGCCCCGCCAGCAGCCCGCCCAGACCCTTCTTGCCCTGCTGCGCCACCGCCTTGAGGCCCTGACCGCGAGGACGCTCCACCTTGAGCATGCCCTCGGACAGCTCGCGGGCGCGCCGCACGGCGACAGCGCGGAGGATGGGCGCGGGCACCACTTCGTCCACCAGGCCCAGCTTCTTGGCCTTGGAGGGCTTCACGTTCTTGCCGGTGAGGATGAGGTCCAACGCGGCCTGCACGCCGATGAGGGCCGGCAGCCGCTGGGTGCCACCCGCGCCGGGGATGAGGCCGAGCTGCACCTCGGGCAGTCCGAGCGTCGTCTTCGGGCTGTCGGTGGCGATGCGGTAGTCACACGCGAGCGCCCACTCCAGGCCGCCGCCCAGACACGCGCCGTGGATGGCCGCCACCACCGGCTTGGGGAACGCATCCAGCCTGTCGAAGCCCTGCTGCCCCTGGCGCGAGGCGGCGGTGGCGTCGGTGGCCGTCTTGATGGTCTGGAGGAAGTCGATCTTCGCCCCGGCCACGAAGCTGTCCTTCTTGCCGGAGGTGAAGACGACCGCCTTCACCGCGGGGTCCTTCTCCGCGCGGCCGAGCAGCGCGGCGAACGCCTCGCCCACGTCGGGGGAGAGCGTGTTCACCGACTCGCCGGGCAGGTCGAAGGTGAGGACCGCGACGTTGTCCTCGACCTGGTAGGTGAAGCCCTGCTTCGCCTCGAGCTCCTGTGCCTTCATCGCAGCCATCACGCACGCTCCAGGACCACCGCGGCACCCAGGCCGCCGGCGGCGCAGACGGTGCACAGCACCGTGTTCTTGTTCTGACGCTTCAGCTCATGCAGGGCCTGGGTGACGATGCGCGCCCCCGTGGCTCCGAAGGGGTGACCGATGGAGATGGAGCCACCGGCCAGGTTGAGGCGCGTGCGGTCCACCTCGCCCACCGGCGCGCTCCAGCCGGCCTTCTGAGCGAACTCCTTGGAGGCCAGCGCCTGGATGTTGCTGGCCACCTGGGCGGCGAACGCCTCGTGCATCTCCACGATGTCGATGTCCGAGAGCTTCATCCCCGCGCGCTGCAGCGCGATGGGGGCCGCGTAGGCCGGGCCCTGGAGGAGCTGTCCACCCGGGTCGGTGGCGGCATAGGCGTGGGAGCGCAGGTAGCCGAGCGGCTCCAGGCCGAGCGCCCTGGCCTTCTCCTCGCTCATCAGCAGCAGCGCGGCGGCGCCGTCGGTGAGCGGCGAGGCGTTGCCCGCGGTGATGGAGCCGTACTTGCGGTCGAACGCGGGCTTGAGCTGGGCGAGCGCCTCCAGGCTCGTGTCCTCGCGGACGATGTTGTCCTTCTGCGACACCTTCTCGTACTTCGGCGGCACCACGACGTGCATCACCTGGGGGTCGAAGAAGCCGTCCTTCCAGGAGCGCGCGGCGTTCTGGTGCGAGTTGAACGCGATGCGATCCTGCTCCTCGCGGGAGATGCCGTTCTCCTTGGCCATCTTCTCCGCGCTCTCCCCCATGGTGAGGCCGGTGGAGTACTCGGCGATGGCCGGGGGCACGGGGACCAGGTCGCGCGGCTTGAGCGCCTGGAAGGCCCTGAGCTTCTCCGTGAGACTCCGGGCCTTGGAGGCGGCCACCAGCGCCTGGGCCAGCGGGCGGCTGGTGAAGATGGGCGCGTCCGACATGGACTCGGTGCCACCGGCGATGACCACGTCCGCCTCGCCCACGGCGATGGCGTTGGCCGCCGTCGTCATGGCCTGGATGGAGGTGGCGCAGGCGCGCGCCACGGTGAACGCTTCAATCTTGCGCGGCAGCCCCGCGGCGAGCACCACCTCGCGCGCGATGGACGGCGCGGTGAGCGTGGGGATGACCTGGCCGAACACCAGCTGGTCGATCTCCTGGGGATCGATCTCCGCGCGCTGCACCAGCTCCTGGACCACCATGCGGCCCAGGTCCAGCGCGGTGAGCTTCGCGAAGTCGGTTCCCGCCTTCACGAAGGGCGTCCGCAACCCGCGGACGATGGCCACCCTGCGGTGACCGTTGCGCTGCTTCTCGCGTGCCATGTGTGCCTCACCCTCCTGCAGAATGAGGCGCATCTAATGACCCGTGGCGCATCGCGTCAACGGGAGATTGACTCCAGAATCAACACGGACACGCCCCCTGGCTGCTCCCCCTCGGAGCGAGGTCAGGGAGCCGTGCCCGGCTGTTGAGCAGCCGACTTTTCGAGGAGGAACTCCTCCAGGGGGCGGAGCTCCGGAGCGACCCAGAGCGAGGACACGTCGGCCTGCTTGAGACGCTCGATCAGCGCGTCCGGGAAGGGCTGCGCACCCGCCTGCGCGAACAGCTCGGCGAGTACCCGGTTGGGCTCGTAGCGACCCCGGATGAGCTGCTCGAACGAGGGACTCACGGGCACCAGGGAGCGCAGCAGTGACTCATCACGGAAGAGGAGCACGGCGACCTCGGGTGCGATCAACAAGACCCGCCATTCACCCGAAGGCGCCGCGTCGCCCAGGAGATACTCCATCAAGCCCCCCTGCTCCGCCATCATGGCTGGCGAGAGCGTATCCGCGTCGGCCACCACGGCCACGGGGACCCGCCGCAGCGCGAGGATGCTCCGCGCCGTGGATACAGTTCCGCCACGGCCTTCATCTGCCCGAACCTGGATGGCCCGATCGCGCAGGCGGGGATGACCGTCCACCAGACGCTTCATGAGCCACCCCGCCACGAGTCCCGAGGTCACGATGAACGCACTCATCCAATCTTCCTCCCGTCCATCAGGTTCAGCTCCACGAGCCCCATCTCCACCGCGTACCGCAGCTTCCTCCTCATGCCCTCGATGAGCCGTCGCTCTCGTAGGGCCACATCGATCTCCGAGCCTCGCCACAGCAACACATCCGGCGGCGGCAGCATCCGCGCCAGCGTGAGCGCCGTCGAAGAGAACTCGCCCGTATTGAACAGCGCCCCAATGGCCGTTCGCGGGCGACGCAGAAGTTGTGATTTCAGCTTGACGATGGCAACGGCATCTACTGGTCTGGTCACATCTTTGAACTCTACCAGACAGGACTCCCCATCGAAATAGACCACCCCGTCGATCTGCTCCAGGAGGACTCCATCCTGGTAGACCCGGTAAGGCCAGGTCACCTCGGCGCCCTCCAACTGGAAGGCCCGCAGGATGAGGTACTCCAGCAGCACACCAGCGGGCCAATCGGCGGTCGTAACACCCGCTCGAAGGCCCTCCCACAGCTCCAGCAATCCTCGATGTTCGAGCGCGAGTACCCTGCGCTGGTACTCACCACTCCTGCCCTCGTCCGTCACGGCGCCCGTCCCCTTCCCCAACACCTCACGCCACCCTACCGGGCGCCTCTGACATCCCCGGTCGACCCACGGGGTGACATCATCAGGTGCCCTGGCGGAGCGCGATGCCGTGCTTGTGGACGGCATCCACGAAGAACTTCGCGGCCTCCGGATCCGTGGGCGGGAGGATGCCGTGGCCGAGGTTGCAGATGTGTCCCACGGGGCCGGCTCGGCGGAGGATGTCCACCACGCGCTGCTCCAGCTCCTCGCGCGGCAGGAACAGGTGAAGCGGATCCAGGTTGCCCTGCACGGCCACATCGGGGCCGAGGACGCGGCGGGCCTCGTCGATGGGCGTGCGCCAGTCCTGCCCGATGACGTCCGCGCCGGTGCGCTTGAGCAGCGGCAGGTGGTTGGACATGCCGGTGCCGAAGACGATGACGGGCACGCCCTTGGCCTGGACCTCCTTCACCATGCGCGTGAGGTACGGCAGACAGAAGCGCTCGTAGTCCCAGGGCGAGAGCTCGCCGCCCCACGAGTCGAAGATCTGCACGATGCTCGCGCCCGCCTCCACCTGCATGAGCAGATACGGGATGAGGGTGCTCGTCAGCTTCTCGAAGAGGGAGTGGGCCAGCTTGGGCTGCTCGAAGAGGAGCCGCTTGATGAGGATGTAGCTCTTGGAGCCACCGCCCTCGACCATGTACGCGGCGAGGGTGAAGGGAGCGCCGGAGAAGCCGATGACGGGCACCGAGTCATTGAGGGCGCGCCGGGTGCGGCGGATGGCCTCGGCGACGAAGCCGGTGCCCTGGACGGGGTCGGGCACCGCGAGGCGCTCGATGTCCGCGGCGGTGCGCACGGGGTTGGGGAAGTGAGGCCCCTTGTCGCCGAGCTCCAGCTCGATGCCCATGGCCTCCACGGGGATGAGGATGTCCGAGAAGATGATGGCGGCATCCACGCCCAGGCGGGTGATGGGCTGCACGGTGACCTCGGCGGCGAGGTCCGGGTTCTTGCACAGCTCGAGGAAGCCGATGTTGCCGCGGATGGCGCGATACTCGGGCAGGTAGCGGCCGGCCTGGCGCATGAGCCACACCGGGGTGGTGTCGGTGGGCTGGCGGCGAGCGGCGCGGAGGAGGCGATCGTTCAAGGGGTGGGCTCCATGTGTGCCCCCTCTCCCTCGGGGAGCGGGCGGGGGGCGAGGGTTGTCAGGAGCAACCGCCAGGGTCAACGCTCCTGTCAGGGCGCTGCGGAATGATCCGTCCCCTAGAAACGTATGCTTGACAGTGACGGTCGTGGTCGATACAAGGCCGCCCCGTCGCAACGCGGTGACGCAAGCGAGGGGCGGATAGCTCAGCGGTAGAGCGTCGCCCTTACAAGGCGAGGGTCACAGGTTCAATCCCTGTTCCGCCCAAGCAGCAGTTGTAGTAGTGAAAGAGCAGTGTCGTGGGGAGTTAGTTCAGTTGGTTAGAACGCCGGCCTGTCACGCCGGAGGCCACGGGTTCAAGTCCCGTACTCCTCGCCAATAGAAGGGCCCGGAATCGCAAGGTTCCGGGCCCTTCGTCTTTGCTCACCCACCTGTCTTTCCCCGCGTCGAGGAGCCTGTCTCCAGAATGCTGGGCGCCCGTCGCGTCGAGCAGGCTGATGGCCGCGTCCTTCGCCGCCGGGGACAGGTGCATGTACCTCTGCGTGGTGAAGAGGCTCTCGTGGCCCGCCAGCCCTGGCCACGGGCTCGCCGTCGTCTCGGTAGAGCACCCAGGCCCCTCGCAGGTGACGGTTGGCCGCCAACAACGCCGCCAGCCGCTTCGTCATCGGCACCCGGCGGTCCCGTCGGTTGGCCCTCGCGCCGGGGCCAGGCTCGCACCTGCCGTGGGCAAGCCCAGGTGCTCCACAATCATGCTACCCAGAAGTCCTTTCCTCCCATCCTGGAGCCCCCATGCTCACCGCGATGACCGTGGCGCTCGGTGTCCTGCTGTCGGCGCCGCCCGAGAAGCCCTCTGGAAAGCCTTCCACCGTCCATGCGGCGAAGCCAGCTCCCGCTCCCGTCGACGGAGTGTCTGCCATCATCGAGGCCGCGCAAGACCATCTCATCGTCGGGGTCGGCGAGCGGCACCACAGCGCGCCCACCCACGAGTTCCTGCACCGCCTCGTGCATGACCCGCGCTTCCCCACCGCGTTCCAGGACATCGTCGTGGAGTTCGGCAACTCCCGCTACCAGGGCGTCATGGATCGCTACGTGGCCGGAGAGTCCGTCCCGGCCGAGGAGCTGCGGCTCGCGTGGCGCAACACGACCCAGTTGCTCGTCTGGGATTCGCCCCTCTACGAGCAGTTCTTCACCACCGTGCGGGACGTCAGCAAGGGAGGGATTGCCTCGCGCGTGGCGTCCTGGCGGCCAGGAACCCTGGCGCGACTGGCGGGCACGTCGCTGGGCGCGGAGAGCTCGGCCCTGCTCATGTCCGGCACGATCCGAATCCTGCGCATGGTCGACGGCAAGCACGTGCCGGTGACCCTCGAACCGAAGGACTGTCCGCCACTGGAGGAGCACGGAGATCGACGAGCTCGTGAAGGCGGCGAAGAAGGCCCAGCGCCGTTCCCGGTAGGGCCCTCCGCAGCTCGCGCACGTCCCGAGCGCCCCTCCGTGCATCCACGCACCAGCCGGTCCCTGCCTGGTTGAACAGCCCGAAGAAGCCGCCTTTGCGGAGGACGCTTTGCTTCGACCCGGGACGGTCCTCGGGTGCTGCCTCGTGAGCGACCAGGGCCTGTGTTGGGGCCTGCTCGCGCACCGTTATCGATGGACTCGGCACAAAGGCGCAACCGGCTCAGGCGTGCAGCAGCCGCGCGGCGATCGGGAGGTGATCGGAGGGCTCGGTCTCCGACGGCATCGGCGTCCGGTCGTCCAGCTCCGGCAGCCGGACCGGCTGCGCCTGGAGCGCGCGCGAGTGGAAGAGGAAGTCGATCGCCTTGGGTATGCCGTTCGCGTTGCAGGTCGGCTGGTGCCGCCCCTCGTAGGCATCGAGCAGCCCGGCCGCCGCGAACGCTCGGACCAGCGGCTCCCCGGGCTGCGCGTTGAAGTCGCCGCACACGACCCACAGGGCCTCCGGGTCCCGCCGGACCAGCTCCTCGAGCAGCTCGGCCGCCTCCTGCATCCCCTGGTGCTGCTCCACGGGCCTGTCCGGCCGGTCCCAACGCAGGTGCGTGCACGCCACGCGCAACCGGTCCCCTCCGGCGTCGAAGTCCACGACCAGCGCCAGGTGCCCGGAGATGCGCCCGTCCTCCAGCCGGTCCTTGAAGTAATGGGCCCGGTGGCCCAGGCAACGCTCCAGGCGGTGGAACACCGCGCAGCCGTCGGGCCGGCCCTGCTGTTTCAGGGCCAGCACGCCCGCGTACCCGCGCGGCTCCAGCGCCCTCTGGAGCGCGGCGAAGCTGCCGGGCTCCACCTCCTGCAGGCAGACGATGTCCGCGTCCAGCCCCGCGATCCGGCGGGCCAGCGCCTCCTGGCGCCTCTGCGGCTGGAAGACGTCCGCGGGCGTGTGCGGGAACCACTCGGGCTTGACGTAGGCGTCCGCCAGGATGTTGTACGAGGCAATTCGCAGATCCACCGCCATCGGCGGAAGTATAGCGGGCTCCTGCTGTTCTGCGCCCCCGCGGCCCCTCCCGGGGTTACGAAACTTCCATGTCTGATCAACCCAAACCCCAGGTCTCCACGTTGGTCCAGCAGAAGGCCGCCAGCCTCGGCGAGGAAGGCGAGGCGTGGTTGGCGGGACTGCCCGATGTCATCGCTCACCTCGAGGAGCGGTGGTCGGTGACGGTCGGCGAGGCGCTCGGGGGCGGGAGCGCGGCCTTCGTCGCGCGGGCGCGGACGGCCGACGGTGGAGAAGCCGTCCTCAAGGTCGCACTTCCCGACCCGAACTTCCGGGCACAGGCTCAGGTGCTCGAACGTGCGCGAGGCCACGGCTACGCGCGTCTGCTCGGGGCTGACCTCGAGCACCGCGCGCTCCTGCTCGAGTCCTTGGGGCCTTCGATGGAGCAGCTCGGGATGCCGGCGGAGCGTCAGCTCGAAACCCTGGCCGCCATGCTCGAGCGGGCGTGGGAGGTACCACCCCTGGTGGAGCCGACGCAGGCGGCGGTGGAAGCGAAGGCACGCGAGTTGCACGAACTGGTGAGTCGGCTATGGGTGGAACTCGGCCGGCCCTGCTCGAACGAGGCGTTCAGCCAGGCGCTGCGATTCGCCGAGCGACGCGTTGCGGCGGCGGAGCCTGGACGAGCCGTGCTCGTCCACGGAGATCCTCACCCCGCGAACGCGCTGCAGGTGAAGACGCCAAGAGCCGGCGCGGAACTGGGCTTCGTCTTCGTCGACCCGGACGGATTCCTCGCCGATCCGGCGTACGACCTGGGCGTGGTCCTGCGCGAATGGTGCTCCGAGCTGCTCGCGGGAGACGCCTCCACGGTGGCCCGGAGGTATTGCCATCTCCTGGCCAGCCACACCGGCGTCGATGAGCAAGCCATCTGGGAGTGGGGCTTCCTCGAGCGCGTGTCGAGTGGCCTCTACGCGTTGGCCTTCGGCGCCGAGGAGCTCGGGCGTCCCTTTCTCGTGACGGCCGAGAGACTCCTCGATTGACCCGTGGGCACGCGGTGCTCGGTGAGCCTTCTTCGGGATTCCTGGTGGAGTACCTTTGCCACCGCCCCTTCGCGCCAAGGGCTGCTTGCGGTAGAGAAATGGCCCATGCACAAGAGCCGATGCACCAACTGCAACGCGCCCATGGCCGAAGGCACCACCTTCTGTGACCACTGCGACCTGGGCCCGGGAGGGGCCGCCCGTCCTCCGCCGCCCGCCCCCTCCGCGGTGACGAAGGCCGCCAGCAGCGGGGGCATCTTCCTCATCGGCCTCGTGCTGTTCCTCTCTCGGCAGCTCTGGCGCCTGGTCGTTTTCCTCTTCAGTCAGCTCTGGCGCCTGGTCGTGTGGCTCGTGCCACCATGGTCCCGCAGGACCAAGATCGCCCTGGGCGTCGTGGGGCTGGCGTTCGTCGGCCTCGTGGGAGTCTCGGTGGTGCTCCACGAGACGGTGTACTCCATCCGGATGGATGCGCCACGGTACAGCGCCAACCCGCTCCCGCCCGGGCAGCGTCCGATCGAGGCCATCGAGGCGGCGCAGGTGGTCCTGGACATGCGCGACACTCCCGACCGGACCCTCGAGCAACGCAAGCAGGCGTGGCGGGAGAAGTACGAGGGGCACTGGGTGTCCTGGAAGGGCACCGTGGACAAGGTGTATCCCGGTATCGGTCGTCTCCAGTTGCTGTCCGCGGGGGACCAGCACTTCCAACTGGAGGTGGACTTCGACCCCATCCACGCGGCCCGGCTGGAGAAGCTCCAGAAGGGACAGGAGGTCCGCGTGAGCGGCATGCTGTGGGGTTACTACTTCAACCTGGACACGTTCCGGCTTGCCGAGGGCGCTCTGGTGGACGAACTCGCACCGGGACACGTCCAGGATGGTCCCCTGTAGAAACATCTCCAGGGAAGCAAGCAAGCCTTTGCCGCGTGAATCGCTCCGTCGGCGACCTTCCGGACCCGGGTGATGGCCCACGCGCATCCGTTGGCGCCCTGTAGACCGGACTCATAGCTTTGACGATGAGCGCGCCGGTCCACGCGCAACCCTCGTTCGCCAGCCCATGCCTGGCGCGCCGGGAGGGCAAAGGGGAGTCCTCTCCTCGGACAGTGAGTCCGCATCGCACTCGCTTCTCGAGCGGGCGACGAGCGCATGGGGCTTCTCGCGCCGCGAGAGGTGGGCGATGACCCTCAAGAAGAATCTGAAGAAGCGCGTCCGGGCGCGTCAGGAGAAGACGGGCGAGTCGTACACGACCGCGCGGATGCACGTGTTGAACCAGGAGCAGGCCAGCAGACCGAAGGTGAGCCAGGAGTCACTCCGGGAGGTGACTCCGCTGGTCGACGAGGTGGGGCTGACGGGCCAGGCGTTCCTCATGCCGCGCTTCCTCGAGTCGCTCGCCCGGCCGGCCCTGAAGCGCCTGCGCGAGTTGCTCCTGGCCACCAGGGACGAGCCCGCGACGCAGCGGATGCGTGCGGTGCTCCTGAACGGCGAGCCGGACACGATGGACTTCGCATCCCTCTCTCGGGAGTGGGTACAGACGCAAGCGTTCCTGCGGAACCTGCGGCTCGGCATGCGGGGCCCCAGCCGGAGCGGGCGCCTCCTCTCGTTCGAACTGAGGGCGGATGGCATGCCCGTCACGATCGTGGTGGCGCTCATGCCGTCGCTGAAGGAGACGCCGAAGCTGCTGCTCGGCGCGGCCGAGGACTTCTTGCATGCCGTGCACACCCTGAGCAACCCGGCCGTGCTGAGCGGGTCATTCTTCTTCCCGGACGTGTGGTAGGCGGCATGAACAGACTCGCTCGGAGAGGCGGCGTCACACCTGCGCGGTGGGACGGATGACAATCTCGTTCACATCGACATCGGCCGGCTGCTCGATCGCGAACGCAATGGCGCGGGCGATCGCATCCGGCGGCATCGCGAGCTTATCCCGGGTGGCGGCGAGCTGGGCTCTCACCTCCGGATTCGTCACGCCCTCCGCGAAGTTCGTCCGGACGATGCCAGGCGAGATGATCGTCACGCGCAGCTTGTCGCTGGCCTCCTGGCGCAACCCCTCGGAGATGGCGCGCACGGCGAACTTCGTGCCGGAATAGACAGACTGGTTCGGCACGGTGCGATGTCCCGCCGTGGAAGCGATGTTGACGAAATGCCCGAAGCCCTGCGCACGGAAGACAGGCAGTGCCGCGGCGATGCCATACAGAACGCCTTTGATGTTGATGTCGATCATCTCCTCCCAATCCCCAACGCGCAGGTCGTCGAGGGGAGAAACCGGCATGATGCCGGCATTGTTGACGAGAACGTCGAGCTTGCCATACCGCTCACATGCCAGCTTGACGAGGCCAGCCAGATCGTCGCGCCGTTTGACGTCTGTGCGTGCATGGGCTGCCTCGCCACCCGCTCCCACGATACGGGAAGCGAGAGCCTCGAGGCGATCCGCCCGGCGCGCCCCGAGTACGACCTTCGCACCGCGCTCGGCGAGCAGGAGCGCGGTCGCCTCACCGATTCCGCTGCTCGCGCCCGTGATGACGACGACCTTGCCTTCGTTCCGCACGGAGAAACTCCTTCTCTTGGGTTGCGGTGCGAAGGATTGAACGGCGGATGCACGGCGGGCTTGGGCATTGTTGGCGGACAGGTCCCGCCAAGAACGCCCAAGCCACGGTGGCGGCTCGCGGTAGAATCGAAGCGTGAGCCCTCCCCTTCGCGCCGTCTCCGATGGCCCGCACACCATCCGGGTCTTCCTGCCCCCCGAGTTGCCGGGCCTGCGGGTGGTGCGCTACAGGACCGACGAGCGGCTGTGGTACTCCGTGAAGGAGCGCTTCTCGGTGACGATGACGTACTCGGGCCGCGCGGAGTGGTGGAGCCGAGGCAGGGTCTGGTCCACCACTCCCGGGACGCTCGACCTCAAGCAGATCGGACAGGTCCACCGCGATCTGCGCCGCGAGGGTCCCTCCCGCTTCCAGGTGATCTCCTTCGATGAGGCGCTCGTCACCGAGGCCCGTGAGGCGCTGGGCCATCCGGCCTCATCCCAACTCCGACGGGTACAGTTCGAGCGCGAGCAGCCCGCGGCGGCCCCCTTCGTCCGTCTCCATGCCTTGCTGGGTGAGGACAGGGCGGATCCATCCAACACACTGGTGCTCCAGACGGCGCTGACCGAGGCGCTCTCCGCGCTGGCCACGTGCTTCGGTGACACGGACGAGTCGGAGCGGCGCACTCGCTGGCCCGTCCGCCGGGCGCTCGAGGCGCTGCACGACGCCCTGGAGGAGGGCATCACGCTGGACGCCCTGGCCAGGCAGGCGGGACTGGACAAGTTCCACCTGTGCCGCGCCTTCCGGGAAGAGGTGGGAATGCCTCCCCATGCGTACCTCACCCACCTGCGCATCTCCCGGGCCATGGGGCTGCTGACCCAGCGCCTGACCCCCTCGGAGGTCGCACTCCGGGTGGGGCTCTACGACCAGAGCCAGCTCAACCGGCACTTCAAGCGCATCACCGGGCTCACCCCGGGCCAGTTCGCGCGCGCCGTGCAGTGACGGTCGCGCGGGGCAAGTCGAGGTATTACGGCTGGGGGGGCGAGATATTCTTCAAGTGCGTGGGCGGCGAGACGGTCGAGGGTGGTGCTTGCCTCGGTTTCTTCCTCGCGGCTCCAAGGCCATTCTGGATGCCACGCTTTTTTCCAGGGCTCATATGTGAGCGCGGCTTCACGGTTGTCTCATCGCTCTTTCCGGGAGCCGAGGGCGCCCGGGAATCATCGGTGTCCCGGGAGCTCCCGTCACGTGGCCTGCTGGGGGCAGACAGGGCGACGTTCACGACCGACCGAGGCTCACTGCATATTATGACAAGTGAAAAGCCCAATCCCAACGTAATGATCACCAATCCCGGGGAGGATGTCTTGAGAGCGGACCCGACCTGACCGCCTCCAATGCGGAGCTGGTACCTGGCCTGGATCCGCATCAGCATGAACAACATTCCCAGGAGCGCGATGAGAATGCCCACGAGCGCGAAGGCGCATCGCGTGGGGCCTGAAATCTGTCCGTGCAGCATGCTCAGCAGTGGAGCAATGGATTCCACCCGTATGGGGTAGGTCATCTCGCGCTCGATGAGTTCACCTACCTTGATGTCGTGTTCGACGCCCTTGTGGCTGAACCAGACAATCCCCACGAGGATGAAGAGCGTGGTGAGGCACAGGATGAAATAGAGACAGAACATCTCCCCTGAGTATCGGACTGGAGGCGGCTGACTCGCTTCATTCGAGCCCTGGTGCGAGGAGGCGTACTCACCAGAGACACAGACAAGCTGGGGACGATTGCCCATGGGCCTGCATCTGTCATTTACCTCTAGCATCAACCAACCTCCGGTTCAGGATTGACGCGGGAGATTAATCATCTGATGAAAAGCATGATTCAAGGCCGGCCTCCCCTGGAGCTGACATGGACTCGGTGCCCTGAGCGGATGCTGATTCCCAGAGGGTTGCTCTACCCATCCAGAAGAACGGATCGGCGCAGGGTTGCTTGCGCACCCTGCTTCGGAAGGGGAAGACCCTCCCCCCAGCCCTCTCCCAGCGGGAGAGGGAGTAGAGGGGAGTGAGCGCTCACGGAAGATCCGGGTGGCCAGAGCAGGCCCTCTACCTCGAGCCGGAGCAGATCGGCCGCGCCCCTACCCCGCGACCAGCAGGCGAATCCCGTAGACCACCAGCACCAGCGCGAGCACCTGGCGGATGAGCGGCTCCCGCCGGGAGTACGCCCGCCGGACGTGCCCGGTGGACAGGCCCCAGGCCAGCGTCCCGTACCACGCCATGGCGATCATCACGATGCCCGCGGCCGCCGCCACGCGCACCCAGAGGTGGATGCCCGGCACCACCGTGGGGGCGAGGATGCTCAGGTAGAAGGGCATCGTGTTCGGGTTGGACAGACTGGAGAACAGCCCGCTGCGAAACGGCCGGTCTTCCTCCCCCGCCAGTGCCCGCTCCACGAGAGCCTTCTCCGGAGCAGCCTCGGAAGTCCGAGAGGCCGCACGCGCGGAGCGCAGCCCCCGCACGCCCAGGTAGAGCAGGTACAACCCGCCGATGTAGCGCACGGCGCGCATCCCTCCCGGGAGCTGCTGCAGGAGCACGGCGACGCCGCCCAGGATGACGCAGAGCCACACCGTGTTCCCCAGGGCAATCCCCAGCACGGCCCGGGCCGCGTGACGACGCGTGGCGGACAGCGCCAGGCGCGTGACGATGAACGTGTTCGGACCGGGCGTGATGACCGCGAGCAGGTACAGGCCGTAGATGGAAGCGAGCAGCGGGCCGGGCGGAGTCATGGCAGCGGCCCCGACCTAACACCCGGCGATACCCGGGCGCAACCGGAGGTGGCCGGCGCTCGCCGGTCAATCGGTCAAAGGACCAGCTCCAGGTATGCGGTGTCGGGGATGGGGCTCGGGTAGTAGGGCGGGATGTCGACGAAACCCATCGACCTGTAGAGCCTCATCGCCGCGTCCATCTTGCCGGCGATGGTATCGAGTCTGAGACGCCGGTAGCCCAATGCGCGTGCCTCGGCGAGGATGGCGACGGCGAGTGCACGGCCGATGGAAAGCCCTTCGCCGGTGCGCAGTCCGCGATAGGCCGGCCGCACATAGAGTCGCTTCATCTCACAGATTTCCGGCGCCAGTTGCCGAAGTGCAACGGTGCCGGCCGCCGCGCCATCGACGCGCGCGAGCAGCAAGGCGCCCGTGGGTGGCGCATACTTGCCCGGAAGTTCCGCGAGCTCGGCCTCGAAGCCCTGATAGCCGAGCGAAAAACCAAGCGATTCAGCATACTCGACGAACAGCGCCCTGACCGCCTCATGGTCCGCCGGGTGACGAGGCGATGCGATCACGATGCTCGTGGGGTCGGCCATGCACGCCATCTTCCCTCAAGGTAGAGGGAGGCCACGAGGGCCCAGCGGACGGCACGACACCCATGAGCCAACCCCGGTAACGGGTCGCGTCCGGCCGAGCCGCTCAGGGCGCCGCTTTCTTGCGCGGGCGCACGCGCAGCTCCACCGAGGTCTTCTGGCCCGCGACGATCTCGACCACCCGCTCGCCCCGCTGGAAGCTCGAATCGACGACGACCTTGGCCTTCCCCGGCGCGAGGCCCTCGACCACGAGCTCTCCGTCGGCCCCGGTCATCCCCACGAAGTCCCAGTCGGTCTTGCCCCCTCGCGAGAGATCGGGATGGACGTCGGCCATCGGCTTTCCGTCTTCGCCCACCACCCGTACCGCGAGCGTGCCGCCTTGGGTGAACCGCAGCTCGCCGAGGTCCAGCTCGCGGCCCGGCTGGAGCGCGATCTTCCTGCGCACGACGGGAGAGCCGGGCACCCGGGCGATCACCGTGTCGAACCTCGGCAACCCGTCGACCGAGAACCGGCCGTCGGCGGTGGTCAGCTCGAGGTTGGATTTGTCGGGGCAATGAATGTCCGCGTCCCGCGTTGCCTCGAACCTGAGCTCGAGCTTCTCGACGGGCTTCCCGTCGGGGCCGAGCGCGCGGGCCTTCAACCGCGCCATGGGCGGGAGGCGCAGCTCGACGGCGGGGCCGCCCGCCGAGACCGCGACCTTCTCGCTGGCCACGCACCGCGCGAGCGCCTCCACGACGATCGGGCCAGCGATGGGGACGAAGCCGTCGAAGGCGCCCTGCGCGTCGGCGTCGAAGCCCTTCCCATAGTTCTCGAGGTTGAAACGCTCGGGGATGGGATCGAAGAGCCGGGCGTAGGCCTCCTTCGAACCTTCTCCACCGCCCTTCGGACGAGGCGACACCTTCGCGCGCGGAGACAGCGCCACGACGATCCGTGCATTGGGAACCGGTCTCCCCTCCGCATCCACCACCCGTCCGCCGAAGCGGAACCGGGTGAAGAGAGGAACCCTCACGTCCCGCGCTCCGGCCTGGACCTCGACCGCCGGCGCGGGAACGCCGTCGAAGCCGTCCGCGACGATGGCCCAGGTCCCCTCGCGCAGGCCCCAGAACTCGAAGGTGCCGTCGGGCTGCGACAGCCGGGAGCGCTCGGCGTAGGCGGTGTGCCCGGACCTCGTCTCCACCAGGGTCCGGTAGCCTTCCTCGAGCTCGACCTTGGGGACCGCGTACACCCGGGCCTCGGCGACTCCCCTTCCCTTCTCGTCGACGACCTTTCCGCTGAGCGACAGGCCGGTGGGAAAGACGATGGTCGCGGTCTCGTCGGTGGCTCCCGGCCAGACGGAGGCGGAGCCGAGCGCCGGGTGCTCGGCCTGGACGTCCCTCACCGCACCGACCTTCTCGAAGGTGACCCAGCCCTCGGCGTCGGGGTGGCGCAGGGGCGCAGTGCTGCGCTGGCCGGTGCCACAGAGGATGCTGGGCGCGTACAAGCGCACCTCGGTCTCGAGCGGCGCCGGCTTGTCGCCGACGAGGACGCGGACCCTCAGCGTGTGCTCGGACACCTCCGCCGAGTCGCCGTAGGGCCAGGGCGCCGCGGCGGATGCGAGCACGAGGAGGGCGGTCGCCAGGGGCAGGTGCATGGCGAAACACCAGCGCAGCCTCCTGGTGCTGTCAACGCGGCGGGATGGCAGCCTCGGTGTGCCTACTTGCTCCGGCGGCCCCGACTTCCAGACCTCGCCGGTAATGTGGCTTCCATTCCGCCTCCCTTCCGTGTTACCTGTCGGAGCGTGGTGGCGGTAACCCATGAGAGTACACGTGCCTCTCGCACGCATCCTCGACCGAAGGTGAGCACATGGCCGGACCCCCTACCCCGCCCCGGGAGACCGGGCGCTTCACCTTCGAGTCGGACGGACTCCGCTACGAGGTCCGCCGTCCCCTCCTCCAGCACGAGGACCACGACACGCTGTTGCTCGCGTGGTGCGGCCCCTTGAAGGAGAAGGGACCCCGTCGGCTCGTCGTCCTGAAGCAGGTCGAGGTTCCTCCTGGCCGCGAAGGCCGCATGCGCGCCGTGGAAGAGGTTCGACTCGCCGCCCACCTTCACCATCCGGCCATCGCCCGCGTCTTCGGCCTCGCGGAACGAAGGGGTTCACCCTACGTGGTGATGGAGCACACCCGAGGCGCCTTCCTGGCCACCCTCCTCAGCTCCGCGTCGCTGCTGGATCGCAAGCTCTCCCCGGCCTTCGCCGCCTTCATCACCGCCGAGGTGGCCAACGCTCTCGACTACGCCCATCACCGCCAGGACGACAGGGGCCGCCCACTTCACATCATCCACCGTGCCGTGAGCCTCTCGACCATCCGCCTGGGGCGCAACGGCCGGGTCAAGCTCACCCACTTCGGCGCCGCGTTCTCCGAGCTTCTCGGGCGCATGCCCACTCCGCCACGGGTGCTCCGCGGAAACATCGCCTACGCGGCTCCCGAGCTCATTCGCTCCGTCTCCGAGAAGGGCAAGGAGGGTCTTCTCTCGCCCCATGGGTTCGACAGTCGAGCGGACCTCTTCTCGCTGGGCCTCGTCCTGCTGGAGATGATTGCTGGCCATCATCCGCTCGATCCACCCGACGTACTACCGCCCAAGGTGTCCAGGCGCGCGCTCCGGCTCGTCTCCGGCATGCGCGCCGAGCATTCCGCCTGGGCCTCCATCGAGGTCCTGGCCGACCGTCTCTTGCGCTTCGGTCCCGAGGATGTCGAGCGCATCGCCCGCGGAGCCCCGGCCCCACTGAAACAGGTGGTCCATCGGGCCCTTCGGAGTGACCCCTCCAGGCGTTACCCGTCGGCCGCCGAGCTGCGCGATGACCTCCGCGAGTATCTCGCCAGCCTCCGGCGGCCCTTCGGTGCACCCGAGGCGGCGGCGGAACTGGCGGACATCGTCAAGAGCGCGTCCATGATCCAGCGGATGGATGCCAATCCCGTCGAGCTTGGAGTCCTGCCCTGGCCCAAGGCTTCGAGCATCCGATAGTCCCTGGAACGAATGATGCGACTGCCAGGCGCTCCGCGCTCTCGGAGGTGTTCGCGTGGGATTGGTCTACAGGCTGCCTGAAATCGGTGAGCTGGTGGGCGGCTACCGCATGGTCGAGAAGCTCGGCTCCGGTAGCTACGGCCACGTCTACAAGGCCGAGCAGGCGCAGTGCTTCTACGCGGTGAAGTTCCTCCGCGGTCGCCTGTTGCATGACCGGGCCCGGCGAGAGATCCGCATCCTGCTTCACCTGGAACATCCCGATGTCGTCCGCTTCTACGGGTGCGGCTACTGGCCGGACCCATTCATCGGACATTCCTATCTCGTGATGGAGTTCGCCGGAGGGCGGACACTGGAGGCATACGCCTCGGAGGAGAACCCATCCGCCCGCAGGTCCGCGCGCATCGTGCTGGATACCGCGCTGACGCTCGGTGAGGTGCTCCGGCAGGGGGTCATGCACCGGGACCTCAAGCCGGACAACATCATCATCCGCGATGTGAATTCGCGGCCGCTCCTCATCGACTTCGGCGTGGGCACTCTCGTGGGGGCTCCCGCCGTCACCAGCTCACGCCTTCCTCCTGGCACCCTCGAGTTCCGCGCGCCCGAAGCGTGGCGCTTCAGCCAGGAGAGTGATTCCGAGCACTACGAGTACGGCCCGGCGGACGAGTTGTGGGCTCTCGGGGTGACGTTCTACTGGCTGCTGACGGACGTCCTTCCCTTTGGCGACAGGGATGACGAAGAAGACGGTGGTCTGGCCGAGCGCATCCTCCACCAGACGCCTGTCGCCCCCCACCTCCTCAACCCGCGCGTGCCACGAGCGCTCTCCGACATCTGCATGCGGATGTTGGAGAAGGAGCCGACGGCACGTTACGCGAGCGTGGTCGAGTTCTGCGCGGCGCTCGATGCGGCCATGGCCGAGGCCGAGCCTGATTCGTGCTGGGACCTGCCACTGTTCGAGCCGGACGCGCTTCACGCCAGGACCACGGAGGAAGATCCAGCGCGTGTGGATGTGAACGACTCGACGCGCTGGCTCCGGCGTTGGATGAAGGAGAAGCGCCGGAGAGGCCTGAAGCCCCCGGAGAAGACAGACACAACTCCCACGCCCGTGGCCGGAGTCCTCGCCACTGTCCCGGAACAGAACGAGCCCGTTGTCGCGCCAGTCCCTCCGCCGGAACCGATTGCACCCCCTGTGTCTCGCACGCCGGCTCCGTCTGAACTACCGCGAGCGATACCAGCTCCACGCCCTGCGATGACACGTCATCGCACTCGCCTCGCGACGGCAACCGGGCTCGCGGCCGTGGTGCTCGGCATCTCCCTGCTCTCCAGCTCGATCCTCTTCCCTCCTGTATCGGCCCCACTCGACACGTCATCCAAGGCCACCACGACTCTACAATCCGAGTCCGGCCATGAAGTGGCGTGGTCCGCGAAGCCGCTGGATCCTCCAGGCGGAGAAGGCGCCGAGCCCGCGATGGGCTCCATCTCCGCGCCTGTGATGATCACGATGCTTCCCAAGGACCACACCAGCGAGAAGCCCCAGGAGAAGAAGCAGAAGGTTCTCGAACGCGCCGCCAAGGTCATCGGTACGGGACTGGTCTGCAAGGCGCTGGCGGGATGCCCCGCCCCACAACAGGTGCGCCCGACTCCGGAGCCCGCTGCATGTCCAGCCGGTTCCACTGAGGCCATGGCCGACAAGCTCGGTGTCCGTGTCGGGGAAATGGTCTCCGGGTACCTTTCAACCAAAGGGGGTGCTCAGGACATCACCGTTCGCCAAGGCGCTACTTCCATCGAGTTGGGTCCTCTCAAGCCCGACAAAGAGGGAGGGGACATCTTCCTGTCTGGCATACTCACCATCGGGGAGGAGCGCGTGTACGGCCAATTCACCCAGGCGCGTATTCGGGACGGGCAGCCGTTCCCGGTCTGCTTCGAGATGAGAGACATCTTCAAGAGGGGCAAAGGTAGTGCCATCAGTGAGCGACACGGAGACCCCGATTCCGCCCGCATCTGGTCCACGGTGGACCTGAAGGCCGTTGACAGATTCGAGTGAGCGCCAGGCAACCGGGTGGAAGAGATGAATGGGACCCAGACACGACAGGGCCCAGAGGCGAAATGGATGCGAGCACCGTTTCCGCACCGGAGTTCCCGTCTCGTGTTCACGTTGCTGTCTGCCGCGCTCCTGATGATGGTGCTTGTTGCAGGGGGTTCCGCCGCTGCCCAGACGTGTCCTCCGCTTGGAGAAGCGGAAGGCCGTTGCATCGAGTTGACGGCGGACGGGGCTGGTGAAGTATCCGAGGCACAGCTCAGCCCGGGACTGGCCACGACATTCCTCTTCGACTCGGATGTACGCGCGGACAGTGTGCTGCCGGAGAATCGCGAGCACTTCGAGGTGATGGACCTCGGGAAACGCACTCTTACGCTCGTTCCATCGGAGAGGATGCTCGGCAAGAATCCCAGCACGGTGACGGTGTGTTTCGCGAGCAACGAGGCCCCAGCGTGCGCGACCTTCCGGCTGCTGCTGCATCCCTCGATTGGCGAGCGGCAGGTGAGGATCTTCCGCCATCCGCGTCCAGTGGAGTCCATTCAAGCCGAGTTGAAGAAAGCCTACGCGGAGAGCGCGAAACTGCAGGCGGAACTCGTACAGATGCGCGCAGAACAAGGCGAGCCGGGCGGACTCACAGGCATGTTCGTTTCCGGCATGGTGGACACGAGGGGCATTCACTGTTCGGAGGTCCGTGTCGTCCAGAGACCGGGAAATGCGCTGTCCGCGCTACGTATCATTACCTGCCGCGCGCGAGGGCGGATGGTCATGCTGGTGGACTTGAAGAACGACGACGCGGCGCCCTGGATGCCGCAAGGTGCCCGGCTCACTGGCCCCAAGGGAGAAGAACTCAAGGGCGCCGTGTGGACACCAGAGCCCGTCCGTCTGGGCAAATCTCGCCCCCTCTACATCGAAGTACAGGCCGAGGACGCGCGGACCGTGGGCCCCTTCACCCTGAAGCTCTGGGAGGCGGATGGGCCACGCACCGTCACTCTCGGCAACGTGGCATTCCCGGTTCTGACGGAGGGGCCGGGGCTCTGAATCGAACCCCACCCGCGCCTCTCTCCCGCCCAGGCACGATCAGGGGTAATGTTCCTTCATTTGGAACCGCTCGACACCCTTCGTCTGATTCTCGCCGGCCTGCTCTTCGGGCTGGGACTGCTGGGCCTCTTCAAGGCGCCCCTGGGCTCCCTCTGGAAGCCCGCCGTGGCCGCAACCGAGTGGGGCCACGTCCTGGCCGTCTTCCCGCTCCTCTTGTTGCTGCTGCCCGGTGGAACAGGCTTCGGCGCCCGGGTCGCGTGGTGCCTGGCCGCGCTCGCCGTGATTCTCCTGCTCTCCTCCCTGATCCGGGCCCTCAGGTACGTGAAGGGACTGGAGGCGGACTTCGCCAAGACCTTCGGTCCCGTCCAGCCTCGCACCCTCCCCGGGGCTCCAGCACGAACCGCGCCCCTCGTCCTGGGCGATCTGCTCTCGGTCTCCACCCCCGTGGTGACCCCCACCCGGCACACCTACCGGGAAGTCGACGGCCATGTTCTGCAGCTGGACCTGTACCGAAGCCCCGGGGCTCCCCGGCCGCTGCCACTCGTCGTGGTGATCCACGGAGGCTCCTGGAACAGCGGGGACAGCTCCCAGCTCAACTGGCTGAACAACTACCTCTCCGCCCGAGGCTTCGCGGTCGCGGCGATCAACTACCGGCTCGCGCCCCGTCACACCTTCCCGGCCCAGCGCGATGACGTGCTCGCCGCCCTCTCCTGGCTGCGAGAGAACGCCTCCCAGCTGGAGCTGGATCCCTCCCGCATCGCCTTCCTCGGGCGCTCCGCTGGAGGCCAGCTGGCGCTGCTCGCCGCCTACACGGCACGCGATCCGGCGATCCGCGCGGCCGTCGCCCTGTATGCGCCCACGGACCTCAACTGGGGCTGGGCCAACCCCACCAACCCCCGGGTGATGGACAGCCCCAAGACCCTGAGCGAGTACCTCGGAGGAACGCCTGCCCAGGTCCAGGCGCACTTCGATGCCGCGTCGCCCATCGACTTCGTGCTCCCCAGTTCGCCCCCCACCCTGTTGGTTCATGGGACCCGGGACGAGCTGGTCCTCGCCGAACAGAGCCGGCGTCTGGCCAGACGTCTGGAACAGGCCAACGTCCCCCACCTGCAGCTCGAGCTCCCCTGGGCCACGCACGGCTGTGACGCGAACCCCGCGGGACCGGGAGGACAGATCACCACCTGGGCCGTGGAGCGCTTCCTCGCCGCCGCCTTTCAGGACGCTCCGAGACCCTCCGCGGGTTAGACCCAGAGAAAGTGCGACAAGGCTCCATGCCCAACTGGAAACGACTGCAGCAGCTCAACGCGGGTGAGGCCATCTGGTACTCGGACCCTCAGCTCGACACCAAGGACGAGGTCTGGTTCTACAACCAGGGCGGTGCGTTGCGCATCTGGAGCGAGGGCACGCTCCACAAGGAGGACCCGAAGGTCTTCAAGGGCCTGAAGCCCGTCGAGCGCAGGCACACCCTCTACCGGCTCAGCAGTCTCCTCCACGTCGATGTCGAGGTTCGGGGCGAACAGTCCCTCATCTGCCGGGGCACCCTGAACGGCGCGCACCTCGTCTCCCGCATCGAGACCTCGCGGATCGAGGCGCTGCTGGCGCGCTACCGGAAGCTGGGCTTCAAGGACGGCGCGCCGTGGAATGCGTCGGCGAAGTACGTGACGCGCCGCGAATACCACCTGAACGACTCCAAGTACTGGGACATCCGCGTGGACGGCGAGCATGTGTTCGAGGACTACTCGAAGCAGACGACCCTCGCGAGCCGTGAAGCCGCCCTCGCGCGGGCCGAGCAGCGCGTCCGTGCCAGGGAAAAAGCCGGCTTCCAGCTGCGCAACATCGAGCTCGAGAAGGCCCGCTTCTCCAATCCGGAGCCCAAGCCCGCGCCTGGCGCCCCCAAGCGCGCGCCTCCGCCCAAGGGCCCAGCCTTCCCGAAGCCCCAGGACGCCTTCGAGGCCGTGGACACGGCCATCGCGATGCTGAAGGACCTGCACACGCGCTACCCCACGGGGCACTTCGTCGCGGAACAGCTCGACGTGGCGAAGGAGAAGAAGCGCATCGCCTCGGTCGAGGAGCATGCGTCCTTCTTCAAGCGCATGCACAAGGAGCGCATCGGCCGTTGGCAGACGGCGAAGCCGGGCAAGCCCAAGAAGCGCGAGTCGAGCTGGGACTACTTCCTGCGCGTCTACGGCTCCATTACCTGGATCGTGGGCAGCGGCGCCGACGACGACCTGCCCATGTTCCTGTGTGGCAACGTCACGGGTGGCGGCTGGAGCTGCCTGGAGGTCAGCAACGACCTGTATGAGATGGACGACCTCGTGGAAGCCACCGGCAACACGGACCTGGAGGAACTCCTCGTGTTCCACGGCGGGTGGCATACCCGCAAGTCCTTCGCATTCGACTGTCGCGTCGCCTCGCCCTCCGGGGAACTGGCCATCATTCCCTTTGACGAGAGCATCGAGAAGCTGCCCCGCCCCATGAAGCCCGAGCGCGTGCAGCCCTTCGGCACGTGGCTCCACAAGCGCGTCTCCGAGCTGATCCGCACGGCGGAGGCGAACCTGCACGAGGCACAGTGAAGAATCCAGTCCAGCCCCGCGCCCCCCGACTACACTGAGTCACGGAGTTCGCTCATGTCGCACCGTCGGAGGCAAAGACACATGAGACGTCTGGTCGCGCCGTCATTCATCGTGATTCTCATGTTGCTGGGTTGTGAGACGAGCACGCCAGCCACGGTCGAACCCACGCCAGAAGACGCGGGCACCCAGACGCCTCCCCTCCCCACCAAGAGCGCCAAGCGGGGAATCGCCTTCGACCTCGCGACTCCGGAGGACCTCGCCGCCCTCTCCCCAGGGGTGAGCTGGTGGTACAACTGGAGCCCCCAGCCCCATCGGAATGTGCCCACGGACTACCGGTCCCGCTACGGCATGGACTTCCTCCCCATGCTGTGGAACGGGAACTTCGACGCCACGAGCATCGAGGCGTTCCTCAAGGCCCATCCCGAAATCAAATACTTGCTGCTCCTCAACGAGCCCAACCTCACGGACCAGGCCAACATGTCGCCCCAGGACGCGGCGCGGCTGTGGCCCAGGTACGAGAGCGTCGCCGCGAATACGGGGGTCAAGCTGGTCGGCCCCGCGATGAGCTGGGGAACCTATCCGGGCTACTCGGACCCGGTCGTCTGGCTCGATGCGTTCTACGCCGCCTACCGCGCGGCCAACGGGAACCGCGACCCGCGCATCGATTACCTCGCGTTCCACTGGTACGACTACGGGCTCGCGGGTCAGCTGGACCGGCTCAAGAAGTACGGCAAGCCATTCTGGGTCACCGAATTCGCCAACTGCCACAGCCAGAAGGATGGCGCGCAGATCGACTCGGTCGCCAAACAGAAGGCCCAGATGACGGAAATGGTGGCCGTCTGCGAGAGCCGTGAGGACGTGTTCCGCTACGCCTGGTTCACGGGGCGATGGACGAACGATCCGTGCTTCGCCAGCCTTCTGGGCGCTCCGGGAACCCTGACGGAGCTGGGCGCCCATTACCTCGCCCAGCCCTTCCACTGACGACACCACCACTCGCGACGGCGCGAGCTACGACCCAGAGTGTGTCAGCCTATCACTATAGGATGATCGCCCTCATGAGTCGGGGCAGGCGCACAGGAGCGCCTTCCGCACGTTGGAGTGGAACATGATCGCAGTCCACCTGGGCCGACGTTCTTCATCTTGGATTCTCATCCTGGGGCTCTCTGTCACGGGAGTGCTCGCTGGCTGCAGCTTGTCGTCGGATGACCCGTCCGACGAAAATCCGCCACCCGACGCGGGAAGTCCCGATGCGGGAAGTCCCGACGCGGGGCCGCCTCCTGATTTCACCTGGGGCAGCGGCACGGACACCGGCAAGCTCGAGGGCAACGTGTGGACCCCTGGGCGTGACGCGACGGGACTCGTGAACCAGGCGTCGTGGGCGCTCGTCCCCAAGGGGCGGTGGATCGAGGTCGCTGGTACGCCGCTCACCTCGCTCGACGCGGACGTCAAGGCGGCGCTTCCTGGCTTCCGGGATCTAGGCTCCGGGGGTATCGCCGCGGTCATCAACGCCTACTCCGGCGTGGCGGTCGACGCGCCTCGCGCCCGCTGGTGGGCCTTCGGCGGCGGGCACGCCGACAGCTCCAACAACGGCCTCTACCGCTTCGACATGGCGAAGATGCGCTGGAGCATCGAGCAGCTCCCCGACAACTCGGCGAACTGGACGAAGGTCGTCTATGGGGGCACGTACAGCTACTACCCGCCCGCCGCGGAGTACTCCAAGGCCCACCCGGACAGCGACGTCTACGCGGATGAGTTCTTCGACCCGGACCGGCCCGCCGCGTCGACTGGCAACCCGGTGGCTCGCCACACGTACAACGGGCTCGTCTACAACCCGGACCTCCAGGAGGTGGCCTTTGGCGTCCGGCGGATGTGGCGCTACAGCCTGACCACCCACACCTGGAAGCGCCACAACCCCTTCAACACCCCAGGGGCCATCTACGACGGGGTGACCGGATATGGCGGCTCGTCCGGCTGGACGTTCTGGGACGAGGTGAAACACCGTTACCTCTTTGGCCCCACGGAGAACTACAGCTATTCGAGGTGGTGGTCCTTCGACACCGACGACCAGTCCTGGAACTGGGAGACCGTCACTCCCCCCGCGTGGTTTTTCGCCCAGATGGTCAGGCTCGATCGGAAGCTGGTGAGCTTCCCCTACCCGGAGTCGGAACACGGCACCTTCCCTCCGCAGTTCATCACGTACGACATGGATACGGGGAAGTGGGAGCGCCTGCTCCTGGAGCACGACCTCGAGCTCTCACGCTGCTACACCGATTACTTCGAGGGAATGATCTTCACCTACGTGCCACCGCTCAAGCGCTACATCGCCGCGTTCCCGTACGACCGCGACGGGGATGGGCGCTTCGAGTACCGGACCTTCGAGGTCGACGCGACGACCCTCAAGCTGAGCGAGGCGCCGCAGTGGGAGGCCGGCGCCTTCGGCGGGTGGCACGACCTCGTCAAGAACCGCTTCTTCTACCTGGAGACGCACAACGCCCTCGTCTACGTGCGCAAGGGAGAAGAGAACCTGCGCGTCTTCCGGCTCCCCTGAGCCAGCACCCCGCCTTCCGCGCCCCGGGAAGTTCCTCCTGGGCGGCCACGAGCCAAGGCTCCCGTGACACCGCCGCATGTGTGGCGGCGGTGTTGCCAAACGTATGAAGTTCTACGAGCTCAACAGAGATCCCTCACCGCGCAATACGGGCAACCTGAACGCCGCTCACGCGTGGAAGCTGCCCGGTGTGGAGCCCTGCCCGGCCTGTCATCTGCAGCCCGAGATGCATACATTCGCTCAATACCCATGCGTGGACCTTTCGGGGCTACCACTGGAGGAGCAGAAGAAGCTGTCCAGTGCCTGGCCCGTCCCGCACGAGGAATTCATCCGGCGGCGCGAGCTCGTGCGTCCGCTGGCGCCTCCAGGCGCCGTGCTGCAGCCAGGAGCGGTGTTCGGCCCGCTCCAAGGTACGGGTCAGGGCTACTTCGGCCAGCTCAGCATGCAGAACGCCATGTCCCTCTGCATGCGCCGCGAGGCCCTGGAGCGATTGCAGGACGCGGGTATCCGCGGCCTCCGTGGCTGCCCCACCCAGGTGCGCTTCCGCACCAAGAACGCACCCGAACTGCGGGACATCCAACTCGAGTCACACGGGCGGCTCCACCCGGACTGCCTGCCGCCCGAAGAGCCTCGATGTCCCGTGTGCAATGTCGACAAGGGTTTCGTGCTCCCGGACCTGTACTGGCTCGACGCCACACGGATGCCGGAGCACGTGGACATCTTCCGCCTGGGCGAGGTCTCGGGAATCATCGTCGCCAATGAGCGCCTGGTGGATGCGGTGCACCACCTGGAACTGGATGGGGTCGTCTTCAAGGAGCTGGAGGCCCGTTGAGCCGCGCGGGCGTCCTTCCCGGCTCAGGCCACCCGCTCCACGGAGAAGCGCCGGGAAGGAGAGACCAGTTCCTCCTGGGCGGCCACGAGCCGCAGCTCCCGTGAGCCCGCCGCGTGCGTCGCGGCGAAGATGCCGAAGATGGAGGCAGCCGTCTCCCCGAGCGCCTCCCCCGCCTCCCGGCCACTCAGCAGGTGCGAGAGGAAGAGCGCCGCCACGGCGTCTCCCGCGCCATTGGGCGGAGGCTGCATCGGCAACTGCGGGGTGAGGACCAGCCAGGCGCCCGCATCCGTGGCCGCCAGCATCTCAATGGTCCCCGGCGCCGTCTCCTCCCGCAGCAGGCTCGTCACCAGCACCACGCGCGGGCCCTTCTCGCGCAGGGCCGCGGCGGCCTTCAACGCGTCGTCCAGGGTGCGCACCGTGCGGCCAGTGAGGTACTCCAGCTCGAACTGGTTGGGCGTAGTGATGTCCGCGGCCGGGACCGCCCGATCGCGCATGAACTCGGGGATGCCCGGCCGCACGAACATGCCTCGGCCCACGTCCCCCATCACCGGATCGCAGCAGTACAGCGCCTTCGGGTTGGCCGCCCTCACCTTCGCCACCGCATCGAGGATCGCCGAGCCCGTCTCCGCGTTCCCCATGTAGCCGGACAGCACCGCCTGGCACTCTCCCAGCACACCCCGCTCGGCGATGCCGTTCACCACCTCCGCCACGTGCGAGGGCTCGAATACCTGCCCACGCCACTGGCCGTAGCCGGTGTGGTTGCTGAACTGCACCGTGTTGACCGACCACACGTCGTGACCGAGGCGCTGCAGCGGAAAGGTCGCCGCCCGGTTGCCGACGTACCCGTAGGACACATGCGATTGAATGGAGAGGATGGCCACGAGCTATTCACTGCCACGGGCCAGCCCTCGCGTCCACCCCTACGACAGTGGGAGCTCCAACGTGGCGGTGGCGCCCCTACCCGGTCCCTCGCTCTCCAGGGAGAGGTTGCCTCCCAGCATCTTCGCCGCCAGCGCGCTGGAATGCAGGCCCAGGCCATGGCCGCCCTCGCGCGTCGTGAAGCCTTGGGAGAAGAGCCGCTCGCGGTGCTCGTGCGCGATGCCGATGCCGTTGTCCTCCACCAAGATGCGCGCCACGTGGCCCACCGCCTCGAGCCGCACGCGCATGTGACGCTGTCCGGCGGGTAGCGACTGCGTGGCGTTCCGGGCGTTGCTGAACAGGTTGATGAGGATCTGCAACACCTTGTGTTTGTCCACACGAACCCTGGGCAGCGAGGGGAACTCCTCCCGGGTGACGATGATGCCGTGGCGCTGGAGCGCGGGCCGCTGGATGCTCAACGCATCCTCCAGGAGCTGGGAGAGGTCGCACTCCTCGGTGACGAGCGTGTTGCTCGCATAGTTCTGCTGGACGTGGACGATGGCGCGGATGTGCTCGATGTGCAGGCCCATCGCATCCAGGCCATCCTTGAAGGACCCCCGCTCCTCGAGCAGCGCGTCGGCCAGGGCGGAGAGGTAGCTCGACAGCCGGGAGCCATTGGGATCGCGGGTGAGGAAGTCCGCCAGGTCGTCCCGGTGCTCCTCGAGCAGCGAGGTGGCCTGCTTCAACCGCCCCATGCGTGAGGAGCCCACCATCTCGCGCATCGTCTGGAGGTTGATGACGGCGCTGGTGAGGACGTTGCCCACGTTGTGGAGCACGTTGGCGGCGATCTCCGCCATGCCGGCCGCGCGAGCCATGTCCACCAGCCGGGATTGGGTCTGCTTCAGCTCCCGGGTGCGCTCCTCCACCCGCTTCTCCAGGTCGTCATTGGCGCGGCGCAGGGCCGTCTCGGCGCGTTGGACCTCGGTGTACAGCCGGGCATTCTCGATGGAGATGGCGGCCTGGGAGGCCAGCTGGCCGAGCAGCGACAGGCGCGCCGGGGTGAAGGCGTTGGTGGCCAGGTCGTTCTCCAGGTACAGCACGCCGCGAAACTCCTCCTGGCGCAGCAGGGGCAGGCAGAGCACGGAGCGGGCACGGCCACGCGCGAACCACGCCTCGGAGGAGAACGGGTGGGGCTGGGTGACGTCGCCGATGAGCACGTGCTCCCGCGTGCGCTTCACGTAGGAGATGACGGACCACGGAAGCGAGGGCTCGTCCGCGCCCGGGGTGGAGCCCTCGGGCGAGGTGCCCGAGACGGCGACGACCAGGAGCTTGTCTCCGTCGGGCAACAACAAGGCCCCGCGCTGGGCTCCCGCGTTCTCCATGGCGACACGCAGCAGCGTGTTCGCCAGCCGCTCGAGGACGATCTCCCCGGAGATGGCTTGCTGGGCCTTCACCACGGTGAGCGCGTCGATCTGCGAGGAGCCCGTGTCCGTGGTGGTCTCATCGGCGGTGTCACTGGAGGCCAGGTGCGGCCACCACGTCTCCAGATGTCTGGCCTTCCCCCTCGCGCCCCAGCGCAGCCAGTCCTGCCGGGACTTGCGCGCGTAGGAGTCCGCGATGGAAGGCATGCGCTGGTCGCGCCAGAAGCGGGCCGCCAGCTCACTCGCGAGGGCCGCGTAATGGTGGAAGCCCCGCGCCCGAGCGGAGTGGAGAGCCTCCTCGTAGGCCCGGAAGGCGTCATCCTGGCGGCCCGAGACGCGCGCCAGCTCCCCGAAGGCGAGCCTCTCGGGCACCTGGAAGGTCTCGGGACAGGCGCTGACCCACTCCGCCAGTTGCCGATGGTCCCCGCGCAACTGCTCGAGGGCCCGGTCTCGCTCCCCGGGCGGCAGCTCCTCCATGCAAGCGGCCAGGGACAGAGCCCGGAAGAGGTGGAAGTCCAGCAGTTGGATGTGGCCGAGCGAGGACCAGAGCAGCTCGCTGGCCCTGGCTCCCGCGGAGAGCGCCTCCTGGTAGGCGCCGCACATGAAGCGCGACTGCATCTTCAGGATCCAGTACCAGCACCGCAGGGTGCTCATGCGCTCCGGCGACAGGGCCGCCTCGAACGCCTCCTCGTCGAAGTCCTCCCCGCTCAGGGAGCTGAACGAGGGCGTGAGGCCCCGGAGCTGCTGCACGTAGCGCTGGGTGAAGTGGATGATGTCCCGTGAGTCCACGAAGCCGGCCCGGCGGGCGAAGTCCAGACGCGCCACCGACTCCTGATAGACCTCCCCCAGGTCGTGTCCCAGCGAGAGACGATCCGTGACGATGTGGTTGCTGCAGTAGCCGGCCACCTGGATGTCACTGGCCTGGAGCGCGGCCTGGAAGGCCTCGCGGATGAGCTCCAGGCAGGTGGAGAGCGGCTGGGTCCAATAGCTGATGATCTCCATGCCATAGAGCGCCTTGCCCCGAAAGGCGGTCAGCGCATGGCGCTCGACGAGATCACACGCGAGCTGACCGAAGGCCTGGGCCTCCCGGTAACGCTTGAAGGCGGGTCCCAGCACGATGCCGTACCAGGAGTACCCGTGCACGGAGGCGGCCGTGTTGCCGTGGCGGAGGCTCAGGGAGACCATCCGGCTCAGGTGGAGGATGAGCAGGTTGGAGTCCGTGACGTACGACGGCGCGAACAGGGCGCCGAGCATGCTCATCACCGCCTCCAGGTCCGGGTCGTCCGTGAAGGGCAGCTCGATGAGGCTCTCGATGGAGCGGCCCCCCAGCAGCGTCCGCACCTCCTCTTCGGCCGCCACCACCTCCTCCCAGGTGGGATGGGGTGACATCGGCATGCCCATCAGCGCCAGGCCCTCCAGCAGGCAGGTGATGGCGCTCTGGAGGTCTCCCGTCCCGGCGAGGATGTTGGTCTTCAGGCAGTAGGCGGCCGCCGTCTCCACCCGGGTGCGGGTCCGGGCCAGGAGCTCCTCCACCAGGCGGAGCGCCTCGGCGGCGTTGCCGTTCATGAACTCGCAGTTCGCGTGCTCCAGACGCAGCTTGAAGGCCAGCTCCGGTTCCGTCTCCCAGGGATTGCCGGGCAGCAACTGGAAGGCCTTGGAGAGATAGGCGACGGCCGAGCGGAACGCGGTCGACGCCTTGGCCCGCCTGCCCGCCTCGGCGTTCAGACGCGCCACGTGCAGGCGCTCCTCGGGAGCCTCCAGGAGCTCGAACCCCGCGTTGAACTGGCCCACGACATCGAAGAGCTTCTCCTGCACCTCTTCCGGCGACAGGCTGGCCAGCAGCAAGCGGCCGATGCGCAGGTGGATGACCTTGCGCTCCTGCTCGGGGATGAAGTCGCGGGCCGCCTGCTGGATGCGGTCATGGAGGAACCGGTACTGCTCCGGACCGACGTGGACCAGCAGTCCCTCCAGGAACGCGGGCTCGAGCCCCCGCTCCACGTCCGCCGTCTCCGCGATGCTGGAGACCCTGGCCAGCAGCGGGAGCGCGAAGACATTGCCCACGCAGGCGGCCAGCCGCAGCAGGTGTTGCGTCTCCAGGGGGAGCTGACGCAGCTTGCCGGCCAGGAAGTCGACGACGTTGTCCGAGTAGCCCTTGCGCCCGACGGCCTCGGCATCCCAGCGCCACCTGCCCTGCGGCGTGCGCGCCAGGAGCCCGTCCTCGTGGAGCGTCAGCAGCAACCGCCGCAGGAAGAAGGGGTTGCCGCCCGTCTTCTCACGCGCCAGCGCCGAGAGGGGCTCGACGACCTCCGCGCCCGCTCCGGGCAGCGTGTCGGCGACGAGCTGCCGCACCTCCTGGAGGCTCAACGGCTCCAGGTGGAGCTCCGTCATCCGCGCGCCGGCCTCGCGCAGCTCCTCCAGCGCCAGCGTCAACGGGTGGGAGGGGGTGACCTCGTTGTCGCGCCAGGCGCCGATGAGCAGCACCGGAGGCGTCTCCGGATGGGTGAGCAGGTGATGGATGAGCCGGAGGCTCGCCTGGTCCACCCACTGCAAGTCGTCCAGGAAGACGACGAGCGGGTGCTCGGAGGTGGCGAACACGCCGAGGAACTTGCGGAACACCCGGTTGAAGCGGTGCTGCGCCTCGGAAGGAGGCAGCTCCGGGCAGGGAGGCTGCTTGCCGGTGATGAGCTCGAGCTGCGGCACCACGTCCAGGAGCACCTGGCCATGGCCTTCCCAGGCCCCCACCAGGTGCTCGCGCCAGCGGGCCAGCTCCTCGTCGCTGCCGGCCAGCAACTGCTGCGTCAGCCCTCGGATGGCCTGGGCCAGCGTGGCGTAGGGGATGGCCTGCTGGAACTGGTCGAACTTGCCGCTCATGAAGAAGCCACGCTGGCGCACCACCGGCTTGTGCAGCTCGTGCACGACGGCGGACTTGCCGATGCCCGAGTAGCCACGCACCAGGACGAGCTCCGGCCGCCCGTCCCGGGCGACGCGCTCGAAGCCCTGGATCAGGGCGGTGGCGTGCGTGTCCCGCCCGTAGAGCCGCTGCGGGAGCTGGAAGCGGGTGGGATGGTCATACACGCCCAGCGGGAAGTCCTCGTACAGGCCCCGGAGCAGGTTGTCCCGGCACCGCTCGAGATCGGCCTTGAGTCCCTCCGCGCTCTGGTAGCGCTCCTCCGCCACCTTGGCCAGCAGCTTCAAGACGATGGCGGACAGCACGGGAGGCAGGCCAGGCACCCGCTCCAGCGGTGGCTCGGGTGCCACCGCCATGTGCGCATGGAACCACTCGAGCGCATCGCGCCCCTGGAAGGGCCTGCTTCCCGTCAGCAGCTCGTAGAGGGTGACCCCCAGCGAGTAGAAGTCCGTGCGGTAGTCCACCGCCCGGTTCATGCGCCCCGTCTGCTCGGGGGACATGTACGCCAACGTGCCCTCCATCCAGGAGATGGGCGCCGCCTCCACGTGCTCGACGAGCTGCGGGGTCGCGGAGCCGAAGTCGATGAGCCACGTCTCGCCGGAGGGGGCGACGATGATGTTGGAGGGCTTGAGGTCCCTGTGGACGATGCCGCGGCAGTGGAGCTCGGCCAGCGAGGAGCACAGGGAGATGGCCAGGTCCAGGACTCGCGCCACCTCGAAGGGCTGCTCCGTGAGCAGCTCTGACAACGGCTGGCCCTCCACCTTCTCCAGCAGGAGGACGGGGCGATCCCGGAGCCGCTCGCAGGCATGGACCTGGACGACCCCCTTCACGCCCTGGAGTCGCTGAAGAATGCCCAGCTCGCGGCGATAGCGCTCGGACTCGCGCGGGCCTGGAAACGCGGCCGTGGGCGTCTTGAGGATGAGGGCCTGGCCATCGGCGTCACGCACCGCGTGGAAGAGCTGGTTGGCGCCGGTGGGCTTGATGGCCCCTCGGAGGGTATATCCTGGGATGTCGAGCATGGTGCCCCCCGTGGCTCGATATGGATTGAGCGCACCGAGTGATTCGGAATGGGAACACGCCCCCGAATACGCCGCAATGCGCGATGGGAAGCCACTCCGGCGCCCTCCCGACCCCTATCCGAGAAGGCACACGTCAAGTTTCTTTCGCGCGCGCGTGACCGCGCGTGTGCTCACAGCCCCGCGGAAAACGCAAGCAGCAGGGGCTTGACTGGTTGCCCCTGACAATCCACAACACGCGCGCACCCAGGGGACCCCCATGACCCGTAAACCGCTGTACCTCTTCGCGCTGCTCGCCGTCCTGCTGTCCTCGACCAACGCCTCCGCCGGGGTGTGGTTCGAGCTCCTTCATGCGCCGTGCTGGACGGGCAACGAGGACAACATCAATCCCGTGAGCGGTCGCTACCGGGGCGCAGTCGACTGCTTCAACAAGGACTTCAACGGTGGGGGTTCCCGCACCACGCTGAGCATCAAGGCGTTCCAGGCGTGGGAGTTCGGGACGATGTTCCTGTATTACGACATCACCGGCCCCTTCAACAGCGCCCTGGCCGACGTCACCAGCCTCAACGAGAAGGGCGGTTTCTTCGGCGGCATCACGCTGACGCTGTCGGGCAAGTTCTTCGCCGAGAAGGTGCTGGGCCGCCCGCTCAACTGGGGTCCCCTGTCCAACGTGTCGCTGAAGTACGAGGCGGAGCACGTCTCCAAGTTCGGCATGCTGAACTACTACGGCCTGCAGTGGGACCTCGCGGTGCCGGGCATGGACTTCGTGACGGTCACCACCGTCATCCGCGACGACTACGTGTTCCGCGGCGTGGACTTCCAGGTGGGCGCGGCGTGGCAGAAGTCCTTCGCGCTGGGAAGCCAGGACTTCATCTTCGGCGGCTTCTTCCAGACGGGCCTCTTCGGCGAGGGCGCGCACCGCAACCCCGGTCCCTTCGATCTCACCAAGGGCCAGCGCTTCTTCCTCGCCCAGCCCCAGCTGCTGTGGGACTTCGGCAAGGTCATCACGTTCACCCCGGGCAAGCTGTACGCGGGCTTCGAGTACCAGATCGCCTTCCACCGCTACCTCATCCCGGGCAAGGCGGAGAACGTCCTCCAGGGAATGATCCGCTGGAACATCTGAGCCGCACCCGTTCGTGATGAGCGCCAGGGGCTCGGAACCGCGCACCGGTTCCGGGCCCTTCGCGTTTCAGCTGCGCGCCGCCGGGAGGAGCCGCCGCTCATGCTCGAGCAGCCACTGCTTGACGGGGACGCCCCCCGCGTACCCGGTGAGCTTCCCGTCGGTGCCCACCACCCGGTGGCAGGGGACGATGATGGAGAGCGGATTCCTCGCGTTCGCGGACCCGACGGCCCGCGCCGCGCCCGCCCGGCCGATGTGGCGCGCCAGGTTCGCGTAGGACCAGGTGATGCCCAACGGAATCTCCCGCAGCGCCTTCCACACCGTGTGCTGGAACGGCGTTCCCTCCGGTTCCAGCGGGAGCTCGAAGGACACCCGCTCGCCCGCGAAGTACTCCTCCAGCTGGCGCCGGGCGGCGAGCAGCACCGGGAGCTCCGGCCGCTCGGTCGCCTCCAGCACGGGAGCCCGCTTGTGGTTCTCCAGGTAGATGGCCGTCAGCGCTCCTTCCGTGGCGAAGACACGCAGGGGCCCCACCGGGCTCTTCAAGGTCGTGGTGTATCGCATCATCCGCCTGCTCCTTCCGAGAGAGAGGTCCAGAGGTGTACCGCCGCGTAGGACCTCCAGGGCCGCCAGGCCTCGGCGCGCTCCGCGGCCGCCTTCGCCGTCAGGCCTCCGAGTGCCTTGCGGATTCCGAGATCGCTCGCGGGAAACGCATCGGGCCAGCGCAGGGCCCTCATCGCGATGTAGTGCGCCGTCCAGGCCCCGATGCCCGGCAACGCCTCGAGCGCCGCCATCGTCGCGTCCACCTCCGCGCGCCCGTCCAGCCGCACCGAGCCCTCCGCGACGGCCTTCGCCACGCCCAGCAGGCTTCGCGCCCGAGCACCGGGCAGCCCCAGCGCCGCCACGTCGTCCTCCCCCGCCGCCGCCAGCGTCTCCGGTAGCGGGAAGAGCCGCGAGGCGTCCGCATGGGGGCTGTCCACGGGCTCGCCGAAGCGCGCCACGAGCCGCCCGCTCAAGGTCGTGGCCGCGCGCACGGAGACCTGCTGCCCGAGGATGGCGCGCACCGTCAGCTCGAAGGGATCGAACGCCCCCAACACGCGAAGCCCGGGATGCTCCCGCACCCGCTCCGCGAGGAGCGCATCACGCCCCAGGCACTCCGCGATGACCTCCGGCCGCGCGTCCAGGTCGAAGAGCGCCCGCAGCCGCGCCGCCACCTGCATCAGCACTCCCGCCAGCGAGAGCGAGACCTCCGCCAGGAGCGCCGGGCGCTTCCCGTCCCGCCGGACCGTCAGCCAGCCCGTCCTGCCCCCCAGGCGCACCGTGCGCCGGTACTCGGACTCCCCCACCGACTCCACCCCGGGAATGGCGCGCCCGCGCAGGAAGGCCAGGAGCTGCTCCCAGTCCAGGGGCGGCCGGTAATCCAGCCGGAGCACGAGCGAGCGCGCCCCCTCCGGTTCACCACTCTTCCGCCGGAGCGCCGAGGGCGGCATCCCGAACCGCGCCTGGAAGAGCGCGTTGAAGCGCCGGACGCTCTGGAAGCCGCTCGCGAAGGCGATCTCCGCCAGGGGGAGCGCGGTGTCCTGGAGGAGCTGCTTCGCCAGCGCGAGCCGCCTCGACTGGGCCAGCTCGACCGGCGAGACGCCGAGCTCCGACTCCATGGCCCGGCGCAGGTGCCGGCTGGTGACGCCCAGCTCCGACGCGAGCTCATCGATCGACGCCTCGTTGAGGGCGCCCGCCTCGATGCGGGAGACCGCGGTCGCGACGAGCCGTGGCACCGAGTCCACCGGCGCGCTGCCCGGCGCCAGCTCGGGACGGCACAGGAGGCAGGCCCGGTAGCCCGCGCGCTCGGCCTCGGCGGCCGTCCGGTAGAACGCGCACCGCTCCTGGCGCGGTGTCCTCGCCGTGCACACGGGCCGGCAGTAGATGCCCGTCGTCGACACCCCGACGAAGAAGAGCCCATCGAAGCGCCGGTCTCGCGCGCTCAGGGCCCGGTAGCAGGTCTCGGTCTCCAGCGTTTGCATCACGGGGTGTTCGTAGCGTGGACGAGCACCCCTGTCTGGCCGTTTTCGGACCCGACCGCGAAAATAGGGTCCCTAGCGCTGCTCGAGGCCCGTCAGCCCACTCCCCTGCAGCGCGGAGCCGATGCGGGGCGCGCTCCGGGACACGGAGGCGAGCGACCCCTCGACATGGGACTTGACCCGTCGCTTGCGCTCGGGGGAGACCCCGTGCCACCGCGTGGACCGGCCGCCCGCCTTGCTGGACGCCAGCGCGATGGCGCTGAGAGCCGTGCTCCGCTCCCGGGCACGCCCCGGAGCCGTGACGGAGAAGACCCGCGAGCCACGCACGGAGGCCGCCGCCAGCAGACCACCCCGGACGTTGGACCCCTTGGGGCTCGAGATCAGCGAGCGGGACGGCTGGATGGCACCCAGGTCCAACCCATCCGAGGCCACGCCCCGGCTCGGCGAGCCGTCGCCCAGCCGCAGATCCGTCGCGGACACGTAGAGCGGATTGGCGGAGATGGAGCCCTGCCCCGCGAACGCGGCGGCCCCGTAGTCCCCACCCGCGTTGCCCCAGACATTGTTGGACAGCAGGACGCCCCGGGCCGCCGACGCCTTGAACACGCCATGGCCCCCGTTGGACGTGATGAGGCTGTCCCTCACCACCGGCGCCTCCTGCTCGGAGAGCAGCGCCACACCCGCGGCCCCGTTGGCGTGGAACGTGTCGTGGCGCAGCTCGCCCCCGCCCCTCAGCTCGATTCCGTGGCCTCCACTGCCCGTCACCACCGTCCCCTCCATCCGCACCTTCGCCCACTCGGCCACGCTCACCCCGTTCGCCCCACACCCGCTCAGCCGGTTGTCCACCAGCGTCGCGTTGCCCCAGCCCACGCGCAGGCAGTCCTCCACGGTGGCGTTCACCGCCGTGCTCCGCACCACCGCGCTCGTGTCCAGCGACAGGGCCTGCCACGCCTGATCGATGACCGCTCCGTCGATGACCGTGCCCCGGCCTCCCCTCACCCGGATGCCGTACCAGGCGCCCAGCTCCCCACCGGACGTGAACTTCACCGGCCGGGCCTCGGTGCCTCGCACCACCAGCGCGCCATCCACGATGAGCTCCACGCGCTGCTCATCCACCCCGGACCGCAGCGCGTCCCGCTTCGCGGCGATGACCTTCACCCCGGGCTCGATCACCAGGGTCGCACCCCACCCCACCGTCACATCCCCCGTGAGCACGTAGGGGCTGCCACTCTTCTTCCAGACCGTGGGCGTGGAGAGCTTCCCCTGGACCTGGGTGGCGGACGCCATCAGCGGGGTCAGCGAGCTCCACACCACCAGCAGCGCGCGCAGAACCCGCCTGGATCCCCGCCACCTTCCGCCTCCAGACAGGGGGCTTCGGGCGACACCACACGACTCACTCCTGGTACGGCTCGGCAACATTTCACTCACCCCGGAAAACGACAGCAACACCATAACACCATCCCGCTTCAGAGTCATCAGAAACCGAGAGATACGGGGAGTTCCCGCTTTTCTCATGAACCAAGAAATGGCCGAGGTGTTATGGTGGCCCGCCATCAGGAGGACCGCTCGGTGACACCGGGCCTCGCTCAAGCCTTCATCTCCGCCCGAGAGGGCATCCCCGCGGGAGTGTCCCTGGCCGACCTCGAGGAGCGACTCGGCCGGCTGCTGGACACCGCCCGCGCGCACTGGCCCGGCGTGGACCTGGACGGTGCGCGCTTCGCCGCCCACCTCGCGCGGCACCTTCCCGCCGACAGCACCCCCGAGGCCCTCGAGCGCCTGCACCTGCCGGACCTCTACCTGGCCCACGCCTGCGCCGAGGGAGTGCCCGCGGCCCATGCCGCCTTCGAGGCCCACCTCCTGTCCGAGGTGAACGTGGCCGTGGCCCGCCTCAAGCTGCCCCCCGCGGCCCTGGACGAGGTGCGACAGCTCGTGCGCCAGAAGATGCTCGTCCCGGGCCCGGACACACCGCCCAAGCTCGCCGCCTACCCCGGCACCGGCCCGCTCTCCGGCTGGGTGCGCGCCGCCGCGCTGTGGCTCGCCCTGGATCTGCAGCGCCAGCGCTCCAGCCACGACACGCCCAAGGACGACAGCACCCTCTCCCTGCTCGTCGACCCCGGGGACGACCCCGAGCTGGCCTACCTCAAGACCACCTACCGCACCGAGTTCAACACCGCCTTCGGCCAGGCCCTCGCCAACCTCTCCCCGCGCGAGCGCAACCTCCTGCGCCTGAAGTACCTGGATGGGCTGAGCATCGACCAGTTCGGCGCCCTCTACGGCGTGCACCGCGCCACCGGCGCGCGGTGGGTGGTGGCCGCCCAGCAGGCGCTCCTCGAGGAGACCCGGCGCCTGCTCACCGAGCGCCTGCGTCTCACCGGCTCCCAGCTCGACAGCGTGCTGCGCCTCATCTCCAGCCAGCTCGACGTGAGCCTCAGCCGACTGCTGCGCTCGCGCGTCGACTGAAGCGCCATGCCCTGCCTCGACGAAGCCACCTTCATGGGGCTGATGCTCGGCGAGCTGCCTCCGGAGCGCGCCTCGGAGGTGGACCGGCACCTGGACACCTGCCCCGACTGCCGGCGTCTCGTGGCCGACGCCGTCCGGGCCCGGACGCCCCCCGTCCCGTCTCCCCCCTCCGACCTCCCCTCCTCTCCCGCCGCCTCTCCCGTGGAGGCCGTGCTCCCGAGAGGCACCGCCGTGGGGCGCTACCTCGTGCTGGAGCGGCTGGGCGCGGGGGGCATGGGCGTCGTCTACTCGGCCTATGACCCCGAGCTGGACCGCCGCGTGGCCCTCAAGCTGCTGCGCGTCGTGGCCCTCGGGCTGGACGCCGAGGAGGGACGCGCCCACCTGCTGCGCGAGGCCCAGGCCATGGCCCGCGTCTCCCACCCGCACGTGGTGTCCGTCTACGACGTGGGCACCTTCGGCGAGCAGGTGTTCCTCGCCATGGAGTACGTGGAGGCGCAGACGCTGCGCCAGTGGATGAGGGCCGCGCCACGCTCCTGGCGGGAGGTGCGCGACGTCTTCCTGGACGCGGGCCGGGGGCTGAGCGCCGCGCACGCCGCGGGGCTCGTCCACGGAGACTTCAAGCCGGAGAACCTCCTGGTGGGCCGCGACGGGCGCGTGCGCGTCACCGACTTCGGCCTGGCGCGCCGGACCACTCCCGGCCACACCCCGGAGGTGGTGGGCGGCACCCCGGCCTACATGGCGCCCGAGCAGTTCGGCCGGGAGGGCCGCGCCGACGCGCGCAGCGACCAGTTCGCCTTCTGCGTCGCGCTGTACGAGGCCCTCCACGGCGAGCGCCCCTTCGCCGGAGACACCGAGCGGGAGCTGGCGGCGGAGGTGCGTGCCGGCCGGGTGCGCCCCGCGCCAAAGGGCACGGGCGTACCGCCATGGCTGCACCAGCTGGTGGCGCGCGGGCTGGAGGTGGACCCCACCGCGCGCCACCCCTCGCTGGAGGCCCTGCTCTCCGAGCTCACGAGGGACCCGGCGCGGCGGCGGCGGTGGTGGCTGCAGGTGGGCGGAGGGGTGGCGCTGCTGCTGCTGTCGGTGGGCCTCACCCATGCGCTCCACACGCACGCGGCCCGGGCCTGCCAGAACGCCGGGGAGAAGGTGGCCGGCATCTGGGGCCCGCAGCAGAAGCAGGAGGCGGAGGCGGCCTTCCTCGCCACCGGCCGGCCCTTCGCGCAGGAGGCGTGGAAGAGCGCGCGGCGCACGCTGGACGCGTACACCGCCGCCTGGGCCACCCTGCACACCGCGGCCTGCGAGGCGACCCGGGTGCGCGGCGAGCAGTCCCCGGAGGTGCTGGGCCGGCGCATGAGGTGCCTGGACGAGCGGCTGGCCGAGGTGGCCGCGCTCGCGCGCCTCTTCACCCAGGCGGACGCGAGCGTGGTGCAGCACGCGCACCGCACCGCCGAGCAGCTCTCCTCGCTGGCCACGTGCTCCAACCTGGCGGCGCTCGAGGCCGCGGGGCCCGTGCCCCGGGACGACGCCGCGCGCCAGCGGGCCGAGGCGCTGCGCACCGCGCTGGTGGAGGGCCGCACGCTCGGCGCGTCGGGCCGATATAAGGAGGGCGCGGCCCGGGTGCTCCCCGCGGCGGAGGCGGCGCGCGCGGCGGGGGATCGGTACGGCAGCGCGGAGGCGCTCCTGCTGGTGGCCGAGCTGAGAGATCAGGCGGCGGACTACCGGGGCGCGGAGAAGGCCGTCCAGGACGCGGTCTGGGCCGCCGAGGCCGGCCGCAACGACGCGGTGGCCGCGCGCGCCTGGACGCTGGCGGTGCGCATCACCGGGGAGCGGCTCGAGAAGTACACGCTGGCCAACTTGTGGCGAGAGCGCGCGGAGGCGGCCCTCGCCCGGGTGGGCGACGACGAGGTGCTGCGCGCGCGGCTGCTCACCAACGAGGGCCGCGTTCTCGCGACACAGGGCCGGTTCGCGGAGGCCTCGGAGCGACACCGGGAGGCGCTGGCCCTGCTGGAGAAGACCCGGGGACCGGAGGATCTGGAGGTGGCGGACGTCCTCCTCGAGCTGGGCTCGGCACATGTGGCGATGGGCCACCAGGAGGAAGCGCTCACCCACCTGCGGCGCGCGCGCTCCCTGCGCGAGCGGATATTGGGGCCCAACCACCCGGAGGTGGCGATGGCGATCCTCGCGCTCGGGGACGCGGCCTGGCAGCTACGGGACATCCCGGAAGCGGCGCGGCTGGCCCTCCAGGCGCGGGAGATGTTCGAGCGCGCGCTCGGCCCGGAACATCCGAGCTTCGGCTACGCGCTCAACTTCTACGCGATGACCCAGCTCTTCGATCCGAAGGCCGACCGGCGGGAGATCCTCTCCCTGATGGAGCGCGCACGGAGCATCATCCGCGCGGTCGATGGACTGGAGAGCACCAGCGTGCCCTACCTCAACATCAACCTGGCCCAGGTGCTGATGGCGCAGGGGCGCTTGCAGGAGGCGGAGCAGTACTTCCGCGAGTCCATCGCCCAAGAGGAGGCACGGCAGGGCCCGGACTACCCACCGCTCAGCCTGATGCTGAGCGGGCTCGCCGAGGTGCTCCTGCATCAGGATCGCAGCCCCGAGGCCCTGCCATACTTCGAGCGCGCCCTGGCCATCCACCAGGCCCAGCCGGGGGACTACCGGAATTTCCGGGGGGAGCTGCTGATGAACATGGGGTGGGCCTACCTCCGGGCGAAACGGCCGCGCGAGGCCATCCCGCCCCTGGAGCGCGCCGTGTCCGCCCTGGAAGGGGCGCCCGAGGGCTACCAGCGGCACCGGGAGATCGCCCTCTTCCGCCTGGCGCGGGCCCTGTGGGACTCGGGAGAGGATCGCGTCCGCGCCCGCCGGCTCATCACCGAGGCGCTCGACATGGTGGCGACGGACACCCTGCCCGGTGCGGAGAAGGTCCGCGCCAACCTGGAGCAGTGGCTCGCCGAGCATCCGCCCGTCGTCCCGCCCAATCGCTGACGGCGTCCGCCGCGCTCACGACTCCCACCGAGCCGCGCGGCTCACTCCGGCCTTCCCGCGAGCGCCCGCGCCTCCGAGAGGCTCGCCGCGCAGCGGAAACCGAAGTGGTGGAAGATGGGCCGGTTGGCGGGCACATGGGGCCGCCGGTACACCGTCGTCGCGTACGAGCCCGGCCAGAACCACGAGCCGCCTCGCACCACCTTCTCGGTGTAGCCCTCGCAAGGCACCCGGCCCTCGCACGGGCCCTTCGGATCCACCCCCAGACACGCCGCGCCACACGCCTTCCACGAAGGGGTGAACCAGTCCGCCACCCACTCCCAGGCGTTGCCGGACATGTCGTGGAGCCCGTACGGATTCGGAGGCCGCGAGCCCACCGGCTCCGGACGTCCCACGTCGGCGTGCGTCCTGGAGCGCTGCTTGCGTCCGCAGCTCCGCCCCCGGGCGTCCATGATGACCGCGCGCTCGCAGGTGGCGGGCTCGTCGCCCCACGGGTAGAGCCGCCCGTCCGTGCCGCGCGCCGCCTTCTCCCACTCGGCCTCCGTCGGCAGGTGCTTGCCGTGTGCCTCGCAGTAGGCCTTCGCGTCGTACCAGCTCACCCCGTTGATGGGCTGCTGGGGGTTGTCGAAGTCGCGGTAGTTGGGCCCGGCCTTCCGGCACCGTCCCGCCTTCTCACACGCCTTGTAGGCCCCGTACGTCACCTCGTGGGTGTCCATGTAGAAGGTCCCCACCCAGACCTTCGCCTGGGGCCTGGCCGGCGCATGCCGCCCTCCGTTCACGCCTCGGAGGAAGGGGCCTCCGGGAATGCAGGCCATGCCGGTGATCGGCGCCTCGAGACAGGGCAGCACCTGGGGGGCCCCGGGGAACACCTCCTCCGCCACCGCCACGCGCGCCACCAGGACAAGGGGCACGATGGCCCACCACGTCCTCACCTTCACCGCACCGCCTCGCCGCGCGCCGCCCGCGACAAGCCCTTCCCCCGCCGCACCTTCTTCGCCTGCACCTTCGCCAGCAGCCGCTGCTTCGCCGCCTCGCGCGCCTCCTCGGGCCCGACGTCGAGCCGCGACAGCCCGTACACCGTCCCGCTGTCCGGCGCGTAGCGCAGCATCCGGCGCACGTCCCGCGTCTTCGCGTCCGCCAGCCACGCCAGGAAGCTCGAACCCGACTGGGTGTTGTAGTGGTAGTAGGTGCCCTTCACGTGCGAGACGCCCCGCTGGCCGCTCGTGCGCACCACCACGCTGCCCTCGTCCAGGGAGAGCTCGCGCATGTTGCTCCGGTACCGCGCGTCATACGGGAAGTACTGCTCGGCGTTCGAGAGGTAGAGCACCCCCACCTTCTTGCCCGCCTGGGCCACCGCCCGGCCCACGGCGCTCACGGTGCGCTGAGCGGTGAGGTCCCCCCGCACCATGAAGACCTTGTCCTCCTGGAAGAGGCGGCGGATGTGCGCGTACTCGGCGGCATCCACGACGAAGCACGGCAGGGACGCCTTCGCCATCTGCGTCACCACGCGCTTCAGCCTCCGATCCACCGCCCAGCGGGCCGTGCCGTAGGCCCGGAGCGCGCCCGTCCGCTGCTTCTTGTCCGGGTAGCCCTCCTCGATGAGACGGCGCACCTCCTCGCGGCTCTTCGGTTGCCACAGCCGGAGGAACTCCTCGGGGGTCTCCGCCGCGAGGAAGAGGACGCGGTAGACGCGGTGCAGGTCCACGATGGACTGGTCGAAGTCGAGCAGGACGAGCGTCTCGGCGCGCGCCCAGGCCCCCAGCAGGTAGTTCTGATCGGAGCCGACGCCGATGTAGACCCCGCCCTTGTCCTTCACCGCGTCATGGAAGAGGTGGAGGTCGTTCTCGTTGGAGATCCAGTAGTGGAGGCCGCGCACGAGCTCCGGAGGCGCGGGGTCCGCCGGCAGGCTGGCGAAGGCGGAGAGGTCCGGCTCGCTGGCGGAGGCCAGGGCTCCAGCCAGGGCGACGAGGAGGGCGAAGACGCGCATCGCGGGCATGATACCGCGCCGCGCGTGATACGCTCGGGGGCATCCCGAGCGCGCCGCCGCTCCGGGGGGTCGGCATGTCGGCGCATCTCTTCGCCTCATCGGTGGTCGCGCTCATCGTGGCGCTCTTCAACGGCCTGCTGGCCGGCTACGTCCTCGCGGCCAGCCGGGGAGACAGGCGCCAGCTCTCGTTCGCCTGCGGACCCGCCGGGGTGGCCCTCTTCGCCATCGGGTGGTTCGTCGTCCTCCTGGAGCCCCAGTCCCGGGCCTCGGTCCGCGTGGCGGTCGGGTTCGCCTCCCTGCTGTCCATCTCCAGCTTCGTCGCCGATGCCCTGGCCGACCTCGGACCCGGCCCGGCCCGGCGCCGCCTCCTCGTCTCGCTCGTTCCCATCGGGCTCGGCCTCGTCGGGCTGTCGGCCCTGGCCGCGGTGGCCTTCGCGCAGCCGCTCGTGGCGCTGCTCCCCCAGGTGCTGGCACTGGCCGGAGTGGGCCTGTTGGGCGTCATCCGCTTCGCCCTGCGCCAGCACGAGAACGCCTCCATCCGCCGGCTCTCGCGGCACATGGTGGCGCTCATCGGCATCTCGCTACTCGTCTGCACCGTGCGCTCGGCCGTCGAGCTCTCCCAGGGAGGGGCCGCCGGCAATGGGATGATCCTGTGCGTCATCCTCGTCGCCGAGGTGGCGACGCTCAGCTACACCGTCCACGAGCGGGTCTCGGTCCATCTCCCCGTCTCGCGCGCCCTGACACACGCCGTGCTCGCCATCGGTCTGGCCTTCGCCGTCGTCGCGAGCCTGAGGGCCCTGGGCCATGGGGTAGACCTCGTCCAGGTGTCGGTGGCGGTGGTGGTGGCGCTCGTCGCCTCCGTGCTCTTCATCGGCCTGGGAAAGCAGCTCGACCGGGGCATCGAGCAGCTCCTGTTCCCCAAGCAGGCGCTGCTCGCCGGGCAGCTGTCCGCCGCCCGCTCCGAATCCGCGGCGCTGCGCGGCCGGCTGGAGCGCGCCGAGCGGCTCGCCATCGCCGGAGAGCTGGCCACGGCCATCGCCCACGAGGTGAAGAATCCCCTGGCCGCCGTGCGCGGCTACGCCGAGCTCCTCGCCACGCAGTCCCCGCATGTCCTCCCCGAGCAGCGGGCCCGCTTCGAGAAGGCGGTCCGCATCATCCGCGAGGAGAGCGATCGCATCGACGCGCGGGTGGCGGAGCTGCTGAACCTCGGGCGGGCACCCCGGGGGGAGAAGGGTGGCGGCACGCTCGACGTGTCGCGCCTGGTGCTGGAGGCGGTGGCGGTGGCCGAGGGAGAGCCGGGCTTCCCCACGCTGGTGCCGGGATTGGACCCGGCGCTGCGGGTGGTGGGAGACGAGGACGCGCTGCGCGGGGTGCTGCTCAACCTGCTGAAGAACGCCGCCGAGGCGATGCGGGAGAAGCCCGGTGGGCGCATCGAGGTACGGGCCTGGCGCGAGGAGGAGCGGGTCGTCGTCGAGGTGCGTGACGAGGGCGCGGGGCTCGACGGGGTGGAGCGCGAGCGGCTCTTCCGGCCCTTCTACACGACGAAGGCGGACGGGACGGGGCTGGGGCTCGCCATCTCGCGCTCGGCCATCGAGGCGGCGGGCGGCACACTGGGCCTCCTGCCCCGAGCGGACCGTCCGGGCGCGGTGGCCCGCGTGGAGCTGCCCGTGGCACCAGGCGCCGACACCCCAGCGAGGGAGGACGTGTGATGACGGAGGACGCAGGCGCGGTGGACAGGCCGGAGATCGCCCTCGTGGAGGACGAGCACAACGTGCGCGAGCTCTACCTGGACGTGCTGGGCGCGCGAGGGCTGTCCGTCGTCCCGCTCGAGTCGGTGGCGGCCGCGGAGGCGTACCTCGCCCTGCACGTGCCGGACCTCGTGTTGCTGGACGTGAAGCTGCGCGACGGTGACGGACTGGTGCTGTTGGACCGGCTGCGCAAGCAGGGGTTTCGCGCGCCCGTCGTGGTGATGACGGCGTTCGGCACCGTGGAGCGCGCGGTGCAGGCACTGCGCGCGGGCGCGGCGGACTTCCTCGTCAAGCCGTTCAGCAACGAGCGGCTCGTCTCCGCGGTGGAGGCCGCGCTGGAGACGGGACGCAGGCTGGTGGAGCTGGAGCTGGCCGCCCCCACCGTCTCCCCGGACACGGAGGCGGGCCGCGCGCTCATCGGCGCCGATGGGGGCCTGCGGGACGTGGCCGCGCTCCTTCCCCGGGTGGGCGCCTCGGACGCCACAGTGTTGGTGCGCGGCGAGTCCGGCACGGGCAAGGAGCTCGTCGCCCGCGCCATCCACGCCGCCTCGTCGCGGCTGGACGGGCCCTTCGTCTCCGTCAACTGCGCCGCCCTCCCCTCCTCCCTGCTCGAGTCCGAGCTGTTCGGCTTCGAGCGCGGCGCCTTCACCGGCGCCCACGCCCGGCGCAAGGGCCTCATCGAGGCGGCCGAGGGCGGCACGCTCTTCCTCGACGAGATTGGCGACATGTCGCTGGAGGCCCAGGCGAGGCTGCTCCGCGTGCTGCAGGAACGGGAGCTCACCCGCATCGGCGGGCGCGAGACGGTGAAGGTGAACATCCGCGTCATCGCCGCCACCCACCGCGACCTGGACGAGCTGGCGGCCAGCGGCCGGTTCCGCTCGGACCTGCTCTACAGGCTGGCGGTGATTCCCATCCACCTGCCGCCCCTGCGCGAGCGCACCCGAGACATCCCCGGCCTCATCGAACACTTCCTGGAGAAACACGCGGTGCGCAAGGGACTCCGGCCGCCCCGGCCGGACCCGGAGACCCTGCGGTGCGCCATGGCCTGGCCCTGGCCCGGCAACGTGCGCGAATTGGAGAACTTCGTCGAGCGCGCCGTCGTGCTCGGCCGGTTCGATCCGGACTCGCTCCAGCCCGCGCGAGCCCAGAAGGCCGCGCCTGCCTCCGCCCCGGCGGCCTCCGGGCCCGTTGGGTTACCGGATGCCAATGCTCCCACGCTGACGCTGCGCGAGGCGGTGGCGCGGGCGGAGCGGGCCGCGGTGATCGCCGCGCTGCAGGCGGCCGGGGGACAGAAGACGGTCGCCGCGCGGCTGCTAGGGGTGAGCTACAAGACCCTCTTCAACAAGATCCACGAGCATGACATCCGAGAGGAGCTGCACATCGGGTGACACCTGTGTAAGGCCTTACATACCTGGGTTGCGCATGCTCCCTCTCCCTCTGGGAGAGGGCGGGGGGTGAGGGTATGAGTCCCGCCGTGAAAAGACCCTCACCCTAGCCCTCTCCCAGAGGGAGAGGGGACATGCACGGGGCCTCGGACGGGTCCAAGGGCTTCAATGGGGCACGGGGCTTGCTCAGTCCTCGACCGCGCGATGACGCGCACTCGAGGAGGCCTCATGGGCTCTGCATCTCCCGGGGCGGCGATGGGCCGCCTGGATCTGATCGACTCTCTCCTGCGCGCGGTGGACAGACCCGCTCGCGAGGCGCTGGACATGGCCCGGCGCCCGCTCGCCGCGACCCTCGCTCCGGCGCTGCTCGGCCTCTTCCTCGTGGCGGCCAGCTCGGCCACCGTGGGGTTCATCTCCCCCGAGGGCCTCCAGCTCGTCCCCAGACTCGACGCCCTGCGCGCCGTCTTCGAGGCCCTGCTCGTCGTCATCCCCGGCACGCTCGTCTTCGCCATCTACCTGCGCCTGAGGCTCTCCACACGCACGCTGCTGGCGGCCACCGCCATCGGACTGTTCGCCGCGGGGCTTGTGGCCACGTGCGTCCTGCCGCTCATGGCCTTCCTCATGCTCGTGTCCAGGGAGGCGCCGCTCGTCCTCGCGCTCCCCTCGGTGTTCGTGCCCGCCCTGGCGCTCTCCACGCTGGCGGCCCTGCCGGTGCGCGTCATCACTTCGCTCGACCCGTCGCGAGCGGCCTGGTGGCTGTCCCGCGCCTTCGCCTTCTTCCTGGGCGCCGTCTTCCTCCTGCGCGTCCACACGTCCCTGCTCAACCTCTGGTCCTGACGAGGTCTCCCATGCAAGCCATCTCCCGAAGTGTCACGCTCACGGCCGAGCCCCTCACGCCGTTCATGCCCTGGTCGGTCGAGGAGCGCGCGCCGCTCCCCGAGCCCGCCGCCGCCGGAGAATCGTCCGAGCGGCAGCTCCTGGTGGAGCTCCTGCGCGAGCCGGAGTCCATCGTGGAGCGGCTGTTGGATCCGGCCCGGCTCCAGGGGCTGGTGCTCGGCTCGGTGGGAGTCATCACCGTCTGCACGAGCCTCTTCGCCGCCACGTCGAGCGCCGCGCGGGCGGACGGAAGCGCCTGGGCGCTCCCGGCGGCGCTCGCCTCGGTGAACGTGCTGCTGGCGCTCGCGGCGTCGCTGGGCCCCATCTACGCGGCGAGCATCCTGGTGGCGGCGCGCGTGCCGCTGGCCCGGCTGGTGGCGGCGCTGCTGGCCTCGGCGGCGACGGGCTCGCTGTTGCTGGCGGGACTGGCACCGCCCCTCTACCTGCTGTGGAGGCTGGACTCCGAGTGGGCGGGGCCGCTGCTGCTCACGGCGGCCTTCCTGCTCTCCGGAGCGGCGGCGGGCGCGCGCATCCACCGGCTGCTGAGCCTCCTGGCGGAGGCCGTCACCCGCACGGCGCTGGGCGACGCCACCGCGGTGCTGTCCACGCAGGACGCGTACCGGGTGGGCATCCTCGCGCGCGTCTCCTGGATGATGGTGGCCTTCACCTCGGGCATGGGCTTCTGGGCCTTCGACGCGCTGGGCTGAGGAGGACGAACCATGACGGCGCTCATCATTCTCTCGGCATACACGGCGCTCGGACTGTTGGCGGCCGTGCTCGCCCTCGTCCGCCGGCGGGAGGACTCCCTCCCGGCCCGGCTCGGTCAGGCGCTGGCGGCCCTCCTCCTGTGGCCCTTCCTCCTGCCCGTGCTCCTCTCTCCGGGAAACACCCCCGCGCGTCCCGAGCGCGGCGACCGGAGCGAGCGCGCACGGCGGTTGGATGACGTGACGGGCCGGCTCGAGGAGTGCTGGAGACAGGCGGCGGTGGAGAGCTCCTGGGCGGCGGAGCAGGCGCGCGAGCACCGGCTGCTGGACGGGTTCATCTCCCGCCTGCGGGCCCAGGAGCGGCGCCTGGTGGAGATGGAGGCGGCGCTGGCCACCGCGCCCGCGAGCGTGAAGGAGCGGCTCACCCGGCTGTACGAGCACTCGGTGACGGAGCTGGAGCACAGCATCGGGCTCGTCGAGGAGCTGGCCGCCCAGCTCACCCTGCTGCGCTTCTCCGACCTGGGCAACCCCTCGGCCGTGCGCGTCGAGCGCGGACACATCGAGGAGCTGCTGCTGCGCATCGAAGCGCTCGCGGACGCCTCCCAGCCGGGCATGAGCGAGGCGCCACCAGCGGCCCAGGTGGCGCGCGCATAGCCAGACATTCATCCGAGCGGACAGTCACATCGGCGGGTTGGGGGCTCCATGGAGATGAAACCTCACGAGGAGCCCCCCATGCCCATCCGATTTCCCACCGCGAGCGCGCTCGCCCTCGCCTGTGCCCTCTGCGGTGTGGCCAGCACCGCATGGGCCCAGACGCCGAAGCCACCCCCGCGCGACGTCTTCCAGCACCTCACCCGGTCCTGCGGCGGCTTCCCTGGCACGCCATGTCCCAAGAACCAGCTCTGCGTCGACGACCCCAGCGATGACTGCGATCCGGACAAGGGAGGCGCCGACTGCATCGGCATCTGCGTGAAGAAGAGCGAGTGCAAGTCTCCAGTCTGTGACTACAAAAATCCGCTCAAGCAGTATGTCAGCAAGAGCCCAGAGCGGTGCGCGACCATCCGTTTCATCTGTGCCCCGGGCTTCCAGCCGTTCTTCGACGACTGCGGCTGCGGCTGCGAGCGCGGAAAACAGGAAGAAAGCGCCCCCCGGAAGTGAAGGGACGCCGGTAGTTTTTTCACCTATCCACTTGGAGAAACTTCCATTCTCCAGGGGCGCCCCCGCCTTCCAAGTCATGAAAATGACAAGAGGAAGGGCTGGCGTGATTCGTGCTTCACGTCCAGCTCGAGATGAATCCCTCCGAGAACACCACCGCCTATGCCGTCGAAGTCAGCTCGGCGGCCTGGAAGCAACTCTCCCAGCTTCCCTTGGAGACCTACCAGCGCATCCGTGGCGAGCTGGATTCAGTCGCCGCCAGGCTCGTCCGCATGGGGACTCCCACCCTGGCCCTGTTGAAGACCGTGTGCCAGGTCACATCTCTGTCAATCGTGGTGGGCAAGTACGTCGTGATCTACGACCTGGACCCCGACCGCAGACACCTCACCCTGCGCGAGGTCGCACGCCGTCTTCCCCACGACATGTAGAGGCCCGGGATAGTCTCCGGCCCTCCATGAGCGACTCCCAGACAGAAGCCACCCGGGTGCCGCACGAGTCCTACGGGAAGCTGTTCCTGCGCTTCCTGCACTTCGGCCTGCTCGCCTGGGGTGGACCGGTGGCGCAAATCGCGATGATCCGCCACGACCTGGTGGAGAAGGAGAAGTGGGTCACCCGCGAGCACTTCAACCGGGCGCTCGCCGTGTACCAGGTGCTGCCGGGGCCCGAGGCGCACGAGCTGTGCGTCTACTTCGGGATGCTCGCGCGCGGCCGGCTGGGTGGTGTGCTGGCGGGGCTCGGGTTCATGCTGCCGGGCCTCGTCCTGATGCTTGGCCTCTCGTGGCTCTACCTGCGTTATGGCCTGGGCTCGCCGCGACTCCTGGCCGTGTTCGGTGCCGTCCAGGCAGCGGTGACGGCGCTCATCGTCCGGGCGGTGGTGCGCATCGCGCAGCACACCCTCGCGGACCGCTGGTCGTGGAGCGTGGCCGGGCTCGCGGCGCTCGCGCAGGGAGCGGGGGTGCACTTCGCCTTCACGCTCGTGGCCGCGGGGCTCATCCTCCTGCTGGCCAGGAAGGGACTGCGGCTGCCGGCCCTGGGGCTCGCCGGAGCGTGCGCGGTGGCCGTGGCCCTCTTCCTGGCCCTCCACGGATTCGCGCCCATGGGCGCGGGCGGGGCGGAGATCGGACAGGGCGTCGCCGGCGAACGCCCTTCCCTCCTGGCCCTGCTCGTGTCGGGCCTGCGCGGCGGGCTGCTCACCTTCGGTGGGGCCTACACCGCCATCCCCTTCATCCAGCGCGACGCCGTGGTGACGGGCGCGTGGATGACCAACGCGCAGTTCCTCGACGGGCTCGCCCTCTCGGGGCTCATCCCCGCCCCGCTCATCATCTTCTCCACCTTCGTGGGCTACCTCGGTGGAGGATGGGCCGGGGCGCTGGTGATGACGGCGGGCATCTTCCTCCCGGCCTTCTCCTTCTCGCTGCTGGGCCACGACTTCTTCGAGCGGGTGCTCCACCACCCGCGCTTCCGCCACTTCCTCGACGGGGTGACGGCGGGCGTGGTGGGGCTCATCGCGGCGACCACGGTGGGACTGCTGCGCGCCGGGCTGACCCGGCCCGCCACGGTCGCCATCTTCGCCATCGCCCTCGGGGTGCTCTTCCGGTGGAACGCGAAGTTCCTCGTGCCGCTCGTCATCGCCGGGGCCGCGGTGGTGGGGCTCTTGTTCCAGATGGCATGAGCGGGAGGTGGCCGCGGTCTCCGCCCCCGCCTCCGTCCCCTCAGCCGCGGGAGGTGCTGCGGGCCAAGGAGATCAAGGCCGACTGGGTCGAAGCGGACGAGATCCACGCCAAGGAAGTGAAAATCGGCCGGTAGTCCCGGCCCCGGACACCTGGCCCGGATGCAGGCCCTCGTCCAGCCGCCAGCCCCCCGAAGTCACTCCCCGTATCACCCATACGGGGAGCGGTCCTGGTAGCTTCCCCCGTCCATCATGGAACCGACCGCCGTCACCGACCCCCGAATCGGCACCATCTTGCAGGAGCGCTATCGGATCCTCCAGCGGCTCGCCGCGGGAGGCATGGGCGTGGTGTACCAGGGCGAGCGCCTCGAGCTCGGCCGTGCGGTGGCCATCAAGTTCCTCCACCCCTGGATGGCGTCGGACGCGAGCTTCCTGAAGCGATTCCAGATCGAAGCGCAGGCGATGAGCCGGCTGTCGCACCCATGCTGCGTGTCGGTCATCGACCATGGTGTGCACGATGGCGCCCCCTTCATGGTGATGGACTTCGTCACGGGGCGGACCCTGCGCACGCTGCTGCGCGAGGGAGGGCCTCTTCCCGTGAGGCGCGCGCTGGGTCTCGTGCGGCAGGTGCTGGCCGGGCTGGCCCACGCGCATGCCCAGGGCATCGTCCACCGGGACATCAAACCGGAGAACATCCTCCTGACGGAGGCCATCGGGCTGGGCGAGCAGGTCCGCATCCTCGACTTCGGATTGGCGAAGCTGCGCGACACGGTCTCGGGCCTGACCACGGGCCTGGCCATCGGCACGCCCAGCTACATGGCCCCGGAGCAGATCCTCGCCGGGGAGATCGACGCCCGGACGGACCTCTATTCCGTCGGCGTGCTCCTCTTCGAACTGCTCACCGGCGCCAAGCCCTTCAACGGCGAGCGCGCGGCGGAGGTGATGGGCCAGCACCAGGTGGCCACACCGCCGGCCCTGGGCAGCATCCGCTCCGGGGCCGGGTTCTCCCAGGAGCTGGAGGCGGTGGTCCGCAAGGCGCTGGCGAAACACCCGGGGGACCGCTTCCAGTCGGCCGTGGACTTCGCCGCCGCGCTGGACGCACTCCCGGACGTGGGCACCCCCTCCTCCGAATGGCCCACGGCGCAGGTGGCTTCCCCTGCCCAGTCCCCCGAGGCTACCGTTCCCAGCCGTCCCCAGGCGAAGACGCCATCGCTGGTGCCGCCCCGGGACAAGCGGCCCATGGTGGCCCTGGGGGCCACGGGTGTGCTCCTGGTGGGCCTGGGCGCGGCGCTCCTCTGGCCGGAGCCGCAGGAGACCCCGCCCGCCACCCACGCGCCTTCCTCCGTCGCGAGGAACACTCCCGAGGCGAAGCCACAGCCCGCCCCCAGCGACACGCCCGCCCCCTCCGCCCAGGCTCACTCCACCCGGGAGGAGACCGTTCCGCGGGAGGACCTTCCCAACATCGAGCAGATCGAACGCTGGGCGAAGGAGGGCGAGCGGCGGAGGGATCAGACGCTCCGGGCGCTCGCCAGTCTGCGCGCGCAGTACCCCCAGAGCGCCTACGCCCCCTATCTGGAGGGACACGTCAACTTCGACAACTTCCGCTGGGTGGATGGCCTCGCCTCCTACGGTGCGGCCATCCGCAACAACCCCGCCTATCGCACGGATGCGAAGCTCGTCCGCAACGTCATCCGCTGCCTGGTGAGTGATCGCTTCCACACGAAGTGCGCCGACTTCCTCGTCCGGGAAGTGGGAGCCGCCGCGGCGCCCTACCTCGAGGAGGCGGCGCGCTCGGACCCCTACGCCAATGTCCAGAGCCGTGCGGCCAGACTCCTGCCGAGGGTGAACGCGCGGCGTTGACGCTCACACCTGCTCGCGGGCACCGCCCCGGAGACATGGACACCGTGTGGACCCTCCTTGGTGCTGAGCGCCAGATGCCCCTGGTACTATTGACGGTAGTAGCAAGCCAGGGCTTGATGCGGGAATGGTGAAGAAGCGCACCTGGGAACCCCTGGGCCATCTGGAAGCGGCCGTGATGGAGGTCGTCTGGACCCGAGCCCCGGTCACCGCTCGCGAGGTGTGCGACCGGATGACGGGGGCCGAGGAGCGGGCCTACACCACCATCATGACGACGATGGATCGGCTCCACCGCAAGGGGCTGCTCGTCCGCGAGAAGGACGGCCTGGCCTGGCGGTACGCGCCCGCGCTCGGAAAGGCCGAGTTCGAAAAGGCGCTCGCGGACGGCCTGGCGGCGGAGATCCTCCAGTCTCACGGAGAGGTCGCGCTGTCGGCCTTCGTCGACGCGGCGGCCGAGGTCGATGAGGGGCTGCTCGACCGGCTGGCACAGCTCATCTCCCAGCGGCGCAAGGGGCGCGCGTAATGGCGGCCCTGGCATTCCTCCTGGAGTGCGCGGCGACGGCGGCCCTCATCGGAATGGCCGTCTCGCTGCTGGTGTGGCCAGCGCTCCTGCTCTTCCGGGGCCGGGCGTTGCAACGCGTTCCGGCGCTCCGCGCGGACCTCGCCTTCGTGCTCGGTACGCTGCCCGCCCTGGCCTCGATGGGCGTGGTGGCCGCCGCGGCCACGCCTCCGCTCGCCGCGGCGCTCGGTCTGGCGGCCGACCACTGCCAGGGTCACGGGCACCACGTGCACCTCTGCTTCCTCCACGCGACGCACGTGAGGCCCCTCCTCGCGACGGTGGGGGCCTTCTCGCTGGCCGTGTTCCTCTTCCGTGCCGGGGGAATCGTCTTCCGGCTGCTTCGGGTGCGGGCACGGCTGTCCGCCCTCGAGTCGCTCGGCACTCCTCGCCCGGGGCGCTTCCCCATCGTCGCCGTCCCCGGTGCTCCACGGCTCTGCCATGCGGTCGGACTCGTGCACCGGCGCATCCTGCTGTCCGCCAGTCTGGAGGAGTCGCTCACCCCGGCGGAGCTGCGCTCGGCGCTGGCGCACGAGGAGGCCCACCTGCGCCGTCGAGATCCGCTGCTCGGGTTGCTCCTCGGAGTGGCCGGGCTCTTCGCCGCGCCGTTCCTCGCACGCGCCTGCACGGCCGTCCACCAGATGGCCGCGGAGGAGGCATGCGATGCCGAAGCGGCGGTGGCGGTGGGAGATGGCGGGCTGGTGGCGGGCGCGCTCGTCAAGGTGGCGGCGCTCCAGCGGCGGCTCTCCAACGTCGCGGGGGATGCACCTGCCTTCGGGGCACTCGCACTGGAGCGCCGTGTCCGGCTCCTGCTCGATGAGGAGGCGCGAGTCACCACGACACACGCCCTTCGAGCCGCCGGAGCCGTGACCCTCGCGGCCGGGCTGTTCGCACTCGCGCACACCGCCTTCCTCCACCACGCGGTGGAGACGGCCCTCCATCTCCTCTTCTGAGAGCCCCAGGCCATGCGCATGCGCTCGCCCCTTCGTCGTTCGGCCTCTTCTACTATCCTGGGTAGTATCTCCCTGGTGCTGATGCTGGCCGGCACGGTCCTGGCCCAGCCCGCGCTCGACGAGCAGCAGTATGTGACGCGAGTGCTCACCTCGAGCCTGGAAGGCCGCGTCGCCGAGAGCGAAGCCGCGCTCGGCCGTGCCGAAGCCACGGGCGTTGGCCTGTGGCCCAACCCCACCTTGGAGTGGGAGCGCCAGAAGACGAGCTCCGGAACCCGGGAGGGGGAGAGCCAGGACGTACTGATGGCCTCCATCCCACTGGTGCTCTCCGGGCGGTTGGGGTTGGAGAAGCAGGCCGCCGAGCGGGACGCACGGGCCGCCGAGGCGCGTCTCGAGTGGGCCCGTGCCCAGCTGCGACACGAGGCGACGCGGGCCTTCGCCGCGGTGTTGGCGGCTCGGGAGCGCCGGTCCATCCTGGAGGAGTCGCTCACCCAGCTGCGGCGCCTGGCCGAGGCCATCGCCACCCGCGAACGGGCCGGAGAGGCCGCGGGCTATGACAGGCTGCGCATCGAGCTGGAGGCGGCGACGGTGCAGGACGCGCTGCGCGGCGCCGTGTTGGACGAGCATCGGGCCGAGGCCCACGCGCTGAGACTCCTCGGGCCCGAGGTGACGGTGCTCCCTCCGTTCGAAGGCTCGCCGCGGGTGGAGCGGCCCCTGCCGGATGGGGCTTCGCTGTTGGCGGAGCTCGAGGAACGGCGTGGCGACCTGCGAGCCCTCGCGCTCGAAGCCAGTGGCGCGGAGGCCGCCCGCCGTGCGGCGGGCCGGGGTTGGATTCCGGAGCCCTCCGTCCGCGCGGGCGCGCAATTCCTCGACGTGGGACTGCCGGGGGCCGGGGCCGGGTACGTGGTCGGCGTGGGACTGCCGCTGCCCCTCTTCGACCGACAGCAGGGAGAGGCGGCCCGGGCGCGAGCGCGCCGGGGGCTCGCCGAGGCACGCCGCGCGACACTCCTCCACGAAGCACGGACCCGGCTCGCGGTCGTTCTCGAGGAGGTGTCCGGCCGGAGGCAGAGACTGGAGCGGCACCGGACCGAGGTGCTCGGGCGCGCCCAGGAGCTTCGGCGAATCGCCGCGACCGCCTACCGGGGTGGAGGTGCCGAGCTCCTCGTCCTGGTCGATGCCGAGCGCGCCGCCCGTGAGGCGCGGCTGACCACCGTCGAGTTGGCGGTGTCCCTGGTCGAGGCGGAGACGGACCTTCTGCTTCTCGCGGGTGCCTATGACAGCGCCACGCCCCGGAGTGTGACCCCATGAGCCGCCCTCTCCTTCTCGTCCTCTCCCTGGCGTGCATCCTCGCCTGCAAGCGGGCCCCGGGCGACCATGAGCATGGCGCTGGACAGGACCACGAGCATGGCCACGAGCACGGCCCCGCTTCCGCCAACGAGCCGGAGCGCCCGGGCCAATCCGTCACCGTCTACCAGGACGGCCTGGAGCTCTTCATGGAGTACCCGGCGTTCGTGGTGGGCCAGCCCTCGCCCCTGGTGGCGCACTTCACCGACGCGCGAGATCCCAACGGCTTCCACGTGGTGACGAAGGGGCGAGTGACGGCCACCCTGCGCTACGCGGACGGCACGGAGGAGCGCTTCGTGGCCGAGAAGCTCCTGCGCGACGGCATCTTCAAACCAGAGGTGCGGCCCACGAAGGCGGGAGAGGGCACGCTCACCCTTCGGCTCGAGGGAGAGCAGGTTTCGGGCACCGTGGACGTGGGCAAGGTGGTGGTGTACCCCACCGTGGCCGCCGCGGTGGCCGCCGTGCCTCCCGAGGAGACGGGCGAGGCCACCGTGCCCTTCCTCAAGGAGCAGCAGTGGAAGACGCAATACGCGACGGCGCCGGCCGAGCCGCGAGTCCTCCAGGGTGGGGTGCGCGCCAACGGTGAGCTGAAGCCGGTGGCGGGTCAGTCCGCGGAGCTGTCCGCCCCGGTGGCCGGACGCATCGCGGTGGGAGACAAGGTGGCGCACCTGGGGCAGCGCGTGCGCAAGGGCGAGGTGCTCGTGCGGCTGGTGCCCACCGCCTCGGCGAGCGGCACGGACCTGGCCTCCGTGGAAATGGAGGCGGCGCGAGCCCGGGCGGAGCTGGGCCTGGCGGAGCGGGAGGTGAAGCGCGCCGAGGAGATGTTCGCGGGCAAGGCCATCCCCGAGAAGCAGCTCGACGCGGCGCGGGTGGCGCAGGAGGTGGCGGCGGCGCGAGTGGCGGCCACCGAGCGCCAGCTCGCGCTCTACCGCAGCACGCAGAGCGGGGCGGCGGGCCCCAGCGGCACGGCCTTCGAGCTGCGCTCCCCGGTGGACGGGGTGGTGTCCTTCGCGGATGTCATCCCCGGGGCGGTGGTGGAGGCGGGAAGGCTGCTCGTCTCGGTGGTCAATCCCGAGCGGCTCTGGCTGGAGGCGCGCGTGTTCGAGGCGGACGTGCCCAGGGTGGAGCGCTCGCCCGGGGCGTCCTTCTCCGTGACGGGCTTCGAGCACGAGTTCTCCGTGGACGAGAAGACGGGGCGCCGAGTCGCGGTGGGCTCGGTGGTGGACCGGGCGACGCGCACGGTGCCGGTCATCTTCGAGCTGCCCAATCCGGAGGGAGTGCTCAAACCCGGCATGTTCGCCAAGGTGACACTCTACACCGGGCAGACGGTGCGCGGAGTGGCCATTCCCGAGTCGGCCATCGTGGACGACAACGGCAAGCCCACCGTCTTCGTGATGGAGGGTGGAGAGTCCTTCTTCAAGCGGACCCTCCGGCCAGGCATCCGCTCCGGCGGCCACGTGCAGGTGCTCGAGGGCGTGAAGGAGGGCGAGCGGGTCGTGTCCCGGGGCGCCTACGAGCTCAAGCTGTCCACCGCCACGGGGGCCATCCCCGAGCACGGCCACCAGCACTGAGGCGGAGTCGCACGACGATGAATCACCTCATCCGCTGGTCCATCGACAACCGCCTGCTGGTCGTGGCGGCCTGCGTGCTGCTGCTCGTGCTGGGGGTGGAGACGGCCCGGAAGATGCCGGTGGACGTCTTTCCGGATCTCACCGCGCCCACCGTCACCGTCCTCACCGAGGCGCATGGACTGGCGCCCGAGGAGGTGGAGACGCTCGTCACCTTCCCCATCGAGACGTCGGTGAATGGAGCCACGGGCGTGCGCCGGGTGCGCTCGGCGTCCGGGGTGGGCATCTCCATCGTCTGGGTGGAGTTCGACTGGGGCACGGACATCTATACCGCGCGGCAGGTGGTGAACGAGAAGCTGCAGCTCGTCGCCTCGCAGCTGCCGCCGGACGTGCCGCCGCCCACCCTGGCGCCCATCTCCTCGGTGATGGGGGAGATCCTCTTCCTGTCCGTCTCCTGGAACGAGGACGCGCTGGCGCCGGAGGTGGCGGGGCGCGAGGCCCAGATGATGGAGGCGAGGAGCGCGGCGGACTGGGTGCTGCGCAAGCGCCTGCTGTCGGTGGCGGGCGTCTCCCAGGTGGTGCCCATTGGCGGGGCGGTGAAGCAGTACCAGGTGCTGCTGCGGCCCGAGTCGCTCCAGGCGCTCGATGTCGGCTTCGAGCAGGTGGCGCACGCGCTGCGGACGACGAACCAGAACGCCTCCGGTGGCTTCTACGTGGAGGGCGGACAGGAGTACCTGCTGCGGGCCGTGGGGCGGGCCCGGGGGTTGGAGGACGTCGCCAACACGGTCGTCACCGTGCGCGCGGGTCAGCCCATCACCGTGGGGCAGGTGGCGGACGTGAGGGTGGGCGCCAAACCCAAGCGCGGAGAAGGGAGCGCCAACGCGGAGCCCGCCGTCATCCTCGCGGTGATGAAGCAGCCGGATGCCAACACGCTGGAGCTCACCCGGCGGCTGGACTCGGTGCTCGACGACATCCAGCGCACGCTGCCCCAGGGGCTGGTCATCAACCGCCACATCTTCCGGCAGTCGGACTTCATCTCGGTGGCGGTGCACAACGTGTCCGTGGCGCTGCGCGACGGCGCCATCCTCGTGGCCGTCATCCTGCTCGTCTTCCTGATGAACCTGCGGGCGACGTTCATCTCGCTCATGGCCATTCCGCTGTCGCTGGTGGTGGCGGTGCTGGCGCTCGCGGCGTTCGGCGTCACGCTCAACACCATGACCATCGGCGGGCTGACCATCGCCATCGGGGCGCTGGTGGATGACGCCATCATCGACGTGGAGAACGTCTTCCGGCGCCTGCGGGAGAACGCCCACCTGCCCGAGGCCGAGCGCCGATCCGCCTTCGAGGTCATCTACCGGGCCTCGGTGGAGGTGCGCACCTCCATCGTCTTCGCCACCCTCATCATCGTCCTCGTCTTCGTCCCGCTCTTCTTCCTGTCGGGGCTGGAGGGACGGATGCTGGCGCCGCTGGGGCTGGCGTACATCGTGGCCATCACCGCGTCGCTGGTGGTGGCGGTGACGGTCACCCCCGCCCTGTGCGCGTACCTGCTGCCCCGGGCGCGCTCGCTGGGCACCGAGGAGGGACCGGTGCTGCGCTGGCTGAAGGCGCGCTACCAGCCGATGCTCGCGTGGGCGCTGGCGCGGCCGAGGGCCATCCTGGCGGGGGCCGGACTGGCCTTCCTGGCGACGCTCGCCATCATCCCGTTCCTCGGGCGCTCCTTCCTGCCCGAGTTCAACGAGGGGACGCTCACCCTCAACGTCGTCACCCTGCCGGGCACGTCGCTGGAGGAGTCGGACAAGCTGGGCCGGCGGGTGGAGCAGGCGCTGCTGGCCCTCCCCGAGGTGGTCTCCACCGCCCGGCGCACGGGCCGCGCGGAGCTGGACGAGCACGCCCAGGACGTCAACGCGGCGGAGCTCGACGTGGGCCTGGACCTGTCGAAGAGCGACCGGAGCAAGGAGGAGCTGCTGGAGGCGATGCGCAAGTCGCTGGCCCAGGTGCCGGGGGCGGTCATCACCATCGGCCAGCCGCTCTCCCACCGAATCGATCACATGCTCTCGGGCTCCCGGTCGGCCATCGCGCTGAAGCTCTTCGGGGATGACCTGGAGAAGCTGCGGGAGCTGGCCGAGCAGGTGAAGAAGGTGGCCGAGGGCACCCCGGGCGCGGTGGACGTCTCCATCGAGCAACAGGTGGACATCCCGGAGCTGGAGATCCGTACCGACCGGGACGCGGTGGCGCGCTACGGCCTCACCACGGGCGAGGTGGCCGAGGCGGTGGAGCGGGCCTTCGCCGGGCAGACGGTGGGCTCGGTGCTGGAGGGCCAACGGGCGGTGGACCTCGTGGTGCGCCTGGACGACGCCTCACGGGCGGACCTGGAGGCCATCGCCTCCACGCTCATCGACACGCCCGTGGGGCCGCGCATCCCGCTCAAGATGCTGGCGAGCCTCACGCGCGAGACCGGCCCCAACACCATCAGCCGCGAGGGAGTGCAGCGCAAGATGGTGGTGCAGGCCAACGTGGCGGGGAGGGATTTGTCCTCGGTGGTGGACGACCTGGAGGCCCGCGTCGCCCGCGAGGTGACGTTCCCCGAGGGGTATTACATCGTCTACGGAGGGCAGTTCGAGAGCGCCGAGGAGGCGGCCCGCGGCATCACCCTGTTGAGTGGAGGGGTGGTGGTGGGCATCTTCCTGCTGCTGGTGGTGGCCTTCGCGTCGGTGCGCAACGCGCTCCTCACCCTCATCAACCTGCCGCTGGCGCTCATCGGCGGAGTGGTGGCGGTGGCGCTCACCTCCGGCGTGGTGAGCGTGGCCTCGCTGGTCGGCTTCATCACCTTGTTCGGCATCGCCACGCGCAACGGCATCCTCATGGTGAGCCACTTCGAGCACCTGATGACGGAGGAGGGAAAGAGCCTCTCCGACGCGGTGCGCCAGGGCTCGATGGAGCGACTGGCGCCCATCCTCATGACGGCGCTGTCGGCGGGGCTCGCGCTGGTGCCGCTCGTCATCGCCGGGGGCGAGGCCGGCAATGAAATCCAGGCGCCCATGGGCGTGGTCATCCTGGGGGGCCTGCTCTCCTCCACCTTCCTCAACATGCTGGTGGTGCCGGTGCTCTTCCAGCTCTTCGGCCGGAGCGCCGAACGGCACTGAGAAAGGTTTGGTGCGACACGGAGCCCATCTATAGATTCCGGCCGCTCTCGACGTCTCGGAGCGAAAGGACAACGTGAGGACGATGAAGAAGCTTCTTGGGTGCGTAGTCGCGGTGGTCGTGGCCCTCACCGCGTTGCCCGCGTCGGCGCAGCTCGAGCTGCCCGCGCCGAGCCCCTCCGCCAAGGTGATGCAAGAGGTGGGACTGACGGAGATCTCCGTCGATTACTCCAGCCCCGCGGTCAAGGGGCGCAAGATCTGGGGCGGGCTGGTCCCCTATGACCAGGTGTGGCGGACGGGCGCCAACCTGGCCACGAAGATCACCTTCAGCCGGGATGTGACGTTCGGCGGGAAGCCGGTGCCGGCGGGCACCTATTCCATCGTCACCGTGCCCACCCAGAAGGAGTGGACAGTGGCCCTGAACAAGGAGCTGGGCCTGTTCAGCGGCAGCAAGCAGTACGACACCAAGGACGACGTCGTGCGCGTCACCGCGACGCCCACCGAGATTCCCAACCGCGAGCGCCTGACGTTCCTCTTCTCCAACACCACCGACGACCAGACGTCGCTCGACATCGAGTGGGAGAAGCTGCGCGTCTCCGTGCCGATCACCGTCGACACGGCGGCGCATGCGCAGGCCAACATCCAGTCCACGGTGAACGGCACGTGGCGCTCGCTGGCCAACGCGGCGCGCTACGTGGCCGACACGTCGAAGGACTACCCCACGGCGCTCAAGTACGCGGACAACTCGCTCGCCATCCAGTCGCACTGGTACAACAACTGGATCAAGGCCGACATCCTGGCGCGCTCGGGGAAGATCGCCGACGCCCGCAAGTTCGCCCAGACGGCCTGGGACCTGGGGCAGAAGGATCCGAACTTCTTCTTCAAGGATCAGGTCGCCAAGGCCCTGCAGGACTGGAAGGGCAAGAAGTAGTCTCAGCCGCGCGAGGCCCCTGTCACGAGCTGGCGGTAGAGGGCCTCGTAGCGGTCGATGGCCGGCCCGAGCTGGAAGCGGGCCAGGACGTTCTCGCGAGCGCGGCGGGAGAAGAGCCGCCAGCGCTCCGGGTCCCGGACGAGCTCGAGGACGTGGCCCGCCATGGCCTCCACGTCCCCCACCGGCGCGAGGTAGCCCGTCGTCCCGTGCTCGACCTGCTCCGGGATGCCGCCGATGTTGCTCGCGACCACCGGGATGCCACAGCTCAGCGCCTCGAGTGCGGCGAGACCGAAGCTCTCCTGTTCACTCGGCAGGAGGAAGACATCCGCCGCGGCGAGGATCTCCACGAAGCTCTCCTGTTTGCCCAGGAAGGCCACGCGGTCCTCGAGGCCGAGCTCCCGCACCCTGCGCTCGGCGGGTGAGCGCTCGGGGCCATCACCAATCATCACCAGCCGGCACGGGCGCCCGCGGTGGGCCTCCGCGAAGACGGACACCACGTCGCCGATGCGCTTCACCGGCCGGAAGTTCGACACGTGGATGAGCACGGGCTCGTCATCCGCGAGTCCTGGGAAGAGCTGACGCAGGTGGGCCCGGTCGCGGAGCGGAGCGTAACGCTCCGTGTCGACGAAGTTGGGGATGACCTCGATGGGGACGGTCTCCGGGAGACGGAAACCCTCCCAGGTGGCGCGCCGCAGGAACTCCGAGGGCGTGGTCACCGCGTCACTGCGCAGGATGGAGAAGCGCGTGATGGGCAGGTAGGTGGGGTCCGTGCCGACGAGCGTGGTGTCGGTGCCGTGGAGCGTCGTCACGATGCGCGGCGACAGGTCCCCCAGCACCTCGCGAGCCATCCAGGCCGCCGTGGCATGGGGCACCGCGTAGTGCACGTGCAGGATGTCCAGCCGCTCGTAGCTGGCGACCTCGATCATCTTCGAGGCCAACGCCAGCGGGTACGTCCCCGAGTGGGCGAGCGCCGGATAGTCGCTCTCCACCACCTCGTGGAAGATGACCTTCCGGGTCATCCCGTGCAGGCGCACCGGGAGATCTCTCGCGATGAAGTGGACCCGGTGGCCGCGCTCCGCCATGGCCAGACCGATCTCGGTCGCGACCATGCCGCTGCCTCCAAAGGTGGGAAAGCAGGTGATGGCCAGGTTGAGACGGTCGCTCATCGGGATTCTGGGAAGAACAGGGGCCGAGCGAAGCTATTCCGGCGGAAATGCTCCAGCGGATCGCTCAGGCCCAGGGTCTCTCGCAGGACGTAGGGCTCGCCGTGGGAGACGCCGATCCGCGCGCCGTAGAAGCGGTCGCGGGCCTCGAGCGAGGTGAGCGACAGGGGCGAGCCGACGAGCGTCTGCGGACCATCCGCCCGGGGCTCCACCTGGCTCGCATAGCAGCGGATGGCCGCCATCTTCCGCTCATGGGCCGCCGACACGTCGACGACGAAGCTCGGCTCGGCCAGGTGGCGCATGGGGTAGTAGAGGACCTGCCTCGGCGTGAAGGACGCGCTGGGGGGCTCGGTCTCGAACTTGCGCACCGAGGCGAAGAACAGCGCACGCGTCACCAGGGCGCTGGTGGCCTCGTGGTCCGGGTGGCGCTCCTGCTGCCACGGGACGAGGACGAGCTCGGGACGCAGGCGGCGGAGGACCTCGACCACGCGCGCGACGGGCGCGGTCCGCGAGCGCTCGGCCTCGGGCGCCTCGAAGCCGGCCCAGGGGTCGATCCACCCATCCGGCAGGCCGAGGTTCTCGCGGACGGAGAGGCCCAGCACCCGGGAGGCGGCCTCGGTCTCGGCGGCGCGCGACTCGGGAGTGCCTCGCGAGCTCTTCTCGCCGCGCGTCAGGTCGACGATGCCGGTGCGGTAGCCGAGGTCGACCATGCGGGCCAGGAACCCACCGCAGAAGAGCTCGACGTCGTCGGGGTGCGGCCCGAAGGCGAGGACGTCGAGACCGTAGGGCGAATCGACCGCGGTCATGGCTTCAGCTCCTTCAGGTCTCCGGAGAAGGGCACACAGGCCTCGAGGACGAGGCGCGTGAAGGCCCGGGAGCCGAGACGGCTCGCGTAGTACGGCAGCCCGTGGATGCGCTCCTGGGGCGCGCCGTCCGGGGCGAGGTAGGCGCGCAGACGGTCCACGCGCTCGACCCTCACCTGATCCCTCTGCGTGATGGCACGGCCGTACCGGGCCGTGAGGCGGGAGATGCCTCGGCGGACGGTCTTGTCGGTGCGGGAGATGGCGCGGGAGAAGGTCGGATCGATGGCGGCCATGCGCTCGCCGAGGCGGGCGAGCTCGGAGGCGAAGTCGCCCAGGAGGCGGGCCTCGATGGCCTCGGGCGACTCGAAGCCTCCCCCGGTGTCACGGGCGGCGAGGCGGGCCAGCAGCTCGTCACGCGGGGCGGCCACGTCATCCGGCGAGAGGCCGAGCGTGTCGAGCAGGCGGCGCGCGCGGTCGTCGACGATGCGGAACCGGGCGCGAGGAACGATGAGCGGCATCGGCAGGCCGGCGTGCGCATGGAGGGGCGCGAGCTGCGCGAAGTAGGCGATCTCCCCCGGCCCGCCGACGTACGCCGCTGTGGGAAGCCAGGAGTCCTGGAGGATGGGACGCAACAGGGCCGAGGTCGTGAAGCGGAGCGGCTCGCGCTCCAGCCAGGAGAGGAGCTCGGCCGTGGTCACGGAGGCGCCCTGCGGGTGGCCCACGAGGCTCCAGGTGCCAGGGGTGGAGGCGGGATCGATGCGGTAGCGCGCGCCCTCGATGCCATCGGGCGAGAAGAAGCCGAGCGGCGCGCCCGGGCGGATGTGGACCTGCTCGGAGAAGCCCGCCTCGGAGAGGGCCTGGCCCCGCTGGGCGAGCTTGCCGGCGATGGCCGCGGCCTCCTCGATGGCACGGCGGTGGAGGGGCGCGGCCAGGGGCGCGAGGCGCGGATCGCGCGGGTCGAGGAACACGAGCCCCTCGTCCGCGAAGAGGGCCGACAGCACCTCGGCGAAGGCATCCGCCAGCGTCGCCCCGGGACGGTAGGCGCGCTCGAGGAGCGCCAGGTGCTCGCTCGCGTGAGGACCGTCACCCAGCTCGGCACGGAGCGCGGCGAGCGCGGCGGTGACACCCGGGCCCAGGTGGCGGTGTGCGACCGGGACGCGCGAGGTGGCCGCGTCGGGCTGCTCCAGGGACACGCGCAGGAGCCCACCGGCGGAGCGCGGGATGAAGCAGTGATCGATCTCGGGAAGGTCGTGGTCCTCGGTCTGCAGCCAGAAGACGGGGACACAGGGCCGGCCGGTCTCCTCGGCGAGGGCGCGGGCGGCGACGATGGCCGAGGCGGCCTTGTAGACCGTGAAGAGCGGCCCGAGGAAGAGCCCGACCTGCTGGCCTGTCACCACGGCGGTCGTGCCGGAGCGGGCGAGCAGCTCCAGGTTCCGCTCGCGGGCGGGGCTCGGCGCGAGGCGCGCGTTGCGGGCCACGAGCACGTCGTGGATCGCCGGGGCGAGTGGCCGCGAGGCCGCGGCGGCGACGGCCTCGGCGCGGGCGGCCCGGTGCCGGAAGCGGTCGGGGAGGAATTCGAGCGCGCGCGGATCGCCGCGGAGCCAGGAGGCGGAGAAGGAGGAAGCCACGGGCAGGGTGATAACAAGTCCGTGGCACCGGGGCGACCGGGATGGACCCGGCTCGCACGGCCAGTCATGACCCAGGGCGTCATGGCGCGGCGGGCATAAGGAATCCTCCCATCAGCGCGGCTGCGTTCCTTGTTAGGGTCCGCCCGAATGCGGAACCTGGTCATTCTTGGAACGGCACTGGCCATGAGCCTCGGAGTCTGGTCGACGGCACTCGCGCAACCCACCCGGCAGCCCCATGCGGGGGAGCTCGCGGCGGGAATCCGGCGCCTGGGCGTGGTCGGGAGCGTGCTCTACGTGGCGGCCCACCCCGACGACGAGAACACGCGGCTGCTGGCCTTCCTGGCCGGTGGACGGGGTCTGCGCGCGGGTTATCTCTCGATGACCCGTGGGGATGGCGGACAGAACCTCATCGGGACCGAGCAGGACGAGCTGCTGGGGCTCATCCGCACGCACGAGCTGCTCGCGGCGCGGCGCATCGACGGCGCCGAGCAGCTGTTCACGCGGGCGAGGGACTTCGGCTACTCGAAGAGCGCCGACGAGACGCTGCGCATCTGGGGGCGCGACGAGGTGCTGGCGGACGTCGTGCTCGCCATCCGCCGCTTCCAGCCGGATATCATCATCACGCGCTTCACCACGAAGCCGCCGAATCACGGTCACCACACGTCCTCGGCGATCCTGGCGGAGGCGGCCTTCACGGCGGCGGCCGACCCGGCGCGCTACCCCGAGCAGCTCGGGGAGCTGAAGCCGTGGAAGGCCGACAGGCTGCTGAACAACGCCGCCACCTGGAACCTGAAGCCGGACGCGGACATGTCGGGCTACCTCGCGCTGGATGTCGGCGGCTATGACCCGCTGCTGGGACGCTCCTGGGGGGAGATCTCCGCGGAGAGCTGCAGCCAGCACAAGAGCCAGGGCTTCGGAGTGCCGGCCGAGCGCGGGACGCAATTGGAGTACTTCACGTCCCTGGCCGGGACGAAGCCGAAGTCCGACCTCTTCGAGGGACTCGAGCTCACGTGGCGGCGGTGGAGCGGCACGGAGCAGGTCGTGCGGACCATCGACGAGGCGGTGAACGGGTTCGATGCGCGCGCGCCCCACCGCAGCATCCCGGCGCTGCTGCGCGTGCACGAGGCGCTCTCGGCCCTGCCGGACAGCAACCCGTGGAAGGCGCTCAAGCTGCGCGAGACCGAGGCGCTCGTGGCCGCGTGCGCGGGCCTGTTCCTCGAGGCGCGCGCGGCGGAGGAGTCGGCCGTCCCAGGCGGAAAGGTGGCGTTGAACCTGGTGGCGCTGAACCGCTCGCCCGCCGCGCTCCGGCTGGTGGGGGTGACGCTCCCGGGCGGCGAGTCCGTGGCGGCCGGTGCCGACCTGGCCGACAACAAGCCCTTCAAGCTCTCCAGGCCGGTGGCGATTCCCGGGGACGCACGGATCTCCACGCCCTACTGGCTGCGCAAGTCCGTCTCGGGTGGCCTCTACACCGTGGACGAGCCGGACCGCGCGCTCGTGGGCAGGCCCGAGGGAGAGCCCGCCCTGACGGTGACCTTCGCCTACGAGGTCGGAGGCAAGCGCTTCACCGTGGTGAGGCCGGTGGTCCACGCGTGGACGGATCCGGTGCGCGGTGAGCTCTACCGGGCCTTCGAGATCGTCCCGGCCGTCACGGCGACGCTCGAGCGGGACGTGCTGATGTTCCCCAATGGCACGGCGCAGTCCGTCGCGGTGGTGCTGGCCGCGGGCAAGGCGGATGCGGCCGGCAAGGTGCGGCTCGAGGTGCCGAAGGGCTGGCGCGCCGAGCCCGCCGAGGTGCCGTTCCAGCTCGCCGCGCGCGGTGACGAGCGCACGGTGCGCTTCCAGGTCACCCCGCCCCAGGGCGCGAGCGAGCGGGGCCGACTGCGCGTCGTCGTCGACAGTGGCGGACGCTCCGAGTCGTGGCGAGTGCGCACCGTGACGCACGAGCACATCCCGCCGCTGGCCGTGCGCCAACCCTCCGAGGCGGCGCTGGTGCCCTTCACCCTGGCCACGAAGGTCCGGCGGCTCGGCTACATCCCCGGGCCGGGAGATCGCGTGGCCGAGAGCCTCGCGGCCGTCGGGTACGAGGTGACGCAGCTGCCCGAGGAGCGCCTCGCCTCCGAGAAGCTCGAGCGCTTCGAGGCCATCCTGGTCGGAGTGCGCGCCTTCAACGCCAACCCGCGCCTCGCGCTCCACCACGAGCGGCTCATGAAGTACGTCGAGCAGGGAGGGCGGCTGCTGGTGCAGTACAACACCAACAGCCGCGTGGGACCGCTCAACGCCTCCGTCGGGCCCTACCCCCTGGAGATCGGTCGCGATCGCGTGACGGATGAGACCGCGGCGATGACGCCCGTGGACCCCAACCACCCGCTCCTGAAGGGCCCCAACCGTCTGGTGCCCGCCGACTTCGAGGGCTGGGTCCAGGAGCGGGGCCTCTACTTCGCCTCGAAGTGGGACGAGCGTTACAAGCCCGTGTTCGCCATGAATGATGTTGGCGAGGAACCGCTGCGCGGCGGGCTTCTCGTCGCCCGTCACGGCAAGGGGACCTTCGTCTACACGGGCCTCGCCTTCTTCCGTCAGCTTCCCTCGGGCGTGCCCGGGGCCTACCGCCTGCTCGCGAACCTCCTCGCCCAATGACCGACATCTCCAACACCTCCAAGCCGCGGCCCCAGCTCGACGACGCGCCTCCCCTGCTCGGGTCCTGGCGCAACATCTACTTCTTCGTGTTGGGCTCCCTCGCCGTGTTCATCGCCCTGTTCTGGGCACTCACCCGGGCCTATTCGTGACACTGCTCGACTGGCTGGTCCTCATCGGGACGACGGCATTCATCGTGGGCTGGGGGCTCTGGCGGACGCGCGGCGAGCGCGACACCGCGAGCAGCTTCCTGCGCGGCGATCAGGATCTGCGCTGGCCCACCATCGGCCTGTCGGTCATGGCCACGCAGGCGAGCGCCATCACCTTCCTCTCCGTCCCAGGCCAGGCCTACGAGGACGGGATGCGCTTCGTGCAGTTCTACTTCGGACTGCCGCTCGCGATGGTGATCGTCAGCGCCGTCTTCGTTCCCATCTACTACCGGCTGAACGTCATCACGGCCTACGAGTACCTGGAGTCGCGCTTCGACTTGAAGACGCGTCTGCTCGGCGCGTTCCTCTTCCTCATCCAGCGCGGGCTCGCCTCCGGCATCACCATCTACGCGCCCTCCATCATCCTGTCGGCCATCTTCGGCTGGCCGCTGGAGCCGACCATCATCGTGATGGGGGGACTCGTCATCCTCTACACGGTGACGGGTGGCTCCAAGGCCGTCAGCCAGACCCAGAAGCAGCAGATGGTGGTGATGCTCGGGGGCATGGTCGTGGCCGCCCTCGTCATTGTGTGGCGGCTGCCCGAGCACGTGTCCTTCGGCCGTGCCGTGGATGTCGCCGGAGCGCTCGGCCGGATGAACGTGGTCAGCTTCGACCTCGACTTCCAGGACCGCTACAACATCTGGTCCGGCCTCACCGGCGGCCTCTTCCTGTCGCTGTCGTACTTCGGGACCGACCAGTCCCAGGTGGGCCGCTACCTGACGGGCCGCTCCATCACCGAGAGCCGCCTCGGGCTGCTGTTCAACGGCGTCCTGAAGATCCCGATGCAGTTCCTGATCCTCTTCGTCGGGCTCCTGGTCTTCGTGTTCTACCAGTTCAACACGCCGCCCCTGCTCTTCAACCAGCCCCTGCGCGCGAAGGTCCAGGCGACCGCGCAGGCGGGTGAGTTCGCGGCCCTCGAGGAGAAGTGGACCCGGGTCCAGGCCGACAAGCGCGCCGAGGCCGAGCGCTATCTGGCGGCGCGTGAAGCGGGTGATGGTTCCGCCGAGGCGAGCGCGCGCGAGCGGCTCCAGGCCGCCGCCCGCACGGCCGACACGGTCCGCAAGGAGGCCAAGGCCGTGGTGTCCCGAGCCCTGCCGGGTGTGGAGACCAAGGACTCGGACTACATCTTCATCTCGTTCGTGAAGGACTGGATGCCCAGCGGGCTCGTGGGGCTGCTCATCACCGTCATCCTCGCGGCGGCCATGAGTTCCATCGCCAGCGAGCTCAATGCCCTGGGCGCGACGACCACCGTCGACTTCTACCGGCGGATCGTCCGCCGCGACGCCTCGGACCACCACATCCTGGTGGCCTCCAAGCTGTTCACCATCTTCTGGGGCCTCGTCGCGGTCTCCTTCGCGAGCTTCGCGTCGCTGCTCGACAACCTCATCCAGGCGGTCAACATCCTGGGGTCCATCTTCTACGGGACGGTGCTGGGTCTCTTCCTCGTGGCCTTCTTCCTCAAGCACGTGCGGGGGAACGCCGTCTTCATCGCCGCGCTCATCTCGCAGACGACGGTGATCGCCCTCTTCATGTTCAGCGGCATCGGCTATCTCTGGTTCAACGTCATCGGCTGCGCGCTGGTGGTCGCCCTGGGCCTGGCCATCCAGGCCGTCATGCCCCGGGCGGCACGGGCCCCGTGATCGACAGCCTGCTCGACGTGACCGTCTTCACCCGGGTCGTGACCGCGGGGAGTCTCTCGGCCGCGGCCCGGGAGCTGGGAATGTCACTCCCCGTGGTCAGCAAGCGCCTGGCGCGTCTGGAGGATCGGCTCGGGGTACGGCTCGTGAACCGCACCACGCGCCGCCTGAACCTGACCGAGGAGGGGGCCGAGTTCCATGAGCGGTGCGTGCGCCTGCTCGGAGAGATCGATGAAGCCGAGGAGAGGGTGCGCTCCCGCAAGCGTGGGGCGAGCGGGCTGCTGAAGGTGACCGCGACCGCCGCCTTCGCCCGGCGCCAGTTGGGATGGCTGATCCCCCGCTTCCTGGAGCGCTATCCCGACATTCGCGTGCAGCTCGACGTCTCGGACACGGTGATCGACCTCGTGCAGACGGGCCATGACGTGGCCATCCGCTTTGGCACCCTGCCCGACTCCAGCCTGATCGCGAAGCGCCTCGCCCCCAACCATCGCGTCGTGTGCGGCTCACCCGGCTACTTCACCAGGCGGGGCAGACCCAAGCGCCCGGCCGACTTGAAGGACCACGCCTGCATCGCCTTCGGCAGCCCGCCCAACCAGGACTGGCAGTTCGAGGGCCGGGGTGGCGAGACGATGACGGTCCGGGTCTCGGGTCCGCTGGTGACCAACAACGGTGAGGTCGCGCACGAGTGGGCGCTCGAAGGTGGCGGGCTCGTGCTCAAGTCGCTCTGGGACGTCGGCCCGGACCTCGATGCCGGGCGGCTCGAAGTGGCGCTGCCCGGGTACAGGGTGCCGGCCGCGCCCATCCACGCCATCTACCCCCATACCCGTGGAATCGCGGCGAAGGTGAAGGTGTTCGTCGAGTTCCTCGGCGAGGAGCTGCGCGCGGCCTACCGGTCAGTGCTTCACGACGCCGAGTTGTGAAAGGAGGGTGAGGTTGTCCTCCAGGTGCCAGTTCGCGGCGATGCGGCCCTCCTTCACCGTGTAGATGTCCACGGCGTCGAACTGGATGGAATGGCCATCACCCTGGATGCCGTTGAACTGGCCGGTGAAGTGGCCCGTGAAGCGCAGGCGGCCGATGACCTGGTCGCCCACCACCCAGACCTCCTCGACCGAGACCTGGAGGTCCGGCACCGCCTTGCGGAAGGTGCGTGAGGCGACGAGCGGACCGGTCGGTCCCTGCGGGCGGCCCTCGGGCAGGTTCAGGTCCACGAAGTCCTCGGCGAGCGCCGCCCTGGCGTAGCGCTCATCCCCTGTGTTCCAGAAGGCGTAGTAGCGCCGCGCCGCCTGCAGCCGGGTCTGCGCCTGAGCGGACGTCAGGCCACGGTCGACCGTGAGCTTCTTCGGTTGGGGCAGTTCCTCGGCGGCGCGAGCCGGTGCGCCAGCGAGAACGGCGAAGCAGACAAGGGCGGACAGGAAGTGGGTCGCGATCGTCATCGTGCATCTCCCGTGATTCAGCGTGTTCGTCACGCATACCGGGATGATGCGGAAGGCGTGTGGCGCCAGCTACGGGCAGGGCGCGAAGGGATCCTTTCGACACGGGAAAGAATGGGAGCCGGCCCCCCTCACCGGCTCGCATCATTTCAGGCGCAGCGCCCTCCGGGCCGCGAGGCGCCACCCCACGCGCTCCCTTACGCCATGGACGAGCGCGTAGAAGGTGGGCAGGGCCAGCAGCGTGAAGAGCGTGGAGGTGAGCAGGCCACCCACCATCACCACGGCCAGCGGGCGTTCGACCTCGGTGCCGTGGAGCGGCAGCACCAGCAGCGGCAGCAGGCCGAGGATGGCCGTGCCCGCCGTCATCAGCTTGGGCCGCACGCGGCCGATGCTGGCCTCGCGGACGGCCTCGGGGAAGGGCTTGCCTTCCGCCATCAACCCCTTCGTCTGCGCCACCAGCACCAGGCCGTTCTGCACCGCGATGCCGAACAGGCCGATGAGGCCCACGAGGCTGGACACGTTCCACGTCTCCCCCGCCAGCAGCAGCGCGAGGATGCCGCCGACGAAGGCGTCCGGCAGCGTCGCGAGGATGACGAGCGTCTCGGCCAGCGAGCCCAGCGCCAGGTACAGCAGCAGGAAGACGGCGAGCAGCGCCACCGCGATGGCGAGCATCAGGGACTTCGCGGCCCGCTCCTGGCTCTCCACCCGGCCTCCCACGTCGAGGAAGTAGCCCGTGGGCAGCCGCAGCTCCGCCGCCAGCCGCTCGCGCACCTCCGCGGCGGTGCTCCCCAGGTCGCGTCCCACCACGCTCGCCTCGATGGCGATGCGGCGGCTCCCCGCTTCCCGGCGCACGCTGCCCGCGCCGGTCGTCTCCTCGATCGTGGCCAGCTGGCTCAGGGGAATCCGCGAGCCGTCATGCCCGTCCACCAGCAGGTTGTGGATGGCGTTGACGTCCCCCCGGCGGTGGTCCGCCAGACGCAACACCAGGTCGAACCGGCGCTGGCCCTGCCACACCTGGGAGGCCTCCTCGCCCACGAGCCCCACGCGTACCGCGCGGATGACATCGCCGGGAGTGAGGCCCACCCGGGCCACCGCGGCGCGGTTCACGTCGATGCGCAGCTGGGGCAGTCCGCTGAGCTTCTCCACGCGCAGGTCCTCCACTCCCCTCACCCGCGCCATGACGGCACGGGCCCGCTCCGAGAGCTGGGCGAGCCGCTCCAGGTCCGGGCCGAAGATGCGCACCGACACGTCGGCGGGGCTGCCGCCCAGGCCCTCGTCGATGCGCATTCCCAGGGGCGTGGTGAAGAGGACGGACACACCGGGCACCTTCGCCACGGCCTCGCGCATGTCCGCCTCCAGGGCCTCCAGGTCGCGCCGCCGGTCCTTCTTCAACACCACCAGCACGTCCGAGACGGTGTGCGGCATGGGGTCCTCGGTGCGCTCGGCCCTGCCCGTGCGGCGCACCACGTCCTCCACCTCGGGGAACTCGCGCAGCTCGTCCTCCACGCGGTGGTTGAGCCGATCCACCTCCTCCAACGAGGCCTCCGGTGGCAGCATCGTCTGGAGGAGCAGCGCGCCCTCGTCCAGCCTGGGCATGAAGTCGCTGCCCACCGCGAAGGCGAGCCCCAGCGCGGGCAGTGTGATGGCGAGCGCCACCACGCGCACGAGTCCGGCCCTGCGCATGCAGGCATCGAGCAGCACGGCGTAGCGGACCTTCACCACGCGGATGAGCCACACGTCCTCCTCCGACTGGCCGTCCTTCCGGGGCCGGAGGAGCAACGCCGAGGCCACCGGCACCAGCGTGAGGGCGAGAAGCAGCGAGGCGGCGAGACACGCCACCACCGCCGCCGCGAGCGGCTGGTACATGCGCCCCTCGATGCCCGACATGGCGAACAGCGGGATGAAGACGGAGACGACGATGAGGGTGGCGAAGGTGATGGGCCGGGCCACCTCGCGCGCCGCCTTCAGCGCCTGGGCCTTGTGGTTGCCCGGGTCACCTCCGGCGCGGAGCCGGTGGACGATGTTCTCCGTGACGATGATGGCCGCGTCCACCAGCAGGCCCACCGCGATGGCCAGGCCCCCGAGCGTCATGGTGTTGATGCCGACGCCCGTGGCCTTCAGGAACAGTCCCGCGAGCGCCAGGGACAGCGGCAGGGTGAGGGTGACGATGGCCGCGGCGCGCAGGTCTCCCAGGAGGGCGAAGAGGACGAGCACCACCAGGAAGGCCCCGAGGAGGATGGCGCGGCCGACGCCTCCCAGCGCGGAGGACACCAGCTCCGACTGGTCATACACGGGGCGCAGGTGGACGCCCGGTGGAAGACCCGCCCGCACCTCGTCGAGGGCCTGGCGCACGCCCTCCGCCACCTTCAGGGTGTCCGAGCCGAACTGCTTGATGACGCGGCAGCTCACCACCTCGCCCTCGAGCCGGTGGGCCATGCCCCGGCGGATGGCGGGCGCCTCCCGCACATCGGCCACGTCCCCGAGCAGCACGGGTGTCCCCCCGCGCAGGGCCACCACCGTGCCGCGCAGATCCTCCAGCGTCTTCGCCCTCCCCATCGCCCGCACCGTCCACTCCACGGGCCCCCGCACCACGAAGCCCCCGGAGGCGTCGAGGTTGGCGCCCTCCAGCGCGTGCTGCACCTCGTCGAGGGAGATGCCCCGGGCGGCCATCTGCTCCGGATCGAGCTGCACCTGGTACTGGCGCAGGTAGCCTCCCAGCCGCTCCACGCCCGCCACGCCGGGCACGGCGAGCAGCCGGTTCTTCACCTCGAACTCGGCCAGGTCGCGCAGCGTCATCAGGTCCGCCGCCCCCTGCTCGGCCTCGAGGGTGAACTCGAAGATCTCATTGAGCCGGCCGGTGAGACTGGAGATGAGCGGCGCATCCGTCCCGGGAGGCAGCTCACTGGTGGCCGCGGCCACGCGCTCCGCGACGAACTGACGGCTGCGGAAGTAGTCCGCGTCCGGCTCGAACTCCACCGTCACCTGGGTGACGCCCAGCTGCGAGGTGGAGCGGACGCGGCGCACGTCGGGCAGGCCCGCGAGCGCCACCTCCATCGGAATGGCCACGGCCGTCTCGAGCTCCTCCGCGCCCATGGCCGGGTTCTGCACGATGACGTTGAAGAGGGGGGCGGACAGGTCGGGGAAGACGTCGCGGCGCAGGCCCTCGAAGGCCACCGCGCCGAAAGCGGAGAGCGCCAGGGCCAGCACCACGGTGAGGCCGGGGCGCGCGAAGGACGCCTTGAGAATGCGTGAAATCACGAGAGGCTCCCTTCAGTGCTCATGGTGCTCGCCCCCTCCGCGTGACTTCTCCACCTCGGCCTTGAGGAGGAAGGCCCCTTCCACCACCACCTGCTCACCGGCCTTCAGGCCCGAGAGCACCTCCACGTCACCCGACAGGGTGCGGCCACGCCCCACCGCGCGCCGCTCGAAGGTGCCATCGCCCTTGGGAAGGAAGGCGAACCAGCCATCCTCCAGCCGTTGGAGGGCCGCCGCCGGGACGGTGGTCATGGGAGCCCCCGACTCGCCCAGGGGAATGAAGGCCGAGGCGGACATGCCCGGCCGCAGCAGGCCGTCCGGGTTGTCCACCTCCAGCCGCACCGGGATGGTGCGCGAGGCCGGGTCCACCCGTTGGCCGATGAAGCCCACCTTCGCGGTGAAGTCCTTGCCAGGAAGCGCCGCGAAGGTGGCACGGGCCGTGGCGCCGAGCGGAATGCGCACCGCGTCCCGCTCGAACGCATGGACGGTGAGCCACAGCCGCGACAGGTCTCCGATGTGGAAGAGGGCCCGGGAGGGATCCGCCATCTGCCCCACCACGGCGCCGCGCTCGATGACGGTGCCATCGAGGGGCGAGCGCAGGGTGAAGCCCGCGGCCGCTCGACCCCGTGCCGCTTCCTGCTCATCCACGCCGAGCGCCAGCAGCTCCGCGTGTGCCGCCCCCACGTCCGCTTCGGCCGAGGCCGCTTCGGCTTCGGCGGCCTGCACGTCCTTCTGGGCCACGATGCGCTCGGCCCCCAGGGTGCGCTTGCGCTCCGCCGCCTGCCGGGCGGCACTGGCGCGGGCCTGGGCGGATTGGAGGGCCGCGCGCGCCCTGCCCAGCTCGGGACTCTGGAGCTCCACGAGCGGCTGGCCCTTCTTCACCTGCTGGCCCGGCGAGGCCTGGAGGGAGAGCACCCGGGCGGGGATGGGCGAGGCCACCTCGGCATAGGCGTTCTCGTTCACCCCCAGCTCGCCCAGGGCGGTGACGCCCTCTCCACCGGGGCGCTCCTGCACCGGGGCCGTGGTGATGCGCAGGTCTCTCAGCATCTCCGGATCGATGTGGACGAGGGTCTCGTCCTCGCCCTCACGGTGGGCGTGGGCCTGGGCTTCCCGCTCGTGGTCATGTCCCTCCTCGTGCTGGGGCGTCTCGCGCTTGCAGGCGCAGACCCCGAGGAGGCACACCAGGATGACGTGGTGGAGGGACTTCATCGAAGGACTCCGGCCTGGACGGCGAGTTGGACGCGGGAGAGGGAGGCTTGCAGGAGGCGGGTGAGGTAGTCGGCGCGGGCCTCGAGGACGTCACGGCGCACGATGAGGAACTCGGCCAGTCCCATCTCCCCGGCCTCGTAGGACTTGCGCGCCAGCTGCTCGTTGTCCGCGAGCAGCGGGAGGGCCTCGCGCTCCAGCAGCTCCACCGCCTCGCGATCCTTGTGGTACCGGGCCAGGGCGGCCCGCACCTGGACGGACTGGGTCCTCCGGGCGGCCTCCAGGGCCTGCTGGAGACGCCGCACCCGGGCCTCTCCCGTCACCCGGGCGGACTGACCCCGGGCGAACAGCGGCAGGGACACGCCCAGGGCGCCGAGGAGCACACGCTCATCGCCCTCCTGCTCGTAGCGGACCCCCACGTTGAGATCAGGCCACGCGGAGCCCTCCCCCAGACGCTGCTCCGCCTTCGCCTCCTCCAGCTCCGCCTCCAGGGCGGTGATGTCCGGACGCTCCGAGGGGGTGGGCGGAAGCTCCTCGGACCGGGAGGCCAGGGCGCTCAAGTCACCGCGCACCCCGAGGGGGGCCTCCGCGGACAGGCCGAGCAGTCCGCTCAACTCGCCAAGGAGTGCCGCCTCGTCGCCCTCGGCGCTCGCCGCGTCCGCCCGGGCACGCGCCAGGGCCACGCGTGCCACGTTGACGTCCACCACGGGCACGTCTCCGGCCTCGAAGCGCCGCTGGGTGGACTGGGAGACATCCCGGGCGGCCGCTTCCGCCTCTCGCGCCAGGCGCAGCCGCTCCCGGGCATGCAGCGCCCGCAGGAAGGTGCCCGCCACCTCTCCGAGCACCCGCCGCTCCGTGTCCCGCTGGTGGGCCGTCTCCCGGGCGAGGCCGGCGCGGGCCGCCTCGAGACGCGCCCCCCGCTTTCCCCCCAGCTCCACGGGTTGAGTGAGCCCCACCGAGACATCCGGTGCGCGCTCTCCCGTGGCCAGGGTGCGGGGGCCCGCTTCGACCTCCAGCGTGGGGTTGCCGTTCAACAGGGGCGAGGCACCCGCGACGGGCCCTCGCGCCTCGGCCACCCGGCCGGCGGCCTCCAGCAGGGCGGGGGCACGCTGGCGGGCCAGGGCCAGGACCTCTTCCAGGGTGAGCTCGGACGAAGGTTGGGCCGCACCCGGGCGCGGCCAGAGCAATACGGCGGCGAGCCCGAGGGCCGCCGTCGTCGGACGGTGGAACACAGAAACCTCGCGAATGAAGACGAGCGTCGGGAGCGAGGCGGTACCCCTGGGAGACCAGGGCGCACCTCTCCTGATGGCGCTCGAGGCGGATGGACGAACAGGGCCTTACGCGAGGGCGGCTATTGGGATGTGCAGGATGTCACCCACCTCGACGGATGAGGGCTCGTCCTCCTCGTGCTCGACGGGAGGAGGCCTCGGAGCCCTCGGGATGCTCGAGAGGGTGGGCGTCAGGACGACCTGGCGCAGGTGGGAGCAGCAGGTGCAATCGAGACAGTCCGGGGCACATTGCCCGCGCTCGTCATCGTCCTGGCAGCGCTGCGTGCACACGACCCCCGAGCTGGCGGGCGGCAACAAGCCACCTCCCACCGGGGCGAACAGCAGCAGAGCGAGGAAGAACCAGATCCGGAGCACCGGGGCCTCTTGTAGCACGTCGGCGCGAGACCCGCCCGCACAACCCTCACTTCACGGAGCGCGAAAGTGTCATGCAGGAACCTGGGTGGAGGCGGCGGCTCGTTTCTCCTTCCGTGAGAGGGAAAAGAGGGGTTGAGTGCCGCGCATGGGCATCTGGTCGAAGAAGAGCATTGCCCAGCTGCGAGGTGAGGAGGGCCAGACGCACGAGCTGCACCGCACGCTCAGTGGCGTCCACCTGATGCTGCTGGGAGTGGGAGCCATCATTGGCGCGGGCATCTTCGTGGTGACGGGCACGGCGGCGGCGCAACACGCGGGGCCGGCCATCGTCCTTTCCTTCGTGCTGGCGGGAGTGGGCTGTCTCTTCGCGGGGCTGTGCTACGCCGAGTTCGCGGCGATGATCCCCGTGGCTGGCAGCGCCTACACCTACGGCTACGCCACCCTGGGCGAGCTGGTCGCCTGGCTCATCGGGTGGGATCTCATGCTCGAGTACCTCTTCGCCTCCTCCGCGGTGGCGGTGGGCTGGTCGGGCTATTTCACCGCCTTCCTGCGCGACTACCTGCACTGGCAACTGCCACCGGAGCTGACGAGCGCCCCCTTCGACGTGGAGCCGGGCGGTCACCTGTTCCACGCCACTGGAGCCATCATCAACCTGCCGGCCGTGCTGCTGGTGGCGCTCATCACGGGGCTGCTCGTCATCGGCATCCACGAGTCGGCGCGCGTCAACAACATCATCGTCTTCTTGAAGGTGGGCGTCGTGCTGCTCGTGGTCGGCTTCGGCGCGTTCTACGTGGAGCCCGACAACTGGAAGCCCTTCCTGCCGGAGAACACGGGGACCTTCGGCCAGTTCGGCTGGAGCGGGGTGCTGTCGGGGGCGGGCATCATCTTCTTCGCCTACATCGGCTTCGACGCGGTCTCCACCACCGCGCAGGAGACGCGCAACCCGCAGAAGGATCTGCCCGTCGGCATCCTGGGCTCGCTGGCCATCTGCACCCTGCTGTACGTCCTGATGGCGCTGGTGCTCACGGGGCTGGCGCCCTACAGCACCCTCAACGTGGCCGAGCCCGTGTACGTGGCCATCGCGAAGGCGGGGCCGGCGCTGTCCTGGCTGAGGCCCATCGTCAGCATCGGGGCCATCGCCGGGCTGGCCTCGGTGGTGCTCGTCATGCTGATGGGACAGCCGCGCATCTTCTATGCGATGGCGCGCGACGGCCTGCTCCCCCACTTCTTCGGCCGGGTGCACCCGCGCTTCCACACGCCCTACGTCGCCACCCTCATCACGGGCGTGGTGTCCATGGCGGTGGCGGGGCTGTTCCCCATCGGTCTGCTGGGGGAGCTGGTCTCCATCGGCACCCTGTTCGCCTTCATCGTCGTCTGCGGGGGCATCCTCCTGTTGCACTATCGGCGGCCGGACATTCCCCGGCCCTTCAGCACCCCGTTCAAGCCCGTGGTGCCCATCCTCGGCATCCTCACCTGCGGAACCCTCATGGTGGGCCTGGGGCTGGCGACGTGGTTGCGGCTCCTCGGCTGGATGGCGCTCGGGCTTGCCATCTACTTCGGCTATGGCCACAAGCACTCGCGCCTCGCCCGGGGAGGGACAGCTCCCTCAGAGCCTCCACCGGGAGACCTCGGCGGACCGCTCTGAGGTGGCCGAGGGTTCCCAGGTGTAGTCGACTACATCCGTCTCGATGGACCGCACACGCCCATGAATACCCAGGATCTCCTCGCTCGACTCCAGGATGCCTCTCCCGATGGTCCGCTGGATCGTCTCGCCGCGCTCGTCGTGGAGCACGAGCTGTCCCAGCCGCTCGAGACGCTCTTCCCCCCTCCCCTGCTGGCGCGCGCGCTGAAGGCCGCCCTCGAGGGGTGGCTCGCCTCCGACACCGCCGACCGGGAGCTCGCCTCCGTCCTCGAGCACCTCCACCTCCAGCTCACCCAGGAGAAGCGGACCGTGCGCGAGGCCGTGCCCCCGGAGCTCGCCAAGGGGCTGGCGGAGCTGGCCTCCCGCCGCTACTCGCCGGACCGGGCGGTGGTGATGGCGGTGCTGGACCGGCCCCCCGTCCGCTCGCTGGCGCGCGGGCTGCTGCTCAACGTGCTCATCGAGTTCAGCCGCAAGGTGAGCGCCCCCGTGACGGAGAACCGCATCGCCAAGGGCTTCTCCGGCCTGGCGCGGCTCGCGGCCGAACAGGCGAAGGGCTCGGGCGGAACGCTGGGTGGCATCGCCAGCGCGCTCTCCGATGAAATCGAGCGCCAGGTGGAGAAGCGCGCCCGCGACTTCACCGACTCGGCGCTGTCCGGCATCTTCCAGCAGCTCGCGGACGCGCTGAGCGATCCGGGCCGGGCCTCGGAGCAGGCGGAGATGCGCGTGGCCATCCTGGACGGAATCCTGGGCCTGCCCCTGGAGCGGCTCGGGCGCGAGCTGTCGCGCGCGGACGTCCCCGGCGGCGCGGCGGTGGTGCGCAAGGCGCTCTCCCAGTGGCTCGGCTCGAGGGACGTCACCACGGATCTGGAGGGCTGGCTCGCTCGCGCGATGGAGCGGGACGGCAAGCGCCCGGTGCGCGAGGTGCTCGGGACGCTCGGCCTGCTCGAGACGTTCCAGAAGCTCGGCCGGGAGTCACTGCGCGGGCGCCTGGCGCCGGTGGTGGCCTCGGAGCCCTTCGCGCGCTGGCTGGAAGAGCTGACGCAGGTGAAGTAAGGCCCCACCCCGTTGCGATACCAGGAGATACCCCATGGCACTCGAGGATGATTTCCGTTCAGCGCAGGAGCGCGTGAAGACGCTCACCACCCGTCCCTCCAACGACACGCTGCTGGAGCTGTATTCGCTCTTCAAGCAGGCCACCGACGGCGACGTCCAGGGCAAGCGCCCGGGGATGCTCGACATCAAGGGCCGCGCCAAGTACGACGCCTGGGCGGGCCGCAAGGGCCTGGGGCGCGAGGCGGCCATGCAGCAGTACGTGGCGTTGGTGGAGAAGCTGTTGCGCGGCTAACGGCTGAAGGCCCACAGGGAATGTCCGTCGCGATGAACACGCCCCCCGCTACCCCTCCGCCGCCCCTGCGTCCCGAGGAGCTGTGGCCTCGAATTCTCAGCACGACCCGGCAGGGGCTGGCCACCGGCGCCCTGCAGCCGATCGCGACCGAGTGCCACACGGTGGAGCACCAGGGGGTACCCTTCCAGGTACGCGTGCTCGGCCGGGTGCAGCTCAAGGAGCGCCGGAAGAAGGAGCCGCCCCGTCCCGGGTTCGATCCCTTCGAGAACCCGGAGCCGGACCTCACGGTGGGGGATGTCACGCCCACGCACCTGTGCCTGCTCAACAAGTTCAACGTCGTCGAGCACCACCTGCTCATCGTGACGCGGGCCTTCGAGGAGCAGGAGTCGCCGCTGACGCACGCCGACTTCGAGGCGCTCGCGCTCTGCATGGAGGGACTGGACGGGCTGGCCTTCTACAACTCGGGCGAGATGTCCGGTGCCAGCCAGCGGCACAAGCACCTCCAGCTCACGCCGCCGCTCGGTCCCGAGGGCCTGCGCGCTCCCATGGAGAAGCTGCTCTCACCACCGCCGGCGCGGGGCCACGTCACCACGGTGCCGGCCCTGGGCTTCGCCCACGCGGTGACGGGCCTCGGGCGCTGGGAGGGTGTGGCTGGTGAGGACGCGGCGCGGATGCTGGAGGCCTACGAGGCCCTGAGGGCCGCGGTCGGAATGCATCAGGAGCTCTCTCCGTACAACCTGCTCGCCACGCGGAACTGGATGCTGCTGGTGCCCAGGCCTCGCGCCGAGGCCCACGGCATCAACGTCAACGCCCTGGGCTTCGCCGGCTCGCTGCTCGTCAAGACGCAGGAGCAGTTGCAGCAGGTCGAGGCCCTCGGCCCCTTGGGGCTGCTGCGGCAGGTCTCCCAGCCCGCCCCTACGGCGTCGCCGGAGCCGGAAGCTCGATAAGACCCGCGCGGTCCAACAGCTCGCGCACGTGCGCGGTGAATGCCACGTGCTCGGGGTTGCTCGCCGTCATGAGCTCGGGAGAGAGGATGAGGAGCCATCCCAGCTCCCCCACCGGCTCGATGCGCACGGGCTCGGGCAGCGGAGGCAGCGTGCCCCTCCGACGCGACAGGTACGTCAACCAACCCATCCGTACTTCCCACTTGCGCTTCTCGACGAGGTTCACCATCTCGCTCGAAGTGGCCATGGCGAAGTCGGGGTCCCACGCGGTGACCATGCTGGTGAGCACCTGGGCCAGCACGGGTGCGCGCAGCAGGCGCTTCCGAATTGGCTCCTCGGTCGTGGGATAGAGAAGGCACACGTTGGGCCCACCCCACGGCGAGTATGCACCGCAAGACAGGTGAATATCGGTGGCGGCCTTCTTCGCATTCCACATGATCTGGCTGAAGCCTAGCTCCTCAATGACCTTCCGGCTGGAGCTCGTGCGGATTCGCCCTTGAAGGAACAACGCCTCGAGTTCCTTTACTTCTTGAGGCATGGGGTGGCCTGGCAGATCGCGTGGGGCTCCACGGCCCGCCCGGTACCATTGAGCAAACGTCGGGTCACACCGTGCCAACATGAGGAAGAAGAGTTCCGCGCGCCGGGCGCACTCCAGCGCTGTCTCCTGACGCGGTCCCCAGTATGCGCCCACATAATACCTCTCCTTCATTCGCACTCCTCACGGGGCTGGCGGTGTATGGCGGACGGTGATGTTGTTCCATCCTCTATCCTTGAAGATTTCGCGAAGGAACTCCGCGACCTTGGCATCGGCCACATGCCACGTCAGCGATAGCTTTACCCGCTCGGCCATTCTCGATTGAGCACTGGCTTGTTCGATCAGCTCGTTGAATCCTCCTGACCTCACGTACCAATACTTGGGCGTGCCATCGTTGTTGAAGAACTTGATGTAGCGGGGTCCCTTGGCCTCCAACAGTTCCGTACCGTTGAAGCCGTCGAACTCCTCCTCACCAATCATGTACACAAACCAGGCAGGCCGCCCCGTCACCTGCTCCTGGTAGTTCAGGGCATCCTCGGAGTCAGTCGTGGGCGTCTTGTGCACTCACCTGCCAGGACCCATCGTCGAGGCCACCTTGCCGGTGTTTCCCTGACCCAGGTTGGCCATGTGGAGGATGGAGAAGGTGCCCAGTTCCACGCCGAGCGTGGTTGCCACGGTGCCCCCCGCCACCAACACCGTCCTCATCTCCAGCACCCCCTCGGCCGTGAGTGCCAGCACCGGCAGTTTCGCGCCCAGCCCGCCCGCGCGGCCCACCGTGCCCACCGCCCCCTCTCCACCTCCGAACAGCATGAGCAGGTGCGTGGACAGCCGCGCCGCCTCGCGGATCTGGTCCTGCAATGACATGGCACCGAAACGCTCGAAGTATTCGGGTGAGGAGGCGATGAGCAGCGCCACCGTGTTGGGAAGCTGCGCGAGGTCCTGGGCACCGCGGATGGGGTGGAGGACGGACTGACCGAACGCCAGCGCCATCTCTCCGATTGCATCCTGCGCTCCGTCCAGGGCGGCATTGAACCAGTCGCGCTCCAGGCCCAGCTCGGCCCAGGGAACGGTGTTCACGCGCCGCAGGGCATCATTCACCGGGTAGAGGACGCCGCCACGCGAGAAGTAGAAGGTGCCCACCACGAGGTTGCCCACCTTCCACTGCCCCTGTACCAGCTTCACCTGCCCCATGCGCTGAATGGGTCTGCCCGTGAGCGCCGCCACCAGGTAGCCGTCGGGGCGCATCAGCACCAGGGGCCTGAAGCGCTCGGTGCGCCGCGAAAGCTCCGCGTATTCCACGCGCTCGCCACCCTCGAACACTTCACCCAGGAGCCATGCGAGGACCCTTCGCGAGGCGAAGCTCCGCTGTGTCACGCGCGTCTTCGCCAGGTGGCTCAGGAGTTGACGCGCCTGCTGTGTGTAGAGCGCCGCGCCCGCTGGATGTCGCGACTCCTCCTCCAGACCGCACGCTTCCTGCACCGCTTGGAAAGCATCCGCCAGTGGCTCGGGGAAGCCACCCGCGCTCCCATCCACTCCCATCATCCAGTCGGGAGAAGCCGGACGCGTGGGCGCACGGCCCGTGGCACATCCCCCCAGCAATACCAGCGCCACCAGGACGAGGGGGCCCGGTGTCCGGCGCTCCCCTCCACATGAACCCAGGCCCATGCCTCCAGCCGCTCAGGCCTCCATGAGGATCCGGTGCCGGTAGAGCTCCAGCAGGATGTCCTCGTGCAGGTCCGCCTGCTTCTCCTGGCGCAGGTGCTGGCGCACCGCCTCGACGGGCTCCCGGCCCGTGAACTCCACGAGCAGCCCGTAGGCGATGCCGGGTAGCGCGACGGCGTCGTACTCGCTGTAGGCCCCCAGCGCGACGTTCCCGTCCGGGAGCCACTTCACGGTGGCCTCGGGGTTGAGCTTGAGCACCTTCGGCAGCGCGGGCGCGACCGCGTCCCGGTGGCTCTTCTCCAACACCTTCAGCTCGATGACTCCATCGAGCCCCATGATCTTCTCCATCTGCTCCGCGGACAGGCCCCGGACGATGTCGAAGCAGCCCCGGTAGAACTCGCCCTCACGGCCCGCCCACCTGCTCCACAGCGCGGCGTACTCCTTCTCCGCCAGGGGCTTGTCGTCGAGGTCCTCGACGGTCGGCGTCTCCGACAGGTCCGGCTTGTCCTTCCCGGCCAGGATGAACTCGGGCATCAACTGCAGCACCGCGTAGCGCGAGAGCTGGATCTCCGCGAGCGCCAGGTACGTCTTGAGCGTCATCCAGAACTTCCGCCCGTCGGCCCCCGCCACGTACTTGCAATAGAACGTGGAGCACACCGCCTCGCGGTAGGGCCAGATGGTACAGCCGCCCTGCTCCAGCTCGTAGTACGGACAGCGCATGGACGCCGCCCGGCCGAAGAACTGCCGCGAGTTGCGATACAGCAGGTTGTAGCGCGCCGAGGGCCTCACCCACTGGGGCGTCACGCCCACGCGGCTGGCGATCTTCTCCCCCATGCGCCGCCGCCCCTCGCCCAGCTCGTCCCGCTCGTCCGACAGGAGCGCGCCCACCAGGTAGTTCGGCAGCTTGGGGTAGTAGGTGCAGCACTTGGTGTCCGGCCGGAACAGCCGGCTCACGCCATCCACGGACTCGACGGTTCCCTGGCCCGAGCTCTGGCACATGGCGCACGAGGCGCACGTGGCCTTCGTCTCGACGGGAATCTCCTTCCGGAAGAAGTCGGGGAACAGGTCGCGGTAGAGGACCGGCAGGCTGTCGAGGATGCGAGACATGGACGAGGGCTCCCTAGGCCACGAGCCGGATGAGGATCATCACCATCAGCGCCAGCGTGGAGAGCTGTCCGATCCCGAAGCTGATGGAGCGCCACGGCTGCATGGACTTGATGTAGGCGATGCTGTGCCCCACGCGGGCGGCGGTGAAGGCGATGAAGCAGATCTGCATGCCGAGCACCGGCGCGCCGGCCAGCACGGCGATGAGGCCCAGGACGAGGAAGCCCGGGATGTTCTCCAGGTCGTTGCGATGGGCGCGCAGCACGCGCTCCACGTCGGGGTGCTCGGTGGTCGCCAGCTGGGCGCCGAAGCGGGCCGCGTCCTCGGGGTTCAGCGCCACCTTGAGCCGGGCGCGCGTGCTCGCGGTGTAGATGCCAACGGCGTTCATCTTGAGGATGAGCACGATGGCGCACAGGGCGTAGAGGCGAAAGCCCGGAGCGGCCAGCATCAAACTGGAGGCAACGTTCGTGAAGAGATCGTTCATGGGAGATGAGCGATGTAGCAGCAGCGCGGCCGTTTTGACAGCCACGCGCCCGCTCGCGCTCAGTCGGCGAAGTAGAGGCTGCCCAGCGCGACCCCGGTGACGGTCAGCAGGAGCATGAGGCCATAGCCGCCATACAGCACCGCCGTCTTGAAGGCGGTGCGCATGAGCGACTGCCCGTAGACCCGCCGCAGCGACAGGAAGAGGTAGCCCAGGATGAGGGGCTGCATCACCGGCAAGCGCTTGGGGCCCAGCGCCAGGCCCGCGACGATGCCGGCGGCCGCCGCCAGGAAGGCGAAGGCATGGAAGTGGAGCGTGAAGACGAAGTGCTCCGCGTAGAAGCGCCCTGTCTTCCGATACAGCAGGTGCAGCAGCAGGGCGAACACCGGGACGAGCACGAACATCGCCTTGGGCAGCGATTGCGTGATGGCCTGGAAGGCCTGCTCCTTCCCCGCCGAGCCACTCATGGCGATGCGGTTGAGCCGGCGCTTGAACTCGGAGTCCTCGTGCAGCAGCGGCCTGGGCGCGGGCGCCTGCGGGCCTGTATCCAACTCCGCCAGGGACGGACCCACCGTGACCACCACCTCGCCGGGCGCGTCCACCCGCGACCGCACCTCGAAGAGGCCCTCGGGGTGGATGACCGTCAACGCGAGGAAGTAGAGGAAGCTGGCCGTGAGGTAGAGCCGGAAGGGGCGCACGTAGAGGGAGCGCTGGCCCTCGAGGTACGCGACCGTGAGCCCTCCGGGACGCCGCAGCATCATCCCCGCCGAGCGCGCCAGGTTCGACTCCAGGTGGAAGGTGTCGGTGAGGTAGTCGCCCAGCCACTTCCAGAAGGGCACCCGCACGTCGGCGTGGCTCTGTCCACAGCCCGAGCAGTAGCGCCCCCGCACCTCCTCGCCGCAGCTCGGACACTTCTCGAGGGGTAGGACGGCCACGGTGGGCTCGGCCTGCGGGGACGGAGCGGGGACGGGGGCGGGCTGGGACATGGTGCGTGGGGCCCAGTGTCCCCCTCCCCTCCCCCGCCGCACAAGGTGCGCCAGACCCGGCCACGGGCCGCACCAGCAGTACCTTGACGGCGGCGCCCGGCTTGCCCATGTTGCCGGGCTTCATGCCTGTCCTCAGTGGTGCAGTCACCTTCTCGCGTTTCCGGTCCGAGCCGACGGGGAACGCTCCTTCCGATGTGAAACGCTGGCTCGCCAAGGGCCTGAAGTCCGGCGCCTTCGAGCCCATCGACCTCAAGAAGACCGAGGACGAGCGGGCCGCGGGCTTCGTGGAGCTGGAGAACCATGAGTCCGTGGACTTCTCCACCGGCAGCGTCCTCTATGGCGAGTACGCGCTGTTCGGCTTCCGCGTCGACACCGTCAAGGTGCCCGCGCCGGTGCTCAAGGCCGAGCTGGACAAGTGGGCCACCGCCTTCGAGAAGCAGAACGGCCGCGCCCCTACCCGGGGCGAGAAGGCCGAGAACCGCGCCTCCCTCCGCCACATGCTGCGCCAGCGCGCCGTGCCCTCCACCAAGGTGCATGACGTGAGCTGGAACCTGAAGACGAGCCAGGTGCAGATCTGGGCCGCGTCGCGCAAGGCGGTGGATGAGATCCTCCTGGCCATGGAGACGGCCTTCGAGGTGAAGCTCCAGCCGCTGGTGCCCGCCTCCCTGGCGGCGCGCGCCGGCATCGCGGACGACGCGCTCATCCCCACTCCGGAGCTCATCGGCGTGGAGATCGCCCACAACGAGATTCCGAGCAGCGAGGTGGCCCATGGGGAAGCGTGAGCAGGCGAGGATCGAAGCGGCCTTCATGCGGGGCGACACGGGCGTCGACGGTGCCGCCACCGAGGAGGACACGCGAGACGAAGCCGAAGTCGAAAAGGACAAGGCCCGAGAGCAACTGCTGCGCGGCCGGGCCTATCTGGGCCGCGAGTTCCTCACCTGGCTGCTGTGGCGCTCGGAGTCGGGCGACGCGCTGGTGGACTTCGAGAACACGGGCCTCGTGGTGCTCTACACCGGCCGGTGCACCCTCAAGGGCATCAGCGGCGACGTGACGGAGATGTCCGCCCGGGGCGCGCTCGCGCCGTACTCGGAGCAGGTGAAGCACTCGCTGGACCGCGGGCTGCTCGTCCACCAGGCGCGGCTGCGCCTCACCCACGGCGAGAAGGTGTACGAGGTGACGCTGGACGCCGAGTTCCTCGACATCCGCGCGGCGAAGCTGCCGGAGCTCATGGCCGAGGAGGAGGATGACCGTCTCCTGGAGCGCCTCTACCTCACCGAGCAGCTCTCCGACATGGTGGACGCGCTGGTGCAGGCCTTCCTCGAGGTGCGCGCGAGCCGCAACTGGGGCAAGAAGGTCGTCCCGGCGATGAAGAGCTGGATGAAGGGCGAGGACGAGGCCCCCCGGGCCACCAAGGTACAGCTGGCCCGCGCCGCGCGCGGCTGAGCTGACAGAGGGACACCATGGCTCCCGCCCCGCCTCGCCTCACCTTCTTCTGCGAGCTGGAGGCGGGGCCGCTGGTGGCCCTCTTCGCCGACCCGGCCGTCGTCGAGCACCTCCTGGCGCTGCGAGCCAGTGTCAGCCTCGGGGTGCTCGACCTCGGCCCGGAGCGCGCCGCCGTGGTGCGGCGGTTGAACGACGCGGGCGTGCCCGTCATCGCCTGGCAGTTGCTGCCCAGGGCGGAGGGCTACTGGTTCCACCTGGGCAATGCCCCCCAGGCCGAGGCCCGCTACGAGGCCTTCCGCGCGTGGACGGCCGGGCACGGCCTGCGCTGGGACGGCGTGGGCCTGGACATCGAGCCGGACATCCACGACATGCAGCGCATGCTGGCGAGCCGTTGGCGGCTGTTGCCCGCGCTGCTGCCCCGGCTCCGGCGCGGCGGGCAGTTGCGCGAGGCCCGGGCCCGGTACGGCGCCCTGCTGGCCCGCATCCGCGCGGACGGGTACCGGGTGGACAGCTACCAGCTCCCCTTCATCGTGGACGAGCGCCGGGCGGGCTCCACCCTGCTGCAGCGCCTCGTCGGCGTGTTGGACCTGGCGACCGACCGCGAGGTGTTGATGCTCTACTCCAGCTTCGTGCGCCCCCATGGCCCGGCGGTGTCGTGGAGCTACGGCCCGGACGCACGCTCCATCGGGGTGGGAGTCACCGGTGGCGGCGTGGACGTGCCGGGCCTCATCGAGGTGCCCCCGCTGGACTGGGAGGAATTCGCCCGGGACCTGCGGCTGGCGCGGCGGTGGACGGAGGACCTCCACGTCTTCAGCCTGGAGGGCTGTGTGCGGCAGGGCTTCCTCGCGCGGCTCCGCGACTTCGACTGGACGGTACTGGACGAGGCGCCTCCCGCGTCCGCCCGGCGCCTGGACCGGCTGCGACGGCTCGCGAGCCGGCTCCTCCGTTTCGCGGGCAGTCAGGGGTAGACACGACGGGAGACAATCACGTCATCGAGGGGGGAGACGGCACGCGGGCAACCTTCTTCGCGTGCGAGATCGACTCCAGATGTTCCTGCCGCAGGGGACGATCTCGACGAAGCCGGAGCGCGCTCTGCTCCGCGTCCGCCAGCATCTCCCATGCCTCGCGGGCCTGCCGAGGGAAGAGGTGAAGTGACTGCACGTAGAGGCAGGCGACGTGAACGCGCATCCCCAGATCGTGGAACCCGAGTTTCTGGATACGACGAAGCCATCGGCCAAACTCCTTCCAGGGCAGTCTGTTGCCGTATGTCTCGGTGAGAAGGGTACTTGTGATGATGCGCTGCACAGCGAGGCGCTGGGCAGCGGTTTTCGCCTTTCGCAGCCAGTGTTTCTCGAGCTTCAGGAGCTCTCGCCTGCATTGCTCGTATGGCGCCTTCGCCCTGAGTAACTCCAGGTAGTGAAGGTCGAGATCCTCGCTGAAGGTTGCAGCATGCTCCTGGCGTGAAGTCTTCATGCTCACGCTCCAGGGCAAGGCTTCCCGTTGGCACGCAGGGGCCAGTAGCCATACCGCATGCAGGCATCGAAGCACGCCTTGCACTGCGACTCACCCCAGACTCGGCCGTCATGTTTCCCACTTCTGCATTTCTCGTAGCGCGGCAGGCAGATGTCCTTCTCCCACCTTTCCCTCTCCTCTTGCGTCGGAAGCTCGGGGATGGGCGCGGCTTCGGACTCAGTGCGTCCAGGCGGTAGATAATTGGGGCGCGTGGCCTCTGTCGGAGGTGTTGCACCACACCGCTCGTATTGGCCCGGGTTCTGCTTGAGGCAACAGGTGACGGTGCTGTCGGTCGGGCTGCACTCGGCCAGAGTGAGCGCGAAGCCGCCGCCGTACCCCGAGGCGCTCGTTGATACACACCCAGATGCCAGAACGGTCAGCCCTACGGCGAGCCATGCCGGGCGGCACAGTTGACCGCGACCGACGACACGGGCTTGTTGCATGACGACCCCCAAGTGCCTGGACTCAGGGCCAAGATCGTCATGCCAACTGGACCATTGGCTAAAGGAGCCCTGCCCCTGTTGTGTCAGCCGGAGGACTTGTGCTCCCTTCCCGCTTCTGCGTTGGCTCGTGGTGTCCTCTTCCCATCGCTTCAAGGCTTCGAAAGCTCCGTAACTGCTCGCCGGACCCCCGTCATGACGAGAGGGGTGGAGACATGAGACCCCAGCCGAGCGACCCGCATCCGTCTGGCGGAGGACAAGGGGGCCCCAGGTACTCAACACACGGAGGCGCGCTCAGTCCGACGCGTCGCGGAGCACGGGGAGGGAGAGCTCGAACCGCGCGCCCTTCCCCGGTGACGAATGGACCTCGAGCGTCCCGCCATGGGCGAGGGCGATCCGCCGCGCGAGGTACAACCCGAGCCCCAGTCCCGAGGACTTGGGGCCGCGGGCGAAGCGCTCGAACAACCTGGGGAGCAGCTCGGGCGAGACCCCGGGCCCCTGGTCGACGACGGAGACGACGACATGGTCGCCGTCCGTGCGCGTCCGCGTCTCGACCTCCACCACCACCGGAAGCCCCGCGGGCGAGTGCTTCAGCGCATTGGCGACCAGGTTGGAAAGGGCCTGGCGAAGACGCTCGGGGTCGGCCACGAGGACGAGCTCCTCCGGGCCTCGGGACTGGACCTCGTGCGAGGGAAGCGTCGAGGTCGCCGCCACTTCCTGCACCAGCCGCATCACGTCCAGGGGCTGTGGGTGCAGCGAGAAGAGCCCCTGCTCCAGGCGGCCCACATCGAGCAGGTCGGAGGTGAGCCGGGAGAGTGCCTTGACACTCCCGAGCGCCGCCTCGGCATCGCGGATGTCGTCGACGGACCGCTGCCGGACCGACCGCCGGTGGATGAGCTCGATGCGCGCGCGCAGGGAGAACAGGTGATTGCCCATGTCATGCGCGAAGATGGTGATGAGGTCCTCGGCGGCGGACCGCCGGCCCTGCTCGAGGGCGGCCTTCGTCAACTGCTCCGAGAGCTCGATGCGGTGCGCCACCACGCCCACCCACCGGGCGACGGCCTCCAGGAAGCGGAGGTCGTCCAGGGAGAAGAACTCCGCCTTGTCCGAGGAGCACTCCAGGACGCCTCGCCGCTCCCCGCCCACTTCGATCACCGCCCCGATGGCGGACTTGATCCCCAACCCGAATTTGATGCCTGGCAGCTCCTCGGGGTCCTCGTCCTGATGGCCCGTGTGCCAGGGCATTCCTGTCTCGAAGATCTCCACGATCCGGCCGCGATTGGCGAGCTGTAGCCGGTCCAGGCCGAGGCGCTTCTGCTTGCGGGACATGGGGGTGTCGCTGATGCCCCTGGCCACGAGCGTCTGGGTCTCTGGCTCCAGGAAGAAGATGTCCACCTTGTCGGCATGGAGCAGTTCCACGAGGATCTGGGCCGCGTTATCCATCGTGGGACGGAGCTCGGCTCCCTGCAGCTCGAGCAGCTTCTCGAGCGCCCGCAGGAGCAACTCGCGCCGCCCGCTCTCACTCTGGGGTCGTTCCGAGGACACGACACAGAGGATATGTACCTCGGAGGTCAAGACCACTGTCCTACGGGACACATCCCCTGGCGGGCTCCTCGCTCCTCAGGAGGGCATGCGGCGGAGCGTCATTGGACGAGCCGGTGGATGTCCCCGCAGGCGATGTACGAGCCGCCGTTGCCGGTGGTGACGATCTCCTCCACCACGTACAGCACGTTCTCCTCGCGGATGTCGCGCGGGAAGCGGATGTTGAGGTTGGGGTCGTAGCCGTCGGACACCACGCGGGCGCGCAGCTTGCTGCCCTCCTTGACGCACTGGACGAGCACGCCGGTGCCCACCGTGTTCGTCGTGGGCAGATCCGCCGCCGAGCCCGTCACCTTGGACGCGGTGGGCTTGCCCTTCTTCTTCGCGGCCTCCGCCGAGCGGGCGCCGCGCTCCTGCCCGGGCAGCACCAGCCGCTTGATGGCGCCGCTCACCCGGTAGAACGTGCCGTCTCCCGACGGCTCCAGCTTGTCCACCACGTACGAGACGCCCTCCTCGCGCGCGCTCCGGGGGAACTGCACGTTGAAGCTCGGGTCATACCCCTCGGAGGCGGCGTGGACGCGCAGCTTGCCGCCCTCGCGCACGCACTTGAGGATGACGCCGGTGCCCGCGCTGGACACGGCCTCCAGGCTGTCCGCCGAGCCGCCCGCCGTCCCGCGCAGCGCCAGATCGCCACGGCTGCGCGTGCCCGCCTGGTAGGACTGATCCCTCATCTCCTTGCGGATGACCGGGTCGTACTTCCTCGACTCCAGGCGCTGCGCGTAGTGCGCGAGCTGCTCCACCTCCTCGGCGATGTCGTAGGAGGCCTTGTCGAGGTGGGCGGAGACCTCGGTGATGACCTGCCGCAGCCGCTGCGAGGCCGAGCCGAAGTCCCCCTTGTCGGCGAGCTCGACGGCCTGGTCCTTGACGCGCGCGATGCGCAGGCGGCTCGTCTGGGCCAGCACGTTCTTGTCCGCGGACACGGCCGCCGACTCCGAGGCCGAGGCCAGGTTGACGACGATGGGCACCTCGCCCGACAGCTCCCGGATGGCCCCGTCCACCACCGCCTGCGCCCGGAACACCAGCGTGGCGAGCGTCACCGGGCCACTGGCGCTCCCCGCGTCCACGGACAGCTCCGCCGCGAGCTGCCGCGGCTCGGTGGCGTACACGTCGCCCAGCCCCACCGCCACCTCCTGGCCCCGGGACTCGAAGCGGTAGCGGTTGAGCACGCTCGCCACCTTCACCTTGGGCGCCGGCTTGAGCGTCACCTCCAGGTTCTGCGCGACGAGCGAGCCGAGGCCCTCCATCTCGATGCCGAAGACGCCCTCGGCGTCGTCCGGCGTCTGGATGTAATAGAAGTGCCCCTCCCCGGCGTTGGCCATGCCGATGAGCAGGTCCTCGTTGAAGTTGGAGCCGAAGCCCAGCGTGGTGGTGATGATGCCGGCCGCGGACTTCTCCCGCGCCGTGGAGACGAGGGCGTCCGGATCGGTGATGCCCATGTTGGCCTGGCCGTCCGTCAGCAGGAGCACGCGGTTGACGCGCTCCGCGGCCTTGTTGGCCCCCACGTGCTCCACGCCCTTGAGCCAGCCGCCGCTCAGGTTGGTGCACCCGCCCGCGCGCACCTTGGAGAGCACCGCGCCGATGGCCGCCTTGTCCGTGACGCGGGTGGGCGCGAGCACCGAGAACACCGCGTCGTCATAGGTGACGATGGAGAGCCAGTCCTCCGGGCCCATCCGCTCCACGAGCTGCCGCGAGGCCTGCAGGGCGTGCTTCAGCGGAACGCCCGCCATGGAGCCCGAGCGGTCGATGACGAGGCTCAGGTTGAGCGAGCGCCGCGTGGACGCCGCCGGGGCATCGGCCTGGAACGTCACCACCAGGTCGACCTTGGAGGAGGTACCAACGGGGAGCACCGGACGGCTGAGGGTGTAGGTGGCCTTCATGGAGGGGCCCTTTCGTGAAGTATGCGACACAGCCTAGTCTCTCGCTCTGTCATGAGTCACTTCGGGCCTACCCGCCCCACCAGGTCGGACCCGTGTGCCAAGAAGAGGGGGGCACCTTGATCTGCCTGGCCTGTGCCGAGCTCCGTGCCACGGACTCCGCGACCACCTGCCCGAGTTGCGGAACCGCGCTCGTGCCCGCCACCGCGGAGCACCTGGACGCGCTCGTCCAGGAGAAGCTGCGACGGCGCATCTCGGACTGGCACGCCACACGGCTGCTCGACGAGCACACCGCGTCCCGGCTCACCGAGTCCCTCGCCGGCGCGCCCGTGGCGAGCGTCGCGGTGCCGCTGCTCGAGGACGCGAGCACCCTGGAACAGAAGGCCGATGCGCTCGCCGGGAAGCTGGAGCAGCTCGAGGACTGGCGGCCGGGCTGGGGCCAGGCGTTCTTCCAGGCGCTGGAGAACGCGGCGCGCGCGGAGCGGGAAGCGAAGCGCGCGTCCGACGACGAGGAGCTCGACATCGGCCTCGCCTCGGAGTCGGGGCAGGCGCTCTTCCACCGCGTGGACGCGGGCGCGCTCGGCGGCGGGCTGGATGCCATGGTGGCGCTCGATGACGCCGGGGGCGCGCGAGGAGAGGCGCTCAAGCTGCACGAGTACGTCTGGTGGTTCCTCGGGGCGGTGCTGGTGCTCGGTGGCTCGCTCATGGGCGTGCGCGAGGCATGGCGCGCTCTCGGGGGCGTGCCTCGCCAGCTGCTCGTCACGGGCGCCCTCTTCGCCTACCACGCGAGCTTCATCGGGCTCGGGGTGTTCCTCGCCCGGCGCTCGGCGTCGGCCGGGCGGGTGCTCGCGAGCATCGGCCTCGCGCTGCTGCCCGTGGTCTTCGTCGCGCTGTCCTCCCTGATGGGCCTGCACCCGGCGCTGGGAGGAGCCGTCTCGGCCGCGGCCGCCGGCCTGTGCCTGCTCACGCTGAGGCCCGCGGGCCGCCTGCTGTATGGGGCCTCCACGGTGTCGCTGGGCGTGGCGCTGCTCCCCTCGCTGCTGGCGGGACTGCCCCTGATGGGGCTGGACGATGCGCCCTGGACGCGCACCCTCTGCGCCTTCGGCGGTGTGGCGGCGCTCGGGGCGGCGGCGTGGCGAGCCAGTCGCGAGACGACGGGCCGGGCCGGGCTCTCCGTCCTGACCACGGGCCTCTATGGAGCGGCCGCGCTGGCCGTCTTCTCGGTCGCCAGCGCGCCGTCGGGCTTCGATGCCTTGGTGCCGGGAAGCCCGCTCTTCGCGGGGATGACGCTCTGGGCGGTGGCGCTCGCGGCGGTGGTGGCGGGCGTGGCGACCCTGGCTTCGGTGCGCGAGGCCCATCCCCGAGCGGCCCCCGCCGTGGAGACGCTCGCGCACGCGGTGGTGGCTTGCGGAGCGCTCGCCGGGGCGCTCTCGGCCTTCTCCGTGCCGCCTGGAGTGGAGCGATGGGTCGATGTGGCCTCCGCCTTCACGCCCTTGGCGGCGGCGCTGGTCTTCTTCGTGCTGGAGCCCACGCGCCGGGCGCTGGTCCATCCGGCCGCGCTCGCCACGGCCCTGGCGGGCGTGCTGCTGGCGCGGCTGGAGATGCCCTCGGAGGCGGGCTGGTGGATGGTGGGCCTCGCCACTGTCGGAGCGGGCCTGCTGCCCATCGCGCGGTTGCTCCCCCGGGGTACCCTTCGCTTCTGGTTGGAGGTCTGGGGCGTGGTGCTCTCGCTGGCCTCACTGCCACTCACCTCGCTGGCCACCTCGGCCTGGGGCTCGGGGACGTCGTGGCCGAAGGCCGCGGCGGGTGCGCTGGTGGCCGTCTCCGCGCACCTCGTCGCCGGTCATCAGTGGCGGGCACTGCATTACCTGGGAGGTGCCGCGCTCCTCTTCGGTACCTTCGGCGCCGTCGAGGCCTCGGCTGAAAACGCGAGTACCTGGATGTTGGTCGCCGCGCTCACCCTGGCCGCGGGTCTCTACGCCGTGACCGGGCTCATCCAGGAAGCGTGGATGCGACGCAACGGCAAGACGCTCGAGCTGCTCCCCCTGGACGACCTGTCACTCGCGATGGCCACGCTGGCCATCCTGCGCGCCTTCCCGGGAGCGCGGATCGTCCTCGATGGGGAGGACCCCTTTCCGCTTCGCTTCGCCACCCACGCAGAGTTCCTGAATCTCGCGATCCTCGGCGGGCCGCTCGTCCTCGCCTCGGTGCTCCTCCTGCTGCGCGTGAGAAGGGACCGCAGCCGGCTCGTCAGCGCCCTGGCCGCATGGGGCCTCGCGTTCTCGGTCGTGCAGTGGGTCCAGCAGACGAGCGGTCCGAGCCTCGCCGACCGCGCCCTGCTCCTCGCGCTGCTCGCGTTCGGCTTCTCCGCGATCGCGACACTGCGTGGCCGTGGATCCGAGCCCTCTACTCCCGCCAGGAAGGGACGGCCCCTGCTCGGGTGGCTCGAGCTGCCATTCGCCGAGCGGGGCCGCCCGCTCTACACCGATGGCTTCGCCGCCGTGTCGTTCCTGGCGGCCACGTTCTCCCTCGTCCTGCTCGTGAGCTGGATGTCGTCGCCCGACGAAGCCACGCGCTCCCGGGCCGTACTCGCGGGAGCGCTCCTCACGGGGAGCGCGGTGCTCGCCTTCCTCACGCGAGGCTTCGTCACGTGGCGCCTGCGCGGCGCGGTGGTGACGCTCGCACTCGCGGGACTCTTCATCGCCTTCACGGCGGTACTCAACCGCACGGGCCGGCCGCTGCCGCCCGACGTGGTGGCCCTGCGCCTGCCCTTCATCGGCGTGGGACTCTGGCTGCTGGCGCTCGCGACCCGGCGCTTCGGACCGTGGCTCGCCCGGCTCCTGGAGAACGAGCCCCAGGGACGCCTGTACCACTTCGTCCCGCACGCCGGAGTGGCCGCGCTGGGCGCACTGCTCGCGGTAGAGGCGTGGATCTTCGGTGGGCCCCTCCTGTCCCGCGCGCTGACGGTGGTGCCTCCGCTCATGCCGCTGGGCGCGGCGCTCCTGGCGCTGCTGCTCGCCTTCTCCTTCCGGGCCCCGGGCCTTGCCCGCCTGGGGTTGCTCCTGGGCATTCCGGGAGCCGCGTTGTGGGCCGTCCATCGCACCGTGCTCGGGCATCCGCTGGTGGCCTTCACACCGCCGGGTGGGCAGTGGATGCGCGCCGGGCTCCTGGAAGCCGCCCAGAACCTCGGGTGGCTCGCGTCCGAGGCCTGGCTCACCTCGGGAGAGACGGTGCCCCAGTTGTGGTACCGGGCCTTCGCGGGCGTCGCCGCCGCGGGGCTCGTGTACGCCGGCGCGGGCATGGTGCTATCCCCGCTGGGAGCGCGGCTCGACTTCCTCCGAGCCCTCCTGGGCAACGAGCCAGACTCCTTCGGCCAGCGGCTCACGCAGGCGCTGCACCACCAGGCGGGCATCGCCGCGGGGCTCGTCTTCGCCGCGGCGTTCTTCCAGCCCGGGCTGGAGGCGGCCGTGCTCACCCTCGCCTCTGGACTGCTGCTCATCGCGGGCCGGGCGAAGGCGCGTGCGCGAATGGTGGCGGGAATGGGCATCCTCCTGGTCATCCACGCCCTGGCGCACCGCGAGCCCCTCATCGGCGCGTGGCCGGGGCCGGTGCTCGCCCTCGTGGGGTGGCTGCTGGTGGCGCTGAGCCCGCGAGTGGCCCGCTGGCGGGGAATCGACGAGGGCGCGGTGCGAGCCCGCGCGCAACTGGGCGCGCTGTTCTTCTCCCTGAACGCGGCGGAGTACGCCCTGGCCAGCGGCGGCGCGACAGACCCGCTGATGGCCGTTCCCCGCCTGCTGCTCGATACCCTCTACGGGCTCGGTGGGCTCTGGACTCGGTCCACCGCCCTGCCGGTGACCTTCGCGCTCGTCGCCGCCTCGCTGTTCACCGGCGCGTACCAGTGGAAGGGCGCGCTGTCGAAGCTGGGCGCGGGGTGGGCCTCGATGGTGGCGGGGCTCGCCGCCGTGACGGGCCTCTCGGTGGGGCTCCTGGCGGGCGCGGACGAGGCCGGGAGGTTCGCGGCGTACGAGCTCCTCCTCACGCGGCACGGGACAGCGCTGGCGCTCTGCCTGGCGGGAGTGGCGGCGCTCGCGCACGCCGCCAACCGGTGGATTCGCGACGGCCGCGAGGACATCGCCCGGGGGCTCGCGTGGGGCCGGGACGCGTGGCTCCTCGTGACGGGTGGCCTGCTCGCGCTGGTGGCGGCGTGGGTGAGCACGCCGGATGAACGGGCGCTCCCGCTGGCGGGGGCGGCCATCGGCCTGGCGGTGGCGGTCTCCCTCCACTGCGCGTGGCGCGAGCGGACGGGCCGGCACGTGTACTTCGTGCAGGTGGCGGTGGTGGGCGTGTACGCGCTCGTGAGGGCGCTGTACGCGCGGGGCCTGCGTCCCGAGCACGATGCCCTCTTCGCCCTGGCGCTCGGCTTCGTGCTGGTGGGCGTGACGGTGCTGGCGCGGCGGGCGGGCATCGCCCCGGTGGAGCAGGCGACCCGCCGGTTCGCGGCGCTGCTGCCCGTGGGCATGGCCCTGGTGCTCCCCAGCGAGGCCACGGGCGAGGCCGCGCTGCTGGCGGGTGGCTCGGGCCTCCTGTACGCGGTGCTGGGCGCGGTGGAGCGCAGCCGGCTGTTCGGCTCGCTCGCGGCCACGGCCTGCAACGTGGCGCTGCTCATCGGCGCGCTCTCGGCGGACATGGAGGGCATCGAGGTCTACCTGGCGCCGCTCGGCATGCTGCTGCTGATGCTGGGGCAGCTCTTCACGAGCAGCCTGCCGCACGCGGCGAGGAACGCGGTGCGCATCGTGGGAGGCCTGCTGCTGTACGTGCCCGCGGCGTCCAAGCTGACACTCCAGCTCGGACAGGCGGAGGACGGGACGTATGCCCTCGTGTTCGGCGCGGTGTGCCTCCTGGGCGTGGCCGCGGGCATGGCCCTGCGCATCCGCGCCTACCTGGCGCTGGGGACGCTGTTCCTCACGCTGGACGTGGCGGCCACGCTCGTGCACGCCGGACTGAGGGACCACCGCATCGGCTTCGTGGTGATGACGCTCACCGGCCTCACCATCGTGGGAGGCCGGGTGCTGGCCACCTTGCGCCGCCAGGAGCTGGAGCTGCTCGTCCGGCGCGTGCGCGTCACGCTCCGGGGCTGGGACTAGCGAACTCACCCAGCACGACGAGCGAGCGGCCTTCCATGGGGAGCTCATGCTCCTCCACGGAGGAGAAGCCGCGCTCGCGCGCCAGGTCCGCCAGGTGCCGCCGCCACGGGTTGTACGGCATGCTGTTGTCCGAGCAGCACGGCACCACGGCGAAGGGCAGCCGGTACTTCGCCGCGTACTCGATGATGATCCGCGTCGCCCCGTCCGGGTGCATGCCCACGAGCAGGTCGCACTCGCACGGCTCCTCCAGCGTGAACATGCGCTGGGCGTAGCGCACGGGTAGGTGCTTGTGTCGCAGATCGAACGTGGTGACCGTGCGCCCCAGCCGCGAGAGGGCCTCGTTCAACCGGCCCTGCCCTCCGGCGATGTCGAAGATGCGGGGGGCGGCGAAGCGCTCGGTGATGAACTGGGCGAAGAGGTCGAAGCGACGCTTGTCGGCCATGCGCCCTCCTCTACACCAGGTCCGGTGCTCCGGATTCCCCCAGGAGCCCGCCAACCCGCCAGGGAGCGCCCGCTCTCGCGACAGGCGGCCGGGCCTGACTTGGATTTCCTTGAATTCACGGATAAGAATGACGCACCCTGTCGTGAGGTAACGTTGCTCCCGGTCATCTGCCTCACGCGACGATTCCGCGTACATGGCGCGGGCTGGTATCGCAATCTGAGAAGACCGGAGGAGCCGGCCCATGAGCGTCATCATCATTGGAGGAGGACTCAGTGGGATGGCGGCCGCCTTCCATCTGCGGCAGCGGGGCATCCCCGTGGTGCTGCTGGAGCGCGCGCCGCGGCTGGGGGGCAACATCCAGACGCACGTCCGCGACGGCTTCCTCCTGGAGAACGGGCCCAACAGCTTCTTCGACCGCGAGCCCTCCATGCGAGAGCTGGCCCGGGCGCTCGGAGTCGAGTCGCTCATCCAGCCCGCCACCGACGCGGCCCGGAAGCGCTACGTCTATACCCGCGGCCGGCTGCGAGCCCTGCCACGCCCCCTGCCCTCCTTCCTCGGCTCGAATGTCCTGCCGTTCACCTCGCGGCTGCGCGTGCTGGGAGACCTGTTCACCCGCCGGTCCGTCCGTGACGAGGACGAGTCGCTCGCCCGCTTCGGCCGCCGGCACCTCGGTCACACGGCCACGTCCGTGGTGCTCGACGCGGTGCAGAGCGGGCTGTTCACGGGAGACCTCGAGACGCTGAGCGCGCGAGCCGCCACGCCGCGTCCGAAGGAGCTGCCCCAGCCCGGCGCGCTGTGCTCCTTCCGGGGAGGGCTGCAGCGCATGGTGGATGCGCTGATCCGGCGCCTGGGGACCATCGCCCACACGAGGGCCCACGTGGAGCGACTCACCCCTGTCCCGGGAGGCTGGCGCGTGGTGGTGCGCGAGCAGGGGGAGCGCACGGAGTTGGAGGCCTCGCAGGTGGTGGTGTGCACCCCGGCGAACACGGCGGCCGGACTGCTGCGCGAGACGGACGCGGAGCTGGGCTCCCTGCTGGGGAGCATCACCTACGCACCGGTGGCGGTGGTGCACGTGGGCTTCGCCCCGGAGTCCGTGCCGAAACCGGACGGCGCGGGCTTCCTCGTGCCCGCCAGCGAGAAGCGCAGGCTGCTCGGCGCCATCCATGCCTCGACCCTCTTCCCCTGGCGCGCCGAGGGGGAGCGGGTGCTCTACACATGCATGGTGGGTGGGACGCGGCAGCCGGAGCTGGCCTCGCTGCCTCCGGAGGAGCTCGTCACGCTGGTGCGCGAGGAGCTCGCGCACATCACCGGGGTGCGCGCCGAGCCCGTCGTCACCGACGTGGTGCGCTGGCCGTGCGCCCTGCCCCAGTACACCCTGGGCCACGAGGAGCGCCTGGCGGCCATCGACCGGGCCGTGGCCCGCTGGCCGGGACTGCACCTCAGCGGCAATGCCTATCGGGGCATCAGCATGGTGGACTGTGTGCGAGACGCGGCCACGCTCGCGGAGCGGCTGGCGGCCCGGGTAGGGCCCACGGGCGGCGCCCTGGGGTTGGGCTCCCAGCAGCAGGCGTGAGCGTGTCGCATCCTCACAAGTCCAGCCCTCCTTCGGGGAGGTAGCGTCTCGCACACGAAGGACGCATCATCGGACAGGGGTCTGCGCCGTGATTACACATGTCGTGTTCGATTTCGATGGAACGCTGGCGAACTCGTTGAACGTGGCCATCGCGCTCTACAACGAGATCGCCGAGAAGAAACGTTACGGCAAGATGACGGCCGACAACCTCGCGGAGCTGCGCGGGATGACCGTGCGCGAGCGGTGCAAGCGCTTGGGGGTTCCACTCTACATGCTGCCCTGGGTGGGGGTGCGGGTCGGCAGGGGCTACCGAAGCGCGGTACAGACCATCGAGTTCAACGAGGGCATCCCCGAGCTGCTGAAGGAGCTGAGAGGCCGGGGTCTGGAGTTGCTCATCCTGTCCACCAACGACGAGGAGAACATCCGGGCCGTCCTGAAGCGGCACTCGGCCGAGGAGTGGGTGAAGGACCTCTATTGCGGTGGAGGAATCTTCGGCAAGGCCCGCCGGCTGCGCGCGCTGATGAAACGGACGGGGCTCCGGCCGGAGCAGCTCGTCTACGTGGGCGACGAGCACAGGGACGTGGTGGCCTGCAAGGAGGTCGGCGTGAAGGTCATCGCCGTGCGGTGGGGTGCCGACACCGAGGCCCTGCTGAAGCAGGCCGGGCCGGACTACATCGCCGAGCACCCGGCGGAGATCGCCGAGTGCCTGGGCCACTGGTCGACCCCGGCACCCGCGCCCGCGGTCCACTGACGAACGGGGCCCTCCCTCAGGAGAAGAGCTCGAGCAGGTCCTCGCGGGTGATGGCGGTGGCGGCCGACGCCTCGCTCAGGGCCGCCTCGAAGAGGGCGCGCTTCTTCTCCTGGAGCCCGAGGATGCGCTCCTCCACCGTGCCCTGCGACACCAGGCGGTACACCATCACCGGACGCTCCTGACCGATGCGGTGCGCGCGATCCGCCGCCTGGGCCTCCACGGCCGGGTTCCACCACGGGTCCATCAGGAATACGTGGTCCGCCGCGGTGAGGTTCAGGCCGGTGCCGCCAGCCTTGAGCGACATCAGCAGCACCGGAGCGCCCTCCGGTGACTGGAAGCGCGAGGTGATCTCCCCGCGATTGGGCGTGGACCCATCCAGGCGCTCGAAGGGAATCCCGGCCGCCTTGAAGTGCGGCTCGACCAGGTCGAGCAGCGAGGTCCACTGCGAGAACACCAGCGCCTTGTGCCCATCCGACACGGCGGTGCCGAGCGCCTCCACGAGCGTCTGCACCTTGGACGACGTGTTGGCCTGCTGGCCCGGGACGAGCGCCGGGTGGCAGGCGGCCTGACGCAGCCGGAGCAGGGCCTCCAGCGCCTTGAGCACGCTGCCGCCCTCGTTGAGCAGCGCGACCACTTCCTTACGGGTCGCCGCCATCACCGCGTCGTAGACGGAGCGCTCGCGCTCATCCAGCGACACGTGCATCACGGACTCGGTGCGCGGCGGCAGCTCGGGCGCGACATCCCGCTTGAGACGCCGCAGGACGAAGGGCCGGATGCGCTTGCGCAGCCGCTCCGCCGCCTCGGCGTTGCCCTCGGTGATGGGCCGGGCCGTCCGATCCTCGAACTGCCGCCGTCCCCCGAGCAGGCCGGGGTTGGTGAAGTGCATCAGGCTCCAGAGCTCCTCCAACCGGTTCTCGAGCGGCGTGCCGCTCAAGGCCAGCCGGAAGTTCGCCTTGAGGCCGAACGCCGAGCGCGAGACCTGGCTCTCCGGGTTCTTGATGGCCTGGGCCTCGTCCAGCACGACCGCCTCCCAGGTGCGGCCCCCGAGCACGGCCGCGTCCAGCCGCAGGATGGAGTACGTGGTGAGCGTCACATCGGCGGCCTCGTCCAGGGCACGGCCGGGCCCGTGGTACACGCACACCTTGAGCGACGGGCGGAAGCGCTTGAGCTCCGCGGCCCAGTTGGGAAGCACGCTGGTGGGGCAGACGACGAGCGAACGAGGACCCAGCACGCAGATGGTCTGGAGCGTCTTTCCGAGGCCCATGTCGTCGGCGAGGATTCCGCCGAGCCCCGCGCCGCGGAGGAAGCCGAGCCAGCTCACGCCCTGCTGCTGGTAGTGGCGCAGCGTCGCGGAGAGATCCGGCGGGAGGACCGGGGGCGGGAGCTTCTCGAAGCCCTCGACCATGGGCGCCAGCCGGTCGAGTCCCGGCGGAGGCGGCTGTTCGAGCGACTCGCACAGGGCCCCCAGCTCCGGCAGGGCGTGGTTGGAGACCTTGCCATCCGCCTGCCGCGCGGCCAGGAGGTCCGCGACGCGCTGGCCATGCTTGTCCAGCCAGGCCCGGGGAAGAGGCGCCCAGCCACCTCCATCGAGGGGAACGAGCCCCAGCCCCTCGGTCCACGCGCGGATGACGGCCGCCGCGTCCACGGACTGCGTCTCGCCCTTGCCGCCCTCCACCTGGAACTCGAGCGTGAAGCGCACCTCGGGCATGCCCGGCCCGGAGGTGGACTCCACCTGGAGCGAGGGCCGGAGCTTGACGTCCGGGCTCACGACACCCGCCGAGTCTCCGGCGAGGTCCCCGCGCCAGCGCCGCAGCTTGTCCGCCCAGCGCACCATCTCCTGGCCCTGGACCGTCACCCGCCGGCCGGGCACCAGGTTCAGCTCGTCCCGGAGCTGGTGGATGAGCCGCTGTTCGGCCGCTTCGTCCCGCAGGGGGACGGCCCCGCGCAGGTAGACCATCCGGCCGTTGTCGACACGCACCGACGGCGGCGCCCCGTAGACGAGGGTGGGCAGGATGGACAGCCCCGACTCCAGCTGGTTGAGCTCCAGCAGGATGCGCGGCTTCATCTCGCGGTCGATGGGCGGCAGGCGCCGGCTGCGGACCTCCACGGGCATGCGGCGGCCCAGGTCCGGCAGCACCTTCGAGGAGATCTCCCCCATCTGCTCGGGGGCGAAGGTGCGGACGATCGGGAGGTTCTGCAGCCACGGCCCGGTCATCGACGTCTCCCCCAGGCGCGCCAGCGCATCACCGCACAGCGCGACTCCCGGGCTCACGACCTCGGTGACACGGGGGTCTCGCGTCACCGTCACCACCAGCTGCGCGCCACGGTCCTCGGCGACGGCCCTCGGGAAGACGACCTCCTCCGACACGGCGACGGGCCGCCCGTCGAGCAGCACGTTCCTCGCCTGCTGGAGCACCTGAAGCAGCGCGTCGAGCCGCTCGGGAGGGAGCGCCCCACGTGTACGGCGCTCCAGGAGCCGATCCGCGAGCAGGTCCGACTGCTCGACCTGCAGCTTCGCGGCCTGGGCCGGCCTGGCGAGCAGGGCGGCGAGGCTGTCCTCGAGGGGCTCCTCGGTTCCATCGGCGTGCGCGAGCGCGCGGTGGAGCTCCAGCCCCCCCGACGCGCGCGAGAACCGGTACACCACGCGCGACCACTTGTTCGCGGTGGCCTCCATGGGAGTGTCCTGCTTCTCCGCCTGCTGGATGGAGATGGCCGCCGCCACCACGTGCTCACACGGGTCCACCCGGCCGGGGCAGTCGCACTCCCAGGCCTCGTCGTTCGGGTACAGGATGACCGTGAGGGCGACCGGGCGCCCCGCCGCCTTCACCCGCAGCTCGATTTCACTCGCGGTCTGGGCCTGGAGCGAGACGGCGCCGGCGCGGGCGAGGTTCACCCCGTTGGACCAGATTCCGGGGCGGGCTTCCTTTCGAACGGCTTCGAGCAGCTGAGCGGTCGCGGACATGGGAGATGCGATTCCCTATGCTCCGTGGGGGGCACCGCGCAACGACGATGTGCCCACCGGGGCGCATAAAGGACAGGAGGCAGCACCCTCCCCCACCCCGGAAACGAGCGCGAGGTGACCTCGACCTGCTCGATGAACGCCCAGTTTGGGACACTGTCCTCGCGTGTACACTGCGCCCATCCCCGCCTCCGAGGGAACTGGGTATGCTTCGGGGATTTTCCGGATGGGCAATCGTACCTGGGAGCTAGACCTTCGGACACATGACCGCTCTCGAGAAGAACAACGTGAAGGTCTTCGGAAATGGCGGGAAGGCGTTGATCTTCGCCCACGGTTACGGCTGCGATCAGCGGGTGTGGCGCTTCATGACGCCCGCCTTCCAGGACGAGTACAAGATCGTCCTCTTCGACCATGTCGGCTCCGGGGGCTCGGCTCTCTCCGCGTACAGCCGCATCCGCTACAGTTCCCTCAAAGGCTACGCCGACGATGTGCTGGAGCTCTGTCACGAGCTGGCGTTGACGGATGTCCTCTTCGTGGGGCACTCGGTGAGCGCCATGATCGGCGTGCTGGCCGCGATCAAGGAGCCTGCCCGGTTCGACAAGCTGGTCCTGATCGGACCGTCGCCCCGGTACATCAACGACATCAACTACATCGGTGGCTTCTCCCAGGGAGACATCGAGGGCCTCCTCGATTCCCTCGATAGCAACTATCTCGGCTGGTCGAGCACGATGGCGCGCGTGATCATGGGCAACCCGGCGCGCCCGGAGCTGAGCGAGGATCTCGCCAACAGCTTCTGCCGCATGAAACCCGACATCGCGAAGCATTTCGCGCGAGTCACCTTCCTCTCCGACAACCGGGCCGACCTGCCGAAGCTGAAGACCCAGTCGCTGATCCTCCAATGCTCCGAGGACGTGATCGCCCCGGAGGTGGTGGGCCGATACCTGCACCAGAACCTGGCCAACAGCCGGCTGCGGGTGCTGGAGGCCACCGGGCACTGCCCTCACCTGAGCGCGCCCGAAGAGACCGTCGCCGCCATACGGACCTTCCTGTGAGAGGCTGATGGAGGAGAGCGCCGAAGAGCTGTATGACACCGCGCCCTGTGGTCACGTCTCCACGCGTCCAGATGGTACCCTCGTCAAGCTCAACCAGACGTTCCTGACCTGGACGGGCTACCCGCGCGAAGAGCTGCTCTCCGGCAGACGCTTCCAGGAGCTGCTGACCGTCGGCTGCCAGATCTTCTACGAGACGTATTACGTCCCCCTGTTGCGGATGCAGGGCTTCGCCAATGAGATCAACCTCGAGCTGAAGCACAAGGACGGCCATTCCCTGTCGTTCCTGCTCAATGCCATCCAGAAGAAGGACGCGAACGGCAGACCCCTCTCGAACCAGATCGCCCTCTTCCATCTCGTCGACCGCAAGAAGTACGAGCGGGAGCTGCTGCTGGCCCGGAAGAAGGCCGAGGAGGCCATCAAGATCAAGACGGATTTCGTGTCCATGATCAGCCATGAGATCCGCACGCCCTTGAACGCCATCATCGGGATTTCCAACCTGCTACGGGACACCCACCTCTCGCCCCAGCAAGAGGAATATGCCCGCATCCTGAGCTTCTCGTCCGGGAGCTTGCTGAACCTGATCAACAACATCCTGGACTTCAACAAGATGGACGCGGGCAAGGTGACGCTGGAGGAGCGAAGCTTCGATGTCCGCCAGTTGATCTACGACACCGTCTATGGCCTCGGCCTCCAGGCCGAGGAGAAGAACCTGGCCCTCCGGTTGGAGCTCGACGAGCGGGTGCCGGCCTACGTCGTCGGGGATCCGCTCAAGCTCGGGCAAATCCTCACCAACCTGCTGAGCAATGCCATCAAGTTCACCGAGAAGGGAGCCATCACGGTGGAGCTGCGGCTCGGCGAGCTGTTCTCCGACTCCGCCGCCCTCGAGTTCCGGGTCACCGACACGGGCATCGGAATCGCAAGGGATCGCCTGCCCCGCATCTTCGAGGAATTCACCCAGGCCAGCTACGACATCAACCTGAAGTACGGGGGCACCGGCCTGGGGCTCACCATCAGCCAGAAGTTGTTGGAGCTGTATGGCACCCGGATGGACGTGGAGAGTGAACCGGGAAGGGGCTCCTGCTTCTCCTTCCGCCTGCGCCTGGGGATCGGCCAGGAAGCAAGGGAATCGGAGCGCACGGCGGAGACCGTCCCGAACGAGCAGTCCCTCCAGGGCCGCAGGGTCCTGGTGGCCGAGGACAATGAAGTCAATGTGTTCGTCCTCACGCGGTTCCTCCGCAAATGGAACATCGACTTCGACGTGGTGGGAAACGGCCGGCGCGCCCTGGAGAGGATCACCGAGCGCGATTACGACCTGGTGCTGATGGACTTGCAGATGCCCGAGCTGGACGGCTTCGAGGCCACCCGGCTCATCCGGAATCTTCCCTCCGAGAGGCTCAACCGGCTGCCCATCATCGCGCTCTCGGCTTCCGCCAGGATCAGCCTGGGAGACCGGCTCGTGTCCGCTGGCTTCACCGACTTCATCGGGAAGCCCTTCAGGCCGGAGGAGCTCTTCACGAAGATCACCCTCTACGGCTTCCAGCCCTCACCAGCCACCGCGGCGAACCGCTCCGAGGAGGAGAGGGACCAGCGACAAGGGGTGGACCCGGCGCGTTCCCCGCCGGGTTTCAGCCTCGAGAAGTTCAGGCGGTTGACCGCGGATGACCGTCAGGCCCTGGTGGAGCTGAGCGCCATCACCATCAAGAGCTACGAAGCCTACAAGCACGAGTTCCAGGAGGCGCTCGAGACGGGCAACCTGGAGAAGTTCGACTTCCATGCCCATAAAATCAAGGTGACGCTGGAGCTGATGCAGGCCCACGCGTTGAAGGCGGCCCTGCAACAAGGCAAGAAGCTGCTCGCGGAGAAGGAGCGCGCGCCGGACCGCATCCATGCCGTTCTTCACACCATCCAGTGTGAGCTGGATGCGATGATCCGGGCGTTGGAGGAAGTGCGGAAGGAATAGGGACATGTCTGGACCGCTGGAGCAGTTGCTGGAAGAGGAGGAGGCGCTGCAGTTCGACCACCTGAGCCACGAGGACGCGCTCGCCCTCGGACTGCGGCTGCTCGAGCGCGCGCGGCGCGATCGCCTTCCCGTCGTGGTGGACGTGACGCTCGCCGGGCGCTGCGTGCTGCAGTGCGCGCTCCCCGGCAGCCGCCCCGACAACCACGACTGGGTGCGGCGCAAGCGCAACACGGTGAACCGTTTCTGGCACAGCTCGTATTACATGGGCCGTTACTACGCCAGCAAGGGAACGAGCCTGGCCGACAAACCCTATCTGGACCCCGCTGAATACGCGGACCACGGGGGCGGCTTCCCCCTGCTGCTGAGGGGGACGGGCTGCATCGGCAGCATCACCGTGTCGGGGCTGCCACAGGAAGAGGACCACGCCCTGGTGGTGGGCGTGCTCCGCGAGTGGTTGGCGGGCCAGACCCGCCGCGACACATAACGTCTGCCTCAGAGCACCCGGCTCGCGACGGCGTCGAAGAGGAAGTTGGGCACCAGCTTCGTCAGACCGACGGCACGGTCCATGGGCCAGGGAAAGCCATACTCGGCGGCTCCGCGTGAGATGGCCCGTCCCATCAACTCCACGGCCGGCTCCGACTCCAGGAGGAAGGGCATGACGTGCCGGATGCCCGCCGTCATCTCGGTCTTCACGAAGCCGGGCTTGATGCAGGTGACGCGCACCCGGGTGCCCTGGAGGTCCACCCGCAGGCTCTCCAGGAAGGTATTCAGGAAGGCCTTGGACGCCGAGTAGGCCGCGTTCTGGGGCAGGCCCCGGCAGCTCGCCAGGCTGGAGACACCCACCAGGTGCCCGCGGTTGCGCTCCACCATCCGCGGCAGCACCGCGGACAGCGTGGCCACGGCACCGGTGACGTTCACGTCGATGATCCGCTTCGCGTGCTCCCACGGGAAGTGCCGGGCGTCGGTCTGTCCACCCACTCCCGCGTTGGCCACCACCAGATCCAACCCACCGCAGGCGTCGTCCAGCGCGCGGATGCGCTCGAGCGTAGGCTCCGCCTGGGAGACATCCAGCGCCACGGGCTCGATGTCGGCACCGGTCACGCGGGCTTCCCGGGCCAGTGCCTCCAGGTTGTCGTGGCGCCGCGCGGCGGCGTACACCTTCACGCCGCGCTTGCCGAACCACAGCGCCAGACCCCGACCCAGGCCGCTGGAAGCCCCCGTCACCAGCGCCGTCCGATAAGGCATCTCCGTCATGAGCACCCTCCCCTGGCGCCGAGGCTTAGCGCAGGGGTCCCGGGGTCACCAGGGGATGCGTCTGGCGGAGTGCTCCACACCGCCAGAAGGCGCCGGGGGTGAACAGAGCCCCGGCGCCCACCCACTTCCTACCGCCCCATGGAGGAGGCGGAGAGGGGGTTCAGACACGTCAGCGCGCTCGCCCCCAGGGAAGCAACGCCAGACGCCTCGCACTGGCAGAGGTCCGCGTTGCACTGCTGATCCGGCCCGCAGCCGCCACAGTCCGGCTTGCAGACACAGGCGCACGCGTTGGGGTCCGCCTGGTACGTCGGCCCGCACTCGAGCGCCGCCGTATCGCAGACACAGGCGCATGCCGCCGGGTCGAACCGCATGCCCGGCTGGCAGGTGGCGCTCTGCACGCACTGACAGGCGCACGTGTTGGGGTTGCACTCCTCGAAACGGCCGCAGAGCCCGTTGCAGTCCGTGGGGCAGGTGAAGGCACACACGGCCGGGTCGGTGTTGCACACCTTGCCGGGCGAGCCACCCCCCCCGCAGTCGGACGGGCACGCGCACTGGCCCGTCGACAGATCGCAGGCCAGAGTGCCCCGGCAGAAGTCCGGCTCGCGCGGATCGTAATAGGCCATATCCGTCGAGCACGGTGGCGGAGTGCCATCCTTGTTCGGCGTGCGGTCGGTCCAGTAGCGGTAGGAGATGGCGGCCTTCGTCACGCCCGCCACGGAGGGACGGCACGCGCCGTAGAAGGCCAGCGCCTGGCTGACACCGTCCACGTCGAAGCCGTTCACGCGGCTGCGCGGCAGGTCACTCGCGTTGCACTGCGAGGGATCCAACACCGACTCCACCGCCACCCGCATCGAGGCGCCGATGGGCGGCTTGAGCGTGCGGTAGCCCGAGGCGGCGATCGTGCTGTCCATGATGGTGTTGATGGTGTTCTGGATGGACGTGGCGCTGCGGATGCTGCCCGTGATGCCGCCCGTGGCCTGGATGACCTCCACGTGCCGCTGGTCGTGGACGGGCTCGCCCGGATAGCACTCGCCACCGGCCGCATCGCAGATGATGCCGTGCATGGGGATGAGCTGTCCGGTGGGGTTGGCGCCCTTGAAGTAGTCGATGTACGTGCTCACGGGCGTGCTGTCGTTCGTGTCACGCACGTCGGTGAGGATGATGACCACCAGCCTGGCGCCCGGACGGTACTTCTTGTCCGTGGGGGTGCTGGCGTTGGTCATGTACTCCACCGCGCCGCGCGTGCTGTGCAGGGACATCTCGTCGGCGGAGCCGCTGACGCCGACCCAGCACCCCTGGGTGGTGTCAGGGCACGGGGCGTCCTTCTGCAACCACGCCTTGAACTGATTGATGTCGCGGGTGAAGCCGCGGAACACCCCGGCGTTGGGGATTCCATAGCCCGTCTGCGTGTAGGACGTGGTCACCATGCCGATGCGCCAGTCGAGCTGCGAGTTGGCCAGCCGGTTGGCCACGGCCGTGGCGGCGTTGCCCAGTGCGCTCTGGGACGTCTCCATGGAGCCGCTGTCGTCCACCACGAAGAGGAAGTCGGTCATGCCGTTGCCCGGGGTGAAGACCTCGCACTGGAGCGCGTCCGTGTCTCCGAACTGGGCCAGTGCCGACCCGCCCGCGGTGTCGCCCATGACGAAGAGCCCCGGCTCCACGAAGCGGTTGGCGGGGGTGATGGCCAGCACCACCACGACGCTCTGGTTGGAACGGTGGACGTACTGTGCCTGGATCTTGTACGGCCCGCTCACGCCCGCTCCACCCGACAACACTCCAGCCCCCGAGCCGACGAGCGTGTTGGCCACGGCGTTGGCGTAGTCGCGCAGGTTGGTGGTCGCGGGCTGGTCATAGCGGGCCAGCACCGCCGCGTGGTTGTCCCAGGTGGTGAAGGTCTGGGTGGTGACGGTGGTCGACGCCACCGCCGGGCTGAACTGGCCGCGCACGTACGCCTCGTCACCCATCGGCGTGGTCGAGGAGCCCGCCTGCCCGCGCCTGTAGGCGATGAAGGCCACCTTGTGGGTGTCGTCGTAGCCGATGAAGCCGCGGCCGTTGCCACCCACGAGGAGCTGCCGCACCTCCTGGAAGGAGGGCCGGAGCGCCACGCGGATGTCACCGCCGTTGTCGTCCTTGAAGGTCACCTGCCGCAGGTTCTGGGGAGCGCAGGCCTGACCGGGCAGCGTGTTCGAGGCGCCGTCGCTGCCGTCACGCGGATCCAGCTCGCCCGGGTCCTTGCGACCATTCTGGTTGGTGTCCTCGGCACCATCCGGAATGCCATCCGCATCGCTGTCGGCATTCGCGGCGTCGGTGGTGGTGGAGGGGTCCGCGTCACCGGAGTAGCCGCAGGTGGAGTCGGGCGCCGCCGCCGTGGCGATGCCACGCTCCACGCCATCGAGGATGCCGTCCAGGTCCGTATCCGGGCGGATCGGGTCCGTCTCTCCGGCCGCGTCACGCGTGCCATTGGCGTTCAGGTCCTCGCCGCGGAAGGAACCCTGGTCCGGGCCATCCAGGAGGCCATCACAGTCGGAGTCCTTCTCGCGCGGATCCGTCTCGTTGGGGCCCACGTGGCCGTCGTGGTTGCGATCCTCGAGACCATCCTTCAGCCCATCGCCATCCGTGTCCGGGTTCAGCTTGTTCGTCCCGGTGGCGTCCTCGATGGAATCCGGCAGGCCGTCACGGTCCGCATCGGGGGCCCTGTTCGGGCCGCAATCGCTGGCGTCGTTCGGGTTGGTCTCGCCCAGGTCGACCACGCCGTCGCGGTCGGCGTCTTCCGAGCCATCCGCGCAGGTGTCACCGTCCGTGTCCCGAGCGAGCGGGTTGGTATGGGTGACCTTGAGCTCGAGGCCGTCGAAGAGGCCATCGCCATCCGTGTCGAAAGCCTGTGGATCGGTCTCACCCGGGTCCACCCGGCCATTGCGGTTGCTGTCCTCCTGCCCGTCCTTCAGCCCATCGCCATCCGTGTCAGCCACCACCGGATGCGTGCGGGTGGAGGGGTCCGTGTCCACCGGCACCGAGGCACAGCGCGGGTCGACCCCCGCCGTGATGCCCACCTCGACACCGTCCGGGACACCGTCCTGATCCGTGTCGTCCGAGACCGGGTGCGTCTTCAGCCCGCCCAGGTAGATGACGGAGTATTCCTGCCCGTTCGACAGGCCATCGCAGTCCAGGTCCCGCTCCGGGGCGCGCGGATCATCCGGATGCCCCGCGTCCTGTGCCGGGGAGCCCGCGTCCGTCGTCGTACCCGCGTCCGTCGTCGTACCCGCGTCCGTCGTCGTACCCGCGTCCGTCGTCGTGCCCGCATCCGTCGCCGTGCCCGCATCCGTCGCCGTGCCCGCGTCCGTCGTCGTGCCCGAATCCGGAGTCGAGCTGCCCGCGTCCGTCGTCGTGCCCGCATCCGTCGCCGTGCCCGCATCCGGAGTCGAGCTGCCCGCGTCCGTCATCGTGCCCGCATCCGGAGTCGAGCTGCCCGCGTCCGTCGTCGTGCCCGCATCCGTCGCCGTGCCCGCATCCGGAGTCGAGCTGCCCGCGTCCGTCATCGTGCCCGAATCCGGAGTCGAGCTGCCCGCGTCCGTCGTCGTGCCCGCATCCGTCGCCGTGCCCGCATCCGGAGTCGAGCTGCCCGCGTCCGTCGTCGTGCCCGCGTCGGGCGGCACCTGGGCTCCACCATCCTGCTGGGAGCCCCCACCAGCATCTGGCACCTCGCCGTAATCGTTGGGATCGTTCGGGTCCGTCTCGCCCGGATCCACCCGACCGTTGTGGTTGATGTCCTCCTGCCCATCCTTCAGCCCATCACCATCCGTGTCCGCCACCGCCGGGTGGGTCTGGGTGGAGGGGTCCGCATCCGGCAACGCCTCGAAGGCACAGCGGGGGTCGACGCTCCCCGCGCGTCCCATCTCGATACCGTCTGGAATGCCATCCTGATCCGTGTCTTGCGAGGCCGGGTGCGTCTTCAGCCCGCCCACGAGGACGAAGGAGTATTCCTCCTCGTCCGACAAGCCATCGCAGTCCAGGTCAAAGGTCCCTGGGATTCCCGAATCGGGCCCCGGCTGGGAACCGCCATCGGGTTGAGTGCCACCACTGCCCGGGGGGTCTCCAGGACCACACCCGGAAGTCACGAGCGCGCTTCCCAGAAGGAAAGTCGCGAGAAGACGAAGAGAAGAAGTCATAGGTCCGTGCTCTCGGGGGGACGGGCCCCCCGGCGACGCGGAAGATTACACGCTCCTTCTGACTCCTCGGCCAGGAAGACGGAAGCCCGCGCCCTCAACGGCCCTGGGTGCAGGTCCGCAGCTCGGAGATGAGCGTCTCGTAGCGCAGGGGCTTGCCCAGCACCCGGTACGCGCCCAATGAAAGCGCTGCCACGGAGGCCAGGGAGCTCACGAGCCCCGTCACCACGAGCACCGGCACGCCCGGCCGGGACTCGCGGGCGGTGCGAACCACGTCCAGCCCATTGCCTCCGGGCAGCTCCACGTCGGTGATGATCGCATCGAAGGCCTCGTTGCGCAGACGCTCGACGGCCTCCTTGGTCCCGCACAGGCCCACCGCGGAGTAGCCATCCATCAACAGCAGGTCACACAGCGCTCCCGCGGCCACCGGCTCGCCATCCACCACCAGGATGCGCTTCATCGCACTCACCGCCCACCCCAGGGTTGTGGGCGTCCACCCCCCATGCGGCGCACGGGGGTGGCCGGCAGGGGAAAGGCCAGCTCCAGGGCATCCGCCGCGTCGGCCAGTGGCCCGTGCGCGGCCTCGATGCGCGCGAACTTCGCCCGCACCCGCTCCATCATGTCCACCGGCAGCAGCCGCCGGACGATGGGGAAGAACCGCCCCTCCTCCGCCTCCGTGTGGCCCCGCTCCAGGCGCACGTAGCGCTCCGCGAGCACGTAGATGTCCTCGGGCTCCTTCTCGCCCCGGGTCACCGCACGCGCCGTCTCGCGCAGCTCCTCCGCCAGCTCGCGCCCCATGGCGTGCTGCCCGGAGAGCGCCGCCATCACACCCTCGCCCAGCGGCAACCCCCGCGAGGTGATGGCCTGGAAGACCTCGCCCTCCTTCGCGTCATGGCTGCCATCCACGAAGGTGAGGAGGAAGTGCGCGGCCCGCTCGAAGAGCACCGGGGAGACGTCACCTCCGCCACGCCCGTGCACCACGGCCCGCTCGAGCACGTCCAGGACGCGTTCGATGTGGCGATGCTCGTTCATCAGGATGTCGATGGCGTCCATGTTCACACCGTCCGGGAGAAGCGGGGCCGCTCGGCCCGGCGCAGGTAGGCGTCGAACACCATCGCCACGTTGCGCACGAACAGCCGGCCCAGGGGGGTCACCTCGAGCTGGCTCCCCTCCCGGCGCACCAGCCCATCGTCTTCCAGCGGCTTGAGCCGCTCCAACTCCAGCGCGAAGTCGCGCGTGCCGTCCTCGCCCAGGTCCACCCAGAAGTTGCACATGAGCTGGGTGATGAGCGCGCGGCGGCGCCGGTCATCCTCGGTGAGCTGGATGCCACGCTCGGTGGCGAAGCGGCCCTCGCGGACGCGCTCGTAGTAGTACGGCAGGGCGCGGACGTTCTGCGCATAGGCCCCGCCCACGTCGCTGATGCCGGTGGCCCCCAGGGCCACCACGTCCGAGGCCGCCTTCACCGTGTAGCCCTGGAAGTTGCGCCCCAGCGCGCGCCGCTCCTGGGCGCGGGCCAGCTCGTCCTCGGGGACGGCGAAGTGGTCCATGCCGATGGGCCGGTAGCCCGCCTCCACGAAGGCGGCCCACGCCGAGCGGAACAGCCCCAGCTTGGTGCGCGCGTCCGGCAGGGCCTCGGCCGGCATGCGCCGCTGGTGCTTGAGCACGTCCGGGATGAAGGCGAAGGAGTAGACGGCGAGCCGGTCCGGCCGCAGCTCCAGCACCTGCCGCAGCGTGCGCTCCCAGCCCTCCGGGTTCTGGTACGGCAGCCCATAGATGAGATCGAAGTTCACCCCGGAGAAGCCCAGGCCCCGCGCGTGCTCCAGCAGGGCGCGCGTCTGCTCGAAGGGCTGGTGGCGGTTGGTCACCTCCTGCACCTTCGGGTCGAAGTCCTGCAACCCCATGGAGACGCGGTTGAAGCCGAGCTCCCTCAGCAGGGAGAGCTGCTCCGGCGTGGTGACGGCCGGGTGCACCTCGACGGCCACCTCCGCGTCCGGCAGCGGAGAGAGGTGCCGGGTGATGCCACTCCACAGGCGCTCGAGCTGCTTCTCGGACAGGAAGGTGGGCGTGCCACCCCCCCAGTGCACCTGCGACAGCTTGCGCCGGTGACCCAGCCGCTCCACGACCTGGGACAGCTCCTGGAGGACATGGTCGATATAGGTGTCCGCCGCGCTCCGGTCCTGCGAGATGACCACGTTGCACCCGCAGTACCAGCAGAGGCTGCGGCAGAACGGCAGGTGCACGTACAGGGAGAGCGGCTCATCGGCTCCAGCAGTGCCGGCCACATCGAGCCGCTCGGCGTAGTGCTCGGTGCCGAAGTCCTGCTTCCACTCGGGGGCGGTGGGATAGCTGGTGTAGCGGGGGCCGGCGACGTCGTAGCGCCGCATCAGCTCTTCGGAAGGCGTGGGGATTTCCAGGGACGAGCGCATCGGTGCCCCTTGCCATTCCAAGCACCGTGCCAGCGTCGAGCCCTCGGAAACCCCAGTCCCGACAGCGTTTCCGGGCGCAAGGGCTGCGTCCGGACGCAATGGTTGCGCTTCAGGAACCCATCGGCCCCGCTACCGCACTGGAGAGGGAGGCCCGAGGAAGCGGGCCTCCAGGCGCTTCACCTGCCCGGACGCCTGGTCGGAGACCTCGATGTGGAAGGTGAAGGGGAGACGCTGGCTCCGCTCCACGGTGACGAAGAGCGGCACGCGCTGGCCCTCCAGCGAGCCGAGCTTCACCTGGGGCAGAGGCAGCACCACCGAGGCGGGGACCGGGCTGTCCACCCGCACCGTGAAGGTGGACTCGGTGGGATTCTTGTTCACCAGGTGCAGCTCGAGCTGGTTGCGCACCGTGGTGCCCTCCAGGAGGTAGGGCATGCCGGGGAAGCGCAGCAGGTTGGCCTCGAAGGGCGTACGGCCCACCAGGCTCACCGTGAGCGCGATGGCGGAGATCGCCAGGAGCCCGCCATACATGAACAGGCGCGCTCGGAGGACCTTTCGGGGCTGGCCCGCCAGGCCATTGAGCGAGTCGTAGCGGATGAGGCCCTTGGGACGCCGCAGCTTCTCCATCACCTCGTCACAGGCATCCACGCACTGCGTGCAGGCGATGCAGTCCATCTGCAACCCGTTGCGGATGTCGATGCCGGTGGGACAGGCGGTGACGCACTTGCGGCAGTCCACGCAGTCGCCCTGCCGAGGGGCCTCGGGAACCACCAGCCTCGCCTTCATCAGCCGGCCCCGGGGCTCGCCGCGGGTGGCGTCGTAGCCGATGATGAGCGAGTCCCTGTCCTGCATGGCTGACTGCAGGCGCCCGTAGGGGCAGACCACCACGCACAGCTGCTCGCGGAACCAGGCGAAGTTGAAGTACAGCGCGCCCGTGACGGCCATGGCCCAGGTGAAGGGCACGCCGTGCCCACCGGGGCCCTCCCTCACCATGGTCTCCAGGTCCTTGACGGAGATGAAGAGCGCCAGCGCCACGTGCGCCAGCAGCCACGACACGCCCAGGAAGGCGCCATGCTTCGCCACCGCGCGCAGCACCCGCTCCGGTGTCCACGGCCCGGCGGCCATCTTCAGCCGGCGCTCGCGGGGGCCGTCGATCCACCGTTCGAGCCGCCGGTACACGCCCTCGAGGAACACCGTCTGGGGGCAGGCCCAGCCGCACCACACACGCCCCAGCCACGCGGTGGCGAAGAGCAGGGAGAAGCCCGCGGTGGTGAGCAGGAAGAGGACGAGCCAGAAGTCCTGCGCGTTGAAGGTGCTCCCGAAGAGGTAGAAGCGGCGCGCGGCCACGTCCAGGTGGACGGCGGGGTGGCCCCCCACCCGGAGGAAGGGCAGCACGGCATAGAAGGCGATCAGCACCGCGTAGACGATGCGCCGCCGGGTGACGAAGCGGCCACGCACATCCGAGGGATGGATGGCCACGCGCGAGCCATCCGGCCGGATGGAGGAGAGGTGCCCGGTGTCCGGCCCTGAAGCTCGAGGCTGCATGGCTCTTCCCTCCCTTACTGCTCTGGCTCGCCCTGGGGCGCCTTGCCAGCCACGTTCGTGTTCTTGAGCGTCAGCACGTACGCGACGATGGAGCGCACGCGCTCGGCGCCCAGCGTGCGTTCCCAGGCGGGCATGCCCTTGGCCACCACGCCCTCGGACACCGTCTTGTGGATGGCCATCGGCTTGCCGCCATGCAGCCAGAAGTTGTCCGTGAGGTTGGGACCGATGAGTCCCTCGCCCTTCTGGCCGTGGCAGGAGGCGCACTGCTGCTGGAACTGCGCCTTGCCCAGCTCCACCGACTGGGAGTCCTGCATCAGCGCGAGCAGCGTGTCGTCGGACACGGGCTTGTTGGAAGCCGCGAGGCGCGCGGCCTCGGCGGCCTCGGCCTTGTACACCTCCAGCGAGCCCGGGCCCATGCCCGTCACGTGGTAGTAGTACCAGTAGCCGAAGCCGAAGATGAGGGTGGCCCAGAGGATGAACAGCCACCACCGGGGCAGGTGGTTGTCCATCTCCTCGATGCCGTCGTAGACGTGGAGAACGCCCGACTTGTCACTCGCGCTCATGGTGGGTCCTCGCGCCGCGGGGGTCGGAAGTCACCGCGCCCGGCTCGGCCAGCGGCAGCCGGGCCAGCGCGTCGTAGTCCTGGCCCCGCCGCCCGAGGAACACCCAGGCGGCCACGCCAAGGAACACAGCGAAGAAGAGAAGCAGGGTGAAGAGCGGGAGATGGACGAGGTCCATCCCCTCGTAGAATTGTTTCCACATCAGGGAGTCCCTCCGGCCGAGGCCGTCTCGAGGCCGCCCGGAACGGGCGCGATGTCCTGGGGCCCGCGCCCGAGCCGCTGCAGGTAGGAGATGAGGGCCACCATCTCCGAATCCCACGCCACCTGGACGCCCTGGCTGGCCAGGTCTGCGGTGATGGCCTCGGCCTGGGCCTTCTGGCGGGCCTCGGCCGCGTCGACGTCCGCGTTGGTATAGGGCACGCCGAGCTTCTGCATCAGCGCCAGCTTCTTGGGTGCCAGCTTCACCTCCAGCTTGTTCTCCGCGAGCCACTGATACGGAGGCATGTTGGAGCCGGGGCTGGTGGCGCGCGGATCCATCAGGTGCGTGTAGTGCCAGAGATTGGGATACTTGCCACCCTCGCGGTGCAGGTCAGGACCCGTGCGCTTGCTGCCCCACTGGAACGGGTGGTCGTAGATGAACTCCTCGGCGCGCGACACGTCGCCGTAGCGCTGCGACTCGGCGAGGAACGGGCGGATCATCTGCGAATGGCAGACGTAGCAGCCCTCGCGGACGTACAGATCTCGTCCCTGGAGTTCCAGCGGGGAGTACGGCTGCTGGGCCTCGCCGTGCGCCGGCACCGCCTGCTTGATGAGGATGGTGGGCAGCAGCTCCGCCACGCCGCCGATGAGGATGGCGAGCAGCGTGAACACGGTGAAGGCCAGCGGACGGCCCTCGATGAGGGCGAACCAGGAGGGCCCGCCCGTCTCACGGTTGCGCCGGGCGACGATCCACGCGAACTCGCCCAGGGCCACCATGGCGCCCATGATGGCGATGGCACGCACGGGACCCGACCAGCCCAGGAAGATGCTGAGGCCGATGATGGCCAGCGCGAACAGGAGCGGCCAACCGGTGACCACGGCCACCCAGGCCGGCTTGCCGGGCACCACGGGCACGGGGGCCAGCTCCTCCAACACCACGGTGGTCTCGCCATCCACCGCTTGGCCGGAGCGGGCCGTCTTCCAGAGGTTCCACACCATCAGGATGAAGCCAGCCAGGTAGAGCGAGCCGCCCAGGAAGCGGACGATGTACATGGGCCGGATGGCGATGAGCGTCTCCACGAAGCTCGGGTAGAGCAGCGTGCCGTCCGGGTTGGTGGCGCGCCACATGAGGCCCTGGTTGATGCCCGAGGCCCACATCGCGACCATGTAGAGCAGGATGCCCACCGTGCTCGTCCAGAAGTGCAGATCGGCCGCCTTCACCGAGTGCAGCTTCGTGCCGTACAGCCGGGGCACCAGCCAGTAGAACATGCCGGCCGCCATGAGGCCGTTCCAGCCCAGGGCGCCACCGTGCACGTGGCCGATGATCCAATCCGTGTAGTGGCCCAGCGCGCTCACCGACTTGATGGAGAGCAGCGGCCCCTCGAAAGTGGCCATGCCATAGAAGGTGAGGCCCGCGATGAGGAACTTGATGACGGGATCCTCACGCAGCTTGTGCCAGGCGCCGCGCACGGTGAGCAGCCCGTTGAGCATGCCGCCCCAGGAGGGGGCCCACAGCGCCACGCTGAACACCATGCCCAGCGACTGCGCCCAGTCCGGCAGCGCGGTGTAGAGCAGGTGGTGCGGGCCTGCCCAGATGTACATGAACACCAGGGCCCAGAAGTGGATGATGGACAGCCGGTACGAGTAGACCGGGCGCTCGGCCGCCTTGGGCAGGAAGTAATACATGATGCCCAGGATGGGCGTGGTCAGGAAGAAGGCGACCGCGTTGTGGCCGTACCACCACTGCACCAGGGCGTCCTGCACGCCGGCGAAGACGGAGTAGCTCTTCAGAGGGCTGAGCGGCAACGCCAGGCTGTTGACGATGTGCAGCACCGCCACGGTGATGATGGTGGCGATGTAGAACCAGATGGCGACGTAGAGGTTCTTCTCGTTGCGCTTCGCCAGCGTCCAGAAGAAGTTGATGGCGAACACCACCCAGACCAGCGTGATGGCGATGTCGATGGGCCACTCGAGCTCGGCGTATTCCTTCGAGGTGGAGATGCCGAGCGGCAGCGTGACGGCCGCCGCGACGATGATGGCCTGCCATCCCCAGAAATGGATTTTCGAGAGGAGATCCGACGCCATCCGCGTCTTCAACAGACGCTGGGTGGAATAGTAGACGCCGGCGAACATCATGTTGCCCACGAACGCGAAGATGACCGCGTTGGTGTGCAGCGGGCGCAGGCGGGAGAAGGTCAGGTACGGGACGCCGAAGTTGAGCTGCCACCAGGCGAGCTGGGCGGCGACGATGCAGCCCACCAGCATGCCCACCACGCCGAAGAGCAGCGAGGCGGCGATGAATCGCCGGGTGGTGGTGTCGTCATAGACGATGCGTTGCTGTTGCACGAAAGCACCTCGGGGAAATTCACTGCCGCGGGTTGGCTTCGGAGGACACGGCCGGCGGGGGGCGGGCGGTGTCGTCCTCGAGCGGAATGAGGGACAGGCGGTCGGCGTGCTCGGAGTCGCGGTGCCGCACGCTGAAGGCGTAGAGCAGCACCGAGCCCGCCACGAGCATGAGGCTGACGAAGACCTGGAGGACGATGACGTTCATGCGGGCACCTCCTTCAAGGCACTCGGTGTCTCCCCGGCCGCATGCGAACGGCGGGCCGAGAGGCTCGCGAGGGTGAAGAGGATGAGGGACAGGGAGCTGAGCGGCATGACCACGGCCGCGCGCAGCGGCGTCATCAGCCCGGCGAGGCACACCGACACCGTCACCACGTTGTAGGCGAGCGAGATGCCGATGACCCGCCGCACCACCTGGCGCAGGCGGCGCGAGAGCACCAGCGCCTCGCGGATGGCCGAGAGGCCCTCGCCCATGAGGAAGAAGTCGGACTTGCCCGGCAGCACCGGCCGGTCGATGGCGGGCGTGCCAGCGCAGAAGGCGCGCTCGAAGGCGAGGCTGTCGTTGACTCCGTCCCCCAGGTAGAGCGTGTCCGCCTGGTCGATGCGCGCCACCGCCTCCGCCTTGTCCTCGGGCCGCTGGCCACCGAGCGCGTGCTCCACCGGCACGTCCAGCGCCTCGGCCATGGCGCGCACCCGCGCGGGCGCGTCGCCGGAGATGAGCCACACCTCGTGGCTGGCCTCGCGCAGCGTCTGGATCTCCCGGCGCGCGTCGGCGCGCACGGACTCCCGGAGAGCGAAGGAGGCCAGGGGCTGGCCATCCCGAGCGAGGACGGTTCCCTCCAGCCCCGTGGCACCGGGCGCCGCCCAAGCCGGGGCACCCAGTCGCCACGTACCGTCCGCCCGGAGCAGCTCCAGGCCCTGCCCGGGGTGCTCCGTCACCTGAGCGCCGGTGGAGAAGCGCGCGCCGGCACGAGAGAGGGCCGCGGCGAGACACCGGCTCACCGGGTGGTTGCTGCGCGCGGCCAGGTCGAAGGCCACGTCGCGCGACTCGGGCGCGAGCGCATCCACGGCCTCGCGGTCCACCAGCTCCAGCCGGCCGAGCGTCAGCGTGCCCGTCTTGTCGAAGAGCACCTTGCGCACGCGGGGGAGCCGGTCCAACAGATCCTGACTGCGCACGAAGAGGCCGAGCCGACGCAGGCGCGTCTGGGTGAGCTCGTACGCGAGTGGCACGGCGATGCCGATGGCGCACGGGCACGTCACCACGAGGAGGGCCACGGCCACCTGGAGCGCCTTGTCCTGGCCCTGGGGGAGCCAGAGGAGGAGACCCAGCGCGGAGACGAGCAGCACGGAGAGGACCCAGCGGCGGGACACCGCGTTCCAGAAGCGCGCATGCGCGGGCACACGGCCGGGCGCCGAGGGCGTCTGGCGCAGCAGGGCCACCAGCGGCGAGTCCTGGAAGTCCGTCCGGGCACGCACGTGGGCGGCACCCCGGGCCGCGTTGAAGGCACCGGCGGGCACCTCGCCCCCCTGCTCCACCGCGCGCACGTCCGGCTCGCCCGTCACCCAGTCGGTGGAGAAGCTGGCGCGCGCGTCGAGCAGCTCCGCGTCCACGGGCACCAGCTCGCCCGGGGCGATGACGAGCACGTCTCCCGCGCGCAGCTCGGCGGCGCGCACGGTGACGAGCCGGTCCCCCTCCTGCCGGCGGGCGAAGAGTCCCTCCGCGCCATCATCCTCCAGGAGGAAGCGGCGGTTGCGCTCGAGGACGCGCTGCTGCAACCAGCGCCCCACCAGCATCAGGGTGACGAAGGTGTTGAGCGTGTCGAAGTAGGCGAGGTCTCCCCGGCCGTCGCGCGCCTTCACCAGGGAGGTGGAGAAGACGAGGAGGATGCCCAGGGCGATGGGCAGGTCCAGATGGAGGACGCCGCTGCGCAGCCCGCGCCAGGCGGAGCGGAAGAAGGGCCAGCCCCCCACCAGCACCACGGCGGTGGAGAGCCACAGGCTCAGCTGGCTGAAGAGGGAGAAGACCTCGCCGTCGGCGGGGGTGAGCCCCACGTAGAAGCTCACCGAGAAGAGCATCACGTTCATCGTGATGGCGGCGCAGAGGCCGAGCCGGATGGGCAGGTCGTGCGAGGCGGACTCGGAGCTCTTGCGACCGGGTCCGAAGAGGTAGCCGAAGCCCTCGACGGAGCGGAGGAAGCCGGCCACGTCGAAGGCGCCCCTGCGCCAGGCGAGCCGCGCCTTGCCGAGCGCCGGGTTGACGGTGAGCGAGGCCCCACCGGGCTGGCGGCGGAAGAGCTCGTTCATCAGCCAGACGCATGCGGCACAGTGGATTCCCTGCACGTCCAGTTCGAGCGCGCACACCGGGCCGGTGGTGGCCTCGGCGCGGGCCACGAGCGGCTCCAGCCAGGCCAGGCCCCGGTCCTGCCTGGGCTCGGGCGCCGGAGCCGTCTTGCCATCGGCCAGCGCGTAGTACCGGGTGAGGCCCTGGTCCACGAGGAGCCGGTGCACGGCCTCGCAGCCCGCGCAGCAGAAATCCCTCGGCGACGAGCCCTCGGGAACGGGGCTGCCGCAGTGACGGCAAGAGGCCGGGAGGCGCTCGATTGGCGGGGAAGCCAGCATCGGCTCGGCCCCCTTGCGAACGGCATGCCCATTGCGATGGACCGGGGCATGACCGCGGCCCTTCCCGTTCTCCAGAGCCTCTTCGGACAGATCCTTCCGGCCCCCGTGGTGGTGGCGGGCGCCGCGGGCGCGTTGATGGTGGGCGTCACCGGCAGCGTGCACTGCCTCCTCATGTGCGGGCCACTGGCCTGCGCGGGATTGCCGGGCGTGAAGGGCCCGGAGAGGTGGCGCGCGGTGCTCGCCTATCAGAGCGCGCGCGTGGGGGCGTACGCGCTGATGGGCGGCCTGCTGGGCGCGCTGGGCGGAGGGGTGACCCGCGCGCTCGCGGTGTCGACGCGGCCCTGGCTGCCCTGGGTGATGGCGGCGGCGCTGGTGGCCTCGGCGCTGGAGCTGGGGAAGCGTTTGCGCCCGCTGCCGGGGCTGTCACACCTGGCGGGCGCCATCACCCGGGCGGGCGCAAAGTTTTCGCTTTTGAGCAGATCGGGCGCAATGGGTGCGGTAACGCCGCTGTTGCCGTGCGGCCTGCTCTACGGCGTGTACGCGGCGGCGCTGACGAGTGGCTCCCTGGGAGGAGGGGCGTTGCTGCTGGGGGCGTTCGCGCTGGGCGGGCTGCCGGCGCTGCTGGGCGCACAGCTGCAAACGGGCCTCTGGCAGAGGCAGCCGCGCGTGGCGGCGTTCGTGCTGAAGCGCGCGGTGCCGCTGGTGGCCGCGGCGGTGCTCATCTACCGGGCCGTGGGCGACACAGCGCGTCACATGAGCTGCCACTAGAAGCGTCGGGCGCCCAACAACGTATCAGCTTGACTTACCACTTGTTCCATTTTCTCTTCACTATCCGTCCTGGCCGGAAACGGCCAGTGCGTGAGCTGCTTCAAACGGAAAGTGAAGAGTCCCCATGTTCAACAAGACAACCGCAATGGCTGTCGCATTACTCATCACCAGCCTGTGGGCTGGCGAGGGTGTGGCGGCCACCTACGGCGTGCAGAGCTCTGGCTCCTCCGCCATCTTCTACGTGGACACCACCTCCTGGGCGGACATCCACTACACCCTCAACAATGGAGGACAGCTCAACGTCCGGATGACGGTCGTCAACGGACGAAACCAGTACACGGTGAGCAATCTGGTCAGTGGCAACACCATTGATTACAACTTCACCTACTGGGACGTCTCCTGTAACTGCGCTCGCGACACGCCCGCGGCCCGTTACACGCACGGCAGCACCTCCACGGATGCTGGCACCGACGCGGGGACCGACGCAGGCACCTCGATCGATGCGGGCACCGACGCGGGAACCGATGCGGGCACCTCCATCGATGCGGGCACCGCCAACGTCGTGCCCCTCTTCAACAGCGGCACGCCGCTGGAGCCGGCCCTGGTGGAGAATACGTCCCAGGCGCTGATCACCCGCGTCGGTGAGCGGGTGCGCGACCGCCACGCCCGTGAGAGCCAATTCCAGGCGTACGATCACTTCCTCTCGCTGTATTTCGCGAACCGCACCTACTCCATCGAGATCGTGGACCAGGTCGCCAAGGGCGGCAACCAGATCATCGTCAATCTCCACACCGTCTACCCGCACGACGGCACGAACTTCCGCGCCTTCTTCCGGGGCATCAACACGGTGGCCGAGTACTGGCACAACGGCACCTTCAGCCGCGTGAATGACAACCTCTACACCGCCAGCGTCAACTACAACGCCAAGGAAGGCCGGGCGATCAAGATTGGCGATCGCATGGAGATCGAGGTCGGCGTCTTCCTCAAGCAGCCGGTGGAAGGCCGCTTCAACTACTACTCCCGTGCCTGGCTGTACATGGTGGGCAGCGGCGGCATCGTGCCGTTCGAGGGCGTCGGTACCCTGATGGACTCCTACCCGATGCCGGAGGCCGGGTGGAGCGGTGGCCGGACCACGCTGAACCAGCCGTTCTCGAACGAGCCGGCCGAGCGCTTCATGCAGATGGCGTTGAACATGGCGCCCGTGAACGCGCAGCCCTTCGTCGAGGGCCGGCGCATCCACCACACCGACTTCGGCAATGGCAGCCATTCCGAGTCGGGCAACCCCATCTTCACCGAGCAGGTGAACAAGCTGGGACCGAACTACATCGCGCGCTCCTGTGTCGCCTGCCACAAGAACAACGGCCGGGGCCTGCCGCCCACCACCACCAACACCACGTTGAACAACATGGTGGTCAAGGTGGGACGGGTCAACGGCACCACGGTCACCGCGGATCCGCAGCTCGGCGCCAAGCTGCAGCCGTTCAGCACCAGCGGGACCCCCGAGGCGGACGTGCGCATCTCCGGATGGACCACGACCAGCGGCCAGTTCGGCGACGGCACGGCCTACCAGCTGCGCAAGCCGACCTACAGCTTCCTCAACGTCATCCCCACCCACTACTCGGCGCGCGGCACCCCTCAGCTGGTGGGTCTGGGCCTTTTGGAGGCCATTTCTGAAAGCGCTGTCATGGCCCTGGCCGACCCGAACGACAGCAACGGGGACGGCATCTCCGGGCGCGCGCGGACCGTGACGGATCCCCAGACGGGCGAGACCCGCCTGGGCCGCTTCGGTTGGAAGGCGGGCCTGGCGCGTCTGCGGCACCAGGTCGCCGATGCCTTCAACGGCGACCTGGGCGTCACGACCTCCGTCTACAAGACCCTGGACTGTGGCACCTCGCAGGCCGGCTGCTCGGGCTCCAGCACGGAGCTGAGCGATCAGGACCTCGACAAGATCGTCCGGTACATCGCCCTGCTGGGTGTCCCGGCCCGCCGCGATCTGAGCGACGCCCAGGCCCTGCGCGGTGAGACCCTCTTCCAGAGCGCGGGGTGCGCCAGCTGCCACAAGGCCACCCTGACCACCAGCCCCTATCACCCCAACGCGGAGCTGCGCGGCCAGACAATCCACCCCTACACCGACCTGCTGCTGCATGACATGGGCACGGGCCTGGCCGACAACCTCCCGGAGGGCAACGCCTCGGGTTCGGAGTGGCGCACCCCGCCGCTGTGGGGCATCGGCCTGACGGCCGGCGTCAGCGGCGGCGAGGCCTACCTGCATGACGGCCGCGCGCGCACCCTGTCCGAGGCCATCCTCTGGCACGGGGGCGAGGCGGAGTCGTCCAAGCAGGCCTTCGCCAAGATGCCCGCCGCCGACCGGGATGCCTTGATCCGGTTCCTGAAGTCCCTCTGATCAAGGCCTCCTCGCAACACACGGGGGCCGCGCTGTCGTCGCGGCCCCCGTTTCATTCACATGCGGGGTTGCCTGGTGCTCACTGGGGGATGGCCAGGCACACGCAGGCGCCGGACACATCGCAGGGCAGCGGCGGGTCACTGTCGCGCTGCACGCATTGCGTCCCATTGCAGCAACTGCCTTCGGACGCACCACACGCCTCACCCACCGTGGAGCAGCCGTTGCTCACGCGGTACGACACCCACTGAGGGAGGTGACTGGAGGCGGAGAGGTTCTGCATGGGCACCGGGAAGGCCGCGAAGGAAGGATCCTCCCCCGCCGCCAGCTTGTCCGGGTCCACCGCCGCCATCCACAGCAAGACCCCCTTGAGGTTCTCACCGATGCTCCCGGGGGGTCTGCGCAGGCCATACATGCGGGAGGAGGCGAACGTCACCCACATCAACCGGTCACTGCCCACCGAGCCTCTCGTCACGTTGGGATACCACCTCGGGTAACCGTTGGTCAGGTCCACCGTGCTTCCGTCCATGACGCCAGGCGCGTTGGCGCGCGCCAGCTCCACGGGGGCCGCGCTGGCGTGCAGCCGCGCCACCCACATCCTCGCGGAGGGATCGCTCTCCGAGTTGCAGTTCATGTGCGACTCACCCGAGCCGCTGGGGCAGGAGGACTCGTTGTAGACGAGGAAGGACGAGTCGGGCGCGATGGCCGGGGCATAGCGGTTCTTCCCGCTCTGCGACGGAACCACGGTCATCGGCTCGCTCCAGCCGCCACCCGGCTGCTCCGACACCAGCTGGATGGAACCCTTGAAGAAGCGCTGAAGCGTCTGCTTGATGCCAACGGACGTGAAGGCGATCGTCTTCCCGTCCGCGCTCCAATCCGGATGGCTGGCGGGATTGGCCGACGTGCCGGTGTTGGCGATCTCTTGCAGGAGAGCACCGGTGCTCCCGTCGAAGAGCATCAGGTTGAAACGCGTGGCGTTCGTGTCTCCGTAGACGCCGACGAACCTGCTGCCCTCCGGGTTCCAGGACTCGAAGGTGCTCAGCTGCGTGCCGCCCTGCGCGAGGGGGAGCCGGGTCGTGGAGGTGAGGGTGGACAGATCCGCCAGGGCGATCCGCCCATCATTCTGTCCGTTGACCCCGGCCACCATCCTCTTGCCATCGCGGCTCACCGAGTGGCAGCCCACGCAGGTCACGCTGGAACCCTCGATGTTGCTCGCTCTCAACACGGAAGTGGCGTACGTCGAATCGTTCCCGACGAAGTCCTGGCGCACGATGGCCATGTTGTTGGCGGTCGTGAAGTAGTAGAGCGCACCCTCCACCGTGGAACGGGAGATCTGGAGGGCGATGGGGTCGGAGACGCCCACCGGGCCGGTGAGCAGATCGCCCGTCCCGCGCAGGACGAGCTCCACGGGCTGGCCACCGCGGTTGCTCTCGGCCACGAACCGCCAGACCTCCTCGGTGAGCGTGTAGATGCAGCCACGGCTCACGCCTGTGGGCAACGAGAAGCCGCTCGGCACGTAGCACCGCAGGTAGACGCGCACGTCGGTGATGCCGTTGCGGAAGGACAGCTCGAACAGGGTGTTGGAGTCGGCCCCCGGCAGGAAGTGGATCTCCATCTGCCCCAGGTTGGGTGGGATCATGACTCCGCTGTTGGGATGGAGGAGCTGGGGCTTGCGCGCGGCGTCCACCGCTCCGTCGAACCGCAGCTCCGGCTGCGGAGGCAGGGAGGCGGAGATGGGATCCAGGATCCGCTGCTCGAGCTTCACCGTGATGGGAGTGGAGACGGACAGGGCCCCTACCCGGGCGCGTACGTTGCTGGTGCCACCCACCGAGGTACCCGAGGTGAAGGTGGCCCCCGAGAAGAGGCCCAGCCGCGTGTCATCGACGCTGAAGGCCGCCTGAGCCGTCACGTCCTCGGTGTGCCCATCCGAATAGGTCCCCGTGACGGTGAACGCCTGGACGGCCCTCGTGCTCCCCTGGATGACGAGCTGGACATCGCCGGGCGAGAGCGTGATCGAGCTCAGGGTCGCGCACGACGGGCCGTCGCAGTCCGGGTCGGAGCAGTCGAGACGCCCATCTCCATCGTTGTCCAGCTGGTCGTCGCACACGGACTCGGTCCTGGCGTTGCCCTCGCAGATGCAACCCGTGCCGCACGCGCGACTCTCGCAATCAGGGTCCACGCAGTCCGTGTATCCATCACCATCGTCATCGTTGCCGTTGCCACAGGCCTGCTCCGAGGGTGGCACACAGGAACCGTTGGAGCACGTCTCCGACGCTCCGCAGGACTTGTCACACCTGCCGCAGTGAGCCGGGTCCGTCCGCAGGTCGAAGTCCTCGTCCACCTTGCCGTCGCAGTCGTCATCCTCACCGTTGCAACGCTCCACGGTGTTGCTGGTGACATCGCTGCACACCACTCCACCCGAGGCGTTGCAGACGAGCTCGCCCTCGGCGCACAGGTCCGAGTCCTTGCCATCGCAGGACTCGCCAACGTGGAAGCCCTCGTCCACCTCTCCATCACAGTCGTCGTCGCTCAGGTTGCACAGTTCCACCGAATCCGCGGTGGTATCGCTACAGACCGTGCCGCCATTGGCGCCACACACCACCTTCCCCTCCATGCAGCGGTCGCTGTCCGGTCCATCGCAGGAGGTCCCGAGCGCGAAGCCCTCGTCCACCTCGCCATCGCAGTCATCGTCGATGCCATTGCACAGCTCGGCCGAGGCGGGCTCGCAGCGGCCTCCATCCGGGGCTCCTCCATCGGAGCCTCCCGGCCCGGCGTCACCCGCGTCCGGCGTGCCTGCTCCTCCGGCGTCACCCGCATCTGGAGTGCCCACTCCCCCGGCGTCACCCGCGTCCGCGGTGCCCGGGTCCGTGTCACCACCGTCGGTCCCGCCATCGCCCCCGCCGGACTGGCCGGCGTCAACCTGGGTGGCAGGCGTTCCGGAGTCCGGATCATCCGGCTCCGGGGGATCGCAGGCGGTGAGGCCGGTGACCGCGAGTGCCACCATCAGAAAGAGAGAGCGCGCGTGTGCCGCGATGGGGCGAAGGGAGGCCCTGTCTCGCCGCGAGTCCACGCGGGGTGAGACAGGAGTGCCGAAGTTACTCATGACGCTGGTATGACCTGTGCCTTTCGGGACGGTGACTCCCGTGGAGGGAGTCTTCAGTCGCGACCCGGGAAAAGTTGTAGATGCAACATTCCTCGGTGGACAACAACAAACTGATTCACCGGGCGAGGCACATGCCTTCCTCGAAACGGGGCACTGGCTTGCGGGTCAGACCACACTTGGACTTGATGCCCGCCTCCTGCTGCCACGCCCGCTCGGCCTTCTCGAGCGCGTCGAGCTTGGAGCGCAGCGCCTTCACGTCCGTCGTCCGCGTGCAGTAGCCGATGTACTCGCGAGGCCCGCCGCAGGCCTTGTGGCCGAACCCCGCCACCGCGCACTCCTCCACCTGCTCGCAGCCTCGCGGGTTCGCCAGGGCTCGCGCCTGGCTCGCGAGCTTGTCGGCCCGCTGTTTCAGCTTCGAGCCACTCGCGCCCCAGGCTCCGCCCGCCGCCATCAGCCCTACCACTGCCCACGCACTCAACCGGCCCAATCGGAACCTCATGCCGAACCTCCTCGCCTGTCCGAAAAGACAACGCGCTGGCGGGAGTGAGCCCCTCGCCAGCGCGTCCTCATCTACCTGCTCGTCTCCGAGGCGACCAGGCGGGCGGGTGAAGCCCCCGCCCGGTCCGCCCCGCGCCCCGCCTCAGGCCGCCTTCGCCCGGCGCCGCCGGACGAGCACCTGCCGGGCCAGCACGAACAGCCCCAGGTAGATGCTCGCATCCGTGCCCGAGGTGGCGCCGCAGCCGCAGCTCCCACTCTTCACGCTGATGCCCACCGGGGCGGAGCTCGCCACGTTGCCAGCGCTGTCGGAGATGACGGCCGTCACGGTGTGCGACGACCCCTCCACCGCCTTGGAGCTGTCCCACGTCGTGGTCAGCGTCGCGTCCGTGCCGGTGGCGATCACCACGCCATCGACCAGGATGGAGAGCTGGCTCAGCGTGGTGCCAGTGGCCACCGCGCCCGTGGCGGAGATCCGCACCTCGCCGGACACCACCGTGCCGCCCGCCGGCTCCGTTACCGACACCGTGGGCTGAGCGAACGGCGTGACGTTGGTCTGCGCCGCGCCGGTCAGGTGGGCCTGCGCGGCATCCGTCAGGGTGAGCGTCTTCAGGCCCGTCGACAGGAACGTCACCTTCAGGCCCTCGAGCACGCCGTCCGTGAAGGCCGCGTTGGCCGGGAGGACCGCCGCCGCATCCGAGCTCGTCACCTTGACCGGGCCGGAGTAGGTGGTGGCCACGTTGCCGTAGGCGTCATACGCCGTGGCGGACAGGGTGACTTCCTGGCCCGCGGTGAGGCTCGCGGGGAGTGCCAGCGCGTAGCTGGCCGCCGGGCCCGGCGTCACCTCGAACGCCGCGCTCGTCGCGCCCGCGAAGCCCTGGGCGCTCGCCACCAGCGTGTAGCCGGTGCCCGCCTTGTGAAGGGAGAGCCCCTCGAACCGGGCAACGCCATTGACCGCGGACACCGGAGCCGCGCCGAGCAGCGTCCCGGCCGCCGGGTTCGCGCCCAGGCTCAGCGACACCAGGACCGAGCCGTCGGAGAGCACGTTGCCTTGCGCGTCCTGCACCTCCACCTCGATCGGAGCGAGCGAGGCGCCCGCCACGAGCCGGCCCGGAGCGCCGCGGAAGACCAGCCGCGCCGGAGCGCCGGTGGTGATGTCGAACGCCGCGCTCGTCACCGCGGACAGCGCCTCCGTGCTCGCCTGGAGCGTGTAGCCCCGGGCGGCGCGGTCGAGCGACAGATCCGCGAAGGTGGCCACACCGTTGACCGCGGCCACCGTGGTGGTGCCCGTCAGCACACTCTTCCCCGGGTTGGCGCCCAGGGTGAGGGTGATGGAGTCGGTGGCGCTGGTGACGACGTTGCCGAAGGCATCCACGATGGCCACGCGGACCGCCGGACCGACCTTCGCGCCGGCCTGGGTGGCTCCGGGCTGGACCGAGAAGGCCAGCGCCGCCGCCGCACCCGGAGACACATCGAACGCCGCGCTGGTGACATCCAGCATGTCGTCCGCGTGCGCCGTCAGCTGGTAGCCCGCCGCCGCGCGGGTGATGCGCAGATCCTTGAACGTCGCCACGCCGTCGACCGCCGGCACCTCGAGGGTGCCACCCAGCGTGCCCCCCTGCCCTCCCTGCAACGTCAGGGAGATGGTGTTCGTCGCCGACACCAGGTTGCCGGAAACGTCACGGATCTCCACCTCGACCGGAGCCAGCGTGGCGCCCGCCGTGGTGGAAGCGGGGCCCTGCTTGAAGGAGAGCCGGACCGCGGTGCTGGCCTGGACGTCGAACGCCGCGCTGGTCACGGCAGACAGCGAGTCCGAGGTGGCGCTCAGCGTGTAACCGGAGCCCATGCGGTTGACGGACAGGTCTCCGAAGGTGGCCACGCCGTTGATCACCGCCACCGTCGTGGTGCCACTCAACACACCGCCTCGGGGGTTGTCGTTCAGGGTCAGGGTGATGCTCGCGTTGGACGACGTCACCGTGTTGCCCTGGTCATCCAACACCGCCACCTTCACCGTGAAGGCCTCGCCCGCGCCCGGGCGGGCCGGAGGAGGAGTGGTGAAGACGAGCCGGGCCGGAGCACTCGCGCGCACGTCGAAGCCGACGCTGGTGTCCGAGTAGAGACCGCTCGCACCGGCCACCAGGGTGTAGTTGGAGCCCACGCGTCCCAGCGACAGGGAATCGAAGGTGGCCACGCCATTCACCGCGTTGACGGTGGTGGTGCCGCCCAGGGTGGCGCCGCTCGGGTTGTTGCCCAGCGACACCACCACCGGGGTGGTGGCCTGCGTCGACACGTTGCCGAACTGGTCATGGAGGGTGACCTGGACGGCCGGGGTGATGGGAGCGCCAGCCTGCACACTGGTGGGCTGCCGGGTGATGACCGCCCGGTACGGAATGCCCGGCGTCACGTCGAACGCGCCGCTGACCACGCTGGTGAGCGACGTCGCGGAGGCCCTCAGCGTGAACCCGGTCCCCAGCTTGTTGAGGGACAGGTTGCCGAAGGTGGCCACGCCACTGACGGCCGCCACGGTGGTGGTGCCACTGAGCGTGGCGCTCGCCGGATTGGTGGCCAGCGCGAGGGTGACGTTGGCCGAGGAGGTGGTCGCGTTGCCATACGTGTCCACGATGGCCACCCGCACCGCCGGGGTGATGGCCGAGCCCGCCGGGGTGCTGGAGGGCTGGGTCACGAAAACCAGCTTCGACGCCGCGGCCGGGGTGATGTTGAAGACCGAGCTGGTGGCGCTGGTGAGGCCGGTGGAGGAGGCCACCAGCGTGTAGCCGGTACCCACCCTGTTGATGGACAGGCCGCTGAAGGTGGCGACACCGTTGGTCATGTTCACCGTCGCGGTGCCGGACAGCGTGCCACCGCCCGCGTTGTTGCCGATGACGAGGGTGACGCTGTTGGAGCCCGTCGTCACCGTGTTGCCGTAGGCATCCACCAGGCCGACCTTCACCGCCGGGGAGAAGGAGGCACCGGCCACCGCGTTGGAGGGCTGGACTGAGAAGACCAGCCGGGTCGCGGCGGCGGAGGTGACGGTGGTGCTGGCACTGACGCTCATGCCCGGGTTCGCCGGGTCCGTCGCGGTGAGGGACTGCGTGCCCTGGGTGAAGAAGGTGACGGGCACGGTCGCCACGCCTCCGGTGAAGGTCGCGGTGGACGGCAGCACCGCCGCGGAGTCCGTGCTGGTGAGGGACACACTCCCGCTGTAGCTGGAGCTCACCACGCCCGCCGCGTCCACCGCGGAGAGGGTGACGGAGGACTGCGTGCCCACCGCCACGGAGGCAGGAAGCCCGGTCATCTTGAAGCCGACCGCGGGTCCCGGCGGCGGCGTCCGGGTGGAGCAGGCGGCCACCTGATCCGCCGTGATGCGGACGTCATCCACGTAGAAGCCTTCGGAGTGCTCGATCGACCCGCTGTAGAAGCGGAACCCGAACCACACCGTCTGGCCCGCCAGCGCCCCCAGGTTGACGGTGACCTGCTTGAGCGAGCCATTGGCGTTGGTGCTCTGGTTGGTCCAGACGCGGATGCTCGTGTTGCTGTTGAGCGGATTGTCGTAGCCACCCGCCGAGATGTACGGCTGCGTCGAGGACACCGCGTCGGACACCGGGGTCCAGGTCCCGCTCGCGCCCGTGGTGCTGTAGACGAGGTAGGCGCCGTCGTACTTGTTCTCGACGTTGTACCAGACGTTGAACGTCATCTGGGGACTGGCCGCATTGGCCGGGATGGCGAAACCATTGATGCCGGACACCGAGCCGTTGCCTCCCAGCACCAGCGTGAGCTGTTGGCTGGCGGGGTAGGTGCCACCACACGCCGTATTGGCCGCGCCGATCCGGTACGCGTTCGTGGCCGACTGGTAGTGGCAGCCGGAGACGAGATTGATGGCGCTCGCGTTGCCGGACTGCGCCGTCGGGAGCCAGTACGCGGACGCATTGGCCGGCCTGTTGGTGTCGAAGTCATCGAAGTAGCGGACACCCGACAAGACCGGGCCGGTGGGCCTGGCCGACTTCTGGACCAGGTTCGTCTCCTGGAGGGTGGCCGTGCTCGTCTCGGTGGCGCGGACCACGTAGTAGTACGTGCCGCCGGACGACAGGTTCAGGTCATCCGAGAACGTGGTGCCAGTCAGCCCGGTGGCGATCCGGTTGGCCGCCGAGGGGGTGAAACCCGGCGTGGTGCTCCGGTACACCGAGTAGCCGAGTGTGCCACCGCACAGGGGCGTGGCCGCTGACCAGGTCAGGGTGTTGGCGCAGGTGCTGGAGGCGCCATTGTTGACGGAGGCGAGCCCCTCGAAGCCGGGCGGCAGCGTGCACTGGCCCGTGGTCACCGCCGAGGCCTCGTTGGAGTTGGGAGACTCCGCGCACAGGACCCCGCGCACCACGTAGGAGTAGGTCGTGCCACCCGACAGGCCGGTGTCCACGAACGGCGGCGCCGCCGCGGTGCCCGCCAGGGTGTACGGACCACCGGCCCGGGTGGCACGGTAGATGCTGTACGAGGTCGCGCCATTGGGGCTCCAGCTGACGTCGATGCGGCCATCGCCACTCGCGGTGGCCGTCACGCCGGTGGGCGCCGGGGGAGCGTCCGTGCAGATGTTGTAGATGACGAGCGCGAAGTCCTGATCCAACGACGTGGAATTGTTCGGCACGCCGTCCGAGTTGATGTTGGCCGCCTTCACCGTCACGGAGAAGAGGCCGCTGGCGCCCGCCGGCAGGAAGACGCTCTCCACGTTGTTCCGGCTGTCCGCGGTGCCTCCGGTCACGGAGTTGGCGCCCGAGAAGACGTTGCCCTTGTACGTGTTGGCGCCCACCGTCACGGTGAGGTCCAGATCGTTCTTCCAGGCGCTGGCGGCGGTGGAGCCCGGCGCGTCCGTCCACGCGAGCGTCACGCGGAAGGGCTTGCTCGAATCCAACACCTTGCCCGTGAAGGTCCGGGTCTCGCCCGTGGCGACGAAGAGGTTGGCCGGGTTCTGGTCATCCAGCAGGCGCGAGGTGCTGTCGAACGCCGTGCCGAGATCCATCAGGCCCGTGCCCTGGTTGTTGGAGTAGAGCGAGTCGCCGGCCCCCGTGCCCGTCATGTAGCGGGCCGAGCTCATCAGGAAGGCCTTCGTCATCGCCGGGCTGGGCGGAGTGCGGCCCTGGTTGATGAAGTACTGGCGGACCAGCGCCGCCGCCCCCGCCACCGCGGGAGTGGCGTGGCTGGTCCCCGAGGAGGCCGAGTACCACTGCTGGCCCTCCGGGAAGTAGTTGCTGGGCTCGAGACCGCCGCACACGCCCTCGCCGTCGAAGCAGGAGAGCGCCTGGCCCAGGGGGTTGGCCGGCGTGGCGGCGCGCTGGCCCGCCACCTGGGCCACACCACCCGAGACGTGCGTGCCGGGCGCCATGATGTCCGGCTTCTTCCGGCCGTCCGCGGTGGGACCGCGGCTGGAGAAGGACGCCACGTCGTACAGGCTGTTCGCCTCGGAATCCGGGGTCTCGCAGTTGTCCATGCCGCCGAAGGGCTGCACGTTCTCCGAGGCCCCCACGGTGATGACGTTCTTCGCCGTTCCCGGAGAGCCCACCGTGCTGGCGCTCGGGCCCGCGTTACCCGCCGCGAAGACGATGACCATCTCCTGGTTGCCCGCGTTGGCCTCCGCCGAGCCCGTGGGCTGCGCATCGCGCACCAGCGCGTCGTAGATCTGCGCATCCTCGTCGTACTCGTTGAAATCGGCGCCCCAGCTGTTGGAGCTGATGCGCATGCCATCGCGGTACGCGCGCGACTGCAGGTTCGCGTAGTCGGGGTCGGTGAAATCCGCCGGATCGAACACCACCGACGCGCCCACCTTCACGAAGGGCGCCACGCCCAGGCCGTAGGAGAAGCCGCTCGAGTCCCTGTAGGGCGACCCGGCCTGATTGGCGTAGCCCGCGACGATGTGCGTGTTCAGAGTGCCATGGCCGTCGCAACCCTGGAGGGTGCTCCCGGTGTTCGCCGTTCCCTCCAGGCGGCTGTAGACGACGCGGCTGGTGCCGGTGACGTCCCCGTTGGCGTACAGGCCGAAGTGGTTGGGCATCGACGTGCCGTTGTCGAGTCCGCTGTCGCTCACGTCCACGCCGAAGCCGGACGCGGTGAACTGCGCCTGGGTGAACCCCTTGGAGGCCAACCACGCCAGATAGCCCGGTCCCGTCGGACCCGTCCCGGAGATCTGCCCGGCGAGGATCATGTCCTGGCGCTCGTCGAACTTCCTCGGCCGGGGACGCGGCTGGATGGACACGACGTCCGGGCGCCGCACCACCTCATCGAGCGCCTTCCGGTCCAGCCAGGCCACCACGTTCACGTAGCCCAGCGCTTCCCGGATGATGGACTCGCGGGATTGCAGCGAGCGGATGAGCTCCAGCGTCGCGCCGTTCGTCTCCTCATCCTTGACGAGCTGGATGGCGTAGGTGGGCGTCACGACCGTCTGGATGGACGGGGACAGCTTGTACTCGTCCAGGTACTCGCCATCCCACTGGATGGCAGGGGACGCGGTGAGGTGACGCTCCAGTGTCCCCATCGCGGCGGGGTCGCCATACACGAGGTAGGCGTTGTTGGGGAGGTACGTCACCACCCTGACTCCGGTGGCCTTCAACGCCTCGTACCACTCGGGCCGCACCGGGCCGGCGAAGTGCACGATGTGGAGGCCCTTGCCGGCGACCGTCTTCTTCATCCCGCGCAGGGACATCGCCCGCGTGGACGTGGTGTCGAGCTCCCCCGCGTTCAACAAGATGCGGTTGTAGTCGTCCCGCACCTCCACCCCCGGCGCCGCCGACAGCGACTCGAGCGTGGCGTCATCCACCTGCAACAGCTTGAAGGAACCGTAGTCCCCGAGGACCCTGGCGCCCTGCTTCTCGAGCTCGGCCGCCTTCTCCGCGCCCAGCTGCACCTTGTGCAGGGATGAGCTCGCGTGGGAGCCCTCGGACCGCGCAGACCCTGGCTCATTCCCCGAGCCCCCACACGCCAACGTCGCAACGAGCCCCGCAAGACCGAGCGCCCTCGCGGACAGGCCGCGAGCGCGCATACCGGTCAGCCGGTACGCCGATTCCTTCATGTATTTGCCCTCATGGGCGACGAGCGAGGTGCGCCTCGTTCGTGGCTTCACCGGGGGAATCCGGTGAAGGCTCCACTTGCGCGAGCGTCCTCCGAGAATCGGAGCCGCCCGCCCACCACTCGCCGCTGAGGGTGATGATTTACCACGTCCCGGTAATCAATGCCAACACACGCCCTCCCACGGGGCGTCAATCGGCTCTCAAGAATCGAGACCGTCTATTCGCTCTCGCCCGGAGCGCGTGCCCCGGAAACACAAAGCCCCGGGCGCGGCGCAGGGTGCGCCGGCCCGGGGCCTCTACTGCTTGGAACCGCGACTACTTCGCGCCGCCGCCGAGGCTGAACAGCTCGGCGGAGGACTGATCGGTGTTGCTGACGCCCGCGGTCGCCAGCACCTGGCCGTTGGGCAGCAGCGTGGCCGTGTGGCCGTAGCGGTCCACGTTCAGGCTGCCCGCCGAGCACCAAGTGCCGGTCGCCGGATCGTAGAACTCCGCCGCGGTCAGGATGCCGGTGGCCTGGTGGTAGCCGCCCACCGCCAGCAGCTTGCCATTGGACAGCAGCGTGGCCGTGTGGAAGCGGCGCGGGGTGACCATGCTGCCCGTGGCCGTCCAGCGGCCCGTGGCCGGGTCATACAGCTCGGCCGAGGAGCCGCTGGCGATGTCCCAGCTGCCACCACCCGCCGCCAGCACCTTGCCGTTGGGCAGCAGCGTGGCCGAGTGGAAGCGGCGCGGCGTGCCCAGGGCGCCCACCGGCGTCCAGGTGCCGCTCTCGGGATCGTACAGCTCCGCGGAGGTCAGCAGCTCGCTCGCGTCATCGCCGCCGCCCGCCACCAGCACCCTGCCATTGGGCAGCAGCGTGGCCGTGTGGTCACGACGGGCCCCGCCCATGTTGCCGGCGAGCGACCAGGTGCCCGTGGCCGGGTCGTACAGCTCCACCGAGGACAGCGCGACGCCGGAGGCGCTCTCGCCACCCGTCACCAGCACCTTGCCATTGGGCAGCAGCGTGGCCGTGTGATGCGAGCGGAACACCACCAGGCTGCCAGTGGTCTTCCAGCGGCCGAGGTCCGGGTAGTACAGCTCGGAGGAGGCGCCGCTGATGGCGCACGCCCCGCCGCCGGCGATCAGCACCCGCCCATCCTGCAGCAGCGTCATCGTGTGGTAGCGGTGCGTGGCCAGCGTGTCGCCGGTGCGCTTCCAGGTTCCGGTGGCAACGTCATACAGCTCGGAGGTGGTGTTGAAGCCGCCCGCCGTCAGCACCTGGAGGCCGCCCTTGAGCAGCGTGGTCGTGTGATGGATCCGCCCCAGCGCGAGGCTGCCCGTGGCCTTCCACGTCCCCTTCACCTGGCAGACGCCCGCGCGCGTGCCCGGGGCGTTGGAGCGGAAGTTGTTGAGGCCCGGGGTGAGCCAGTTGGTCGCCGGGCGGGCGGGGATGGTGCCGTCGTCGTTGACGTTCGTCACCGCGTACGCGTGCTGGTTCCAGATACGGCGCGTGCCCACCCAGCCATCCTGCGGATCGCCGAACACGCGGATGCCGTTGAAGCCCGGCGCCGCATGGTTGTTCTCCGCCACGACGATCTCCGCGGCGCCGTCGCCATCCACGTCCGCGACGATGGGGAACTCGTGCGTGGTGCCGGAGCTGTGCGTCGTCTCCCAACGCAGCCCACCCGTCACACCGTCGAGGATGCGCACGCGGAGCTCGTCGGCGTAGATGACCTCGGTCCTGCCATCGCCCTCGAAGTCGAAGGTGGTGGAGGTGGTCTTGCCCGAGCTGTACTCCTGGATGGGGATGGTCCACTTCACGGCGCCATCGGTGCCGTAGACGGTGTAGTTCCAGTCGCCCGCCAGGCCGATCTCCAGCTGCCCGTCACCATCGAAGTCCGCGATGTTGGGCGCGCCACCGTGGCCACGGTTGGTGGGGAAGGACTGGCCGGGATCCGTGTAGTGGACGTCCCGGGTCCACAGGAGCGTGCAGTCGTCGTCGAGCAGGCTCACCTGGCCATGGCCCGCCACGACGATCTCACCGGCCGCGTCGGCGTCGAAGTTGGCCACGCCGGAGAAGCCGCCCAGGATCTGCGTGTTGGTGCACTTGAGCGAGCCATCGAACCGGTAGACGGAGCGGCCATTGATGACCTCCTGCTTGCCGTCCTGGTCGATGTCCGCCGCGAAGGAGACGGGGCCGGTGTACAGGGCGCCATCCATGCCCTGCGAGCCCACCCACTTCAGCGCGCCGGTGTTGGTGTAGACGCGGTTGCCGTCGAGGATCTCCACCTTGCCATCGCCGTCCAGGTCCGCCAGAGAGGGGCCGCCCCACTCGTTGTAGTCGTACGCATCCGGGGCAGAGCGGAACTTGAAGGCGCCATCGTTCTCGAAGCAGATGATGCCGCGGCCGTTCTCCGGAATGCCGCAGATCTCCACCGCGCCGTCGCCGTCGATGTCACCGGCGGCGATGCTGGCGGCCGGCTTCACCCGGTACTCCGCGTTCGCCACGGCCCACAGCTCGGCCCCGGTCTTGCCGCTGATGGCCCGGAGCACGCCATTGACGTTGGCGTTCTCTCCCGCCCGGGCCTTCGCGTTGTAGAAGTCGCCGTCGAAGGCGGTGAAGACGATGTCGGGGCTGCCGTCCCGGTTCACGTCCACCACCACCGGCTGCATCATCACCTGCTTGTACGCGGACAGCGTCTCGCTGCCCGTCCACGCCCACTGCTGCGCCACCTGAAGGCTGGCGGCGGCGGGCGCGCTGGGGACCACTGGCGCGCTGGGGACCACTGGCGCGGCGGGCTCGCTGGGGACAGGGGCCGTGCCGTCCACGGTGGGCTCAGGGGTGGCGATGGGCGTCGGGCTCTGATCGGCCGCGACGCCGTTGATCGCCGCCACGGACTGCGGCGTCTGCCCCGACTGCTCGTCGTTGCGCACCTCACTGCAGGCAGACAGCGCGGCCAGCGCAACCACCGCCGAGCCCTTCAAGGCACCTGGAACGCTCGTGCGTCCCCACTTCCAGCCTCTTGTTCTCGTCTTCATGCGTGTCCCTCCCTCTCTTTCGGCCCCTGGGTGCCCACGCGAGCCATGAAGACCGGCGGAGGGCGTGAAGGGGACGACAGAGTAATCTAATTAAAAAAAGACATCCTCTCGGAAATGAATGGCTTCTCGCGTCATCCATTCCCTTCCGGCGGAATCATCAAGGAATCAGAATCTGGAGAGACCACATCCACGCAGCCAGTGGTCCGCCACCCGGACATTTCCCTTCACGAGAAGGCCCCCTCCTGCACGCCACACCCCAGCACCGCCAGGACGAGCCGCGCCTCGAGCGCCACCCGTCGCGCGCCAGCGCGAGCCGCACGCGCCGCGAGTGATTGGAGTCGCGGTGCCACCGCCTCCCGCTCCGAGCCACCACCCACCCGCTGAACCAGCAGCGCCTCGGTGAGCAGGAGCTCCGCCTCGATGAAGAAGTCCTCGCTGTGACACGCGAGCGCCCGAGCCCGCGCCAGCGCCTCACGTGCCTCCAGGGTCTCACCCAGGGCCAGCAGTGCCCGCGCCTTCACCGTGTACGAGAGCCCTTCCCGGTCTGGGCTCCGCAACGCCGCGTGGCTGGCCAGCGCCCACTCCGCCACCACGAGCGCCTCCTCCGGGCGGCCCTCCTCCAGGGCGAGGCTCGCCAGCGCGAGCTCCGTCTCGGCCACGAAGGCCCACAGGCCCCGCGCCCGCCGCAGCTCCAGCGCGCGCTCCAGCTCCCGCCGCGCCCGCGCCAGCTCCCCCAGTTCCATCAGGAGCAAGCCCAGCTCGTGGCGGGCCCAGGCCTCCATGTAGTCATCCCCATAGGTGACCTGGGCCGCATGAATCCCCTCCTCTAGCAGGCACCGGGACTCGTCCAGCTCCCCCAGCAACCGCAGCACCGAGCCCACCAGGATGACGCAGCTGCTCGCGTCGTGCAGCCGGCCGCGCAGCTGGAACAGCTCCCGTGCGCCCTGGCCCCGCAGCAGGGCCTCGGTGAGATTGCCCAGCTGGCGGTTCAACACACCGGCGCTCAGGAGGAGCTCCGCCTCGAGCGAGGCGCCCTGGAGCCGCTGAGCCACGCGGATGGCGGAGACGATGACGTACTCGGCCTCGCGCAGCCGAGCCATGTCGATGAGCGTCATGGCACGTACGTGCATCGCGCGCGCCACGCCACCCCAGTCCCCGCCCTCCAGGAACAGCTGCTCCGACTCCTCCAGCAACCCGATGGCCTTCCGAGGCTCCGCGAGGTTGCGCGCGGCATACGCCTGGATGATGAGCGCGGACGCGGCGAGCTGCCCCTGGCCCTCCCTCAGCGCCCGGGACACGGCGGCCGCGGCATGGCGCCGGGAGGACATGAAATCGGCGGTGGCGCTCGCGGCCACCGCCGCGGCCAGGTCGATGCGTGCATCCTCGCACTGAGGAGGAGGGAGCTGCCGCAGCGTGTCCAGGGTGGCCCGGGCCTCGCGCGACTGCCCCACGTTCACCAGCACGTGCACCAGCGAGGTGCCGTACTCCACATTGCGGGGGAAGAACTCGAAGAGCGTCCGGTAGGCCTCGATGGCCTGTGCCCACTCGGCCCGCAGCTCATGGTTGCGGGCGGCCACCAGGAGGCGCTCCTCCCGGGACAAGTGCCCGGCCAGCTCGAGCGCCCGGCGCGCGGCCTCCATGGCTGGCTCCTCTTGATGGAGATACTGGCGAGCGGCGGCCAGTGCCGAGTGCGCGGGAGCGAAGTCCGGGACGCTCTCCACCACGCGCTCGAACCGCTCGGCCGCGGTCGCCGCGTCATGGTGCCGCAGGGCGACGAGCCCCTCGGCGTAGAGCCGCGCCGCCTCGGCCTCGGTGGGCATCGCGCCACGCCCGCCCTGGAACTGCTCAGGGAGCCGCGGCCCCGCGCCCAACCGCTCCCTCGCCATGCGCACGGCGCTCGCCACCCGCTTCATGGGGGAGAGCGAGGGCAACCCCGAACGGCTCCGCCGCTTCGGAACCGGTGCCCCACCGCGCAGCGAGGCCACTACCTCGGACGCGGTGGCAAAACGAGAACACGGCCGTGGCGCCAGGCAGCGCAGGAGCACCTCCTCCCAGACGGGCTCCAGCTCCGGCACCAGCTCGCGCGGCGAGGGAGGCGGCACACTCAGGCGCATCAGGGCGGTGGACGTCTCCGTGTCCCCCACGAAGGGCCGCCGTCCCGTCACCATCTCGAAGAGCACCACCCCGAAGGAGTAGATGTCGGAGGCGGGAGACAGCGGCCTGCCCTCCACCTGCTCGGGGGACATGTACGCCGGGCTTCCCATGATCGGACCGTCCCCGGAGGAGGACGCCTCTCCTTCGAAGACCTCCCCGCCGGCCAGGCCGAAGTCGGTCACCACCGCCCGCTGACCACCCGGCAGGGAGGCCGCGGGCACCAACATCACATTGCTGCTCTTGAAGTCGCGGTGGATGATCCGCGCGGCATGCGCCGCATCCAGCGCCGCCGCCATCTGTTCGGCCAGGAGCAACACCTGACGCGGTGACATCCGCCCGTGGCGCTGGAGGTGCATGTGGAGCGTCCACCCCGCGAGCAGCTCCATGGAGAGGAAGACGATCCTCCCCGGCGAATCCCCCGCCGCATTCGACTCGACCTCGTGCTCTCCGAGGTCGAAGACCCGGCACACATTGGGATGCGTCACACGGCGTGCCAGGCGAAGCTCACGCTTGAAGCGCGGGAGCGCCTCCGGCATGGCGGCCAGCTCCGGCCGGAGGGTCTTGAGCGCCACGGGCTCGTGTAGCGACAGATCCTCCGCCGCGTACACCTCGCCCATCCCTCCACTGGCGATGAAGCACGCCACCCGGTAGCGCCGGGCGACCAGATCCCCCGCGAAGAACGCGCGCTCACTGTAAAATTCTGGATGCGCGGAAACCCGCTCCGCCTCGGCACCGCCACGTGCCAGGGTGGTCGTGCTCTGCATCCCCTTGAGCGACTCGCGGTCCATGGCTCGGCATCCCCCCTTCAGACGGCATGATGCTCAAGCTAGAGCAGGCGAACTACTTACACCTATGAGGTACGTCACACTCCCCTGACCAGTCGCAGGAGGTCCTCCCGGATGCCCGGCCACGGCTGGTCCAGGTCCAGGGAACAGGCCCGCAGCTCATGGCCGCCGAGCCGATACCTGTAGTCGAAGCGCTCGCCGCTGGTGGCATACAGCAAGACCCCGGTGTCAGCGGCGCCATGGCCGCGAGCCTCCAGGTTCTTGAGGTAGGCGAACACCTGGTAGAGGTGCTCCTCGCGCAGCTTCTTGCGCCCGTCGCGGCCGGTGCGCAGCGGGCGCGTGTAGAACTTCGCGTCGAGGATGACCTTGTGCCCCGGAGCGACGAGCGAGATGTCCGTGCGCATGCTGGGCAGGAGGGCCTCGGCGCCGGGCAGAACCGGCTCGGCGGCCCAGCGGATGACTTCTCCCCCCACCCGGAAGTGGTCCTGCTCCCGCTTGAGGAAGTTGCGAACGAACGCCTCGAACAGCGCGCCCATCTCCCGCTCGTCCGCACGGAAGTCGACGAAGCGAAAGCCCTGCCCATGCTGCTCCGGGACGAGGAAACGCATCGCCAGCTCGCACGTGTGGAGCAGGAAGCCGTAGTGCGCGTTGTTGCGATGGAGTTGCACGCGCCGGAAGAGGGCCGGCACGGGCTCGATGGGTGACACCTCGCGCATGCGCCGGGCGGCGTTCGTCAGCTCGCGCGCGAGATGGGGAGCGACACCCGCCGAGGCCAGGCGGAGCATCGTCGCCCGCAACAACCGGTTGTGCAGGACGTCGTGGCTGAGCTCGTCGTACCGGCAGACGGCGCGGCTGGAGCGCTCGAGGTTGCGCTTGAGCGTCACGGACACGTCGAGCCTGCCACGTGGCGAGCGCAAGGCCTCCTCGTGCTCCACGTACGCACGATCCAGGCCCCGGCGCAGCAGGCCCGCCACGCCCGAGACGAGCACGTGAGCCAGCAGGTCCTGGAGCGGCCCGACATCCAGCCCGCCCACGTCGGCGAGCGGGGCCATGTCGGCGTGATCCCAGGCGTAGCAGAGCAGGTAGTAGACGTTGCGGACGGGAACCACGACGCCTCAGTCCTCGAGGAGCAGCGCCGTGGCCTCCATGGCGCGCCTGGGCCGATCGAACCAATACTCACGCAGCAGCGGTTCCAGCTCGTAATCGACGATGCGCTGATACCAGTCATCGTCGCAGGTCCCACCGATGGGAGGGCCGCAGAAGTAGCTGTGCCCCACGAGGAAGCCCTTGCCGAGGCCGTCGTCCTTCTTGATGAGCTCGTTCACCTTCTTCACGCGGTTGCGGATGCGCTCGATGAGGGCGGCTGGCGCGCCCCGGGACGTGAGCAGCCGTTGGAAGGAGGGATCGTCCAGCGCGGGCTCGACATCCACGAAGGCGAAGCGCCGCCGCAACGCGTAGTCCACCATGGCCAGCGAGCGGTCGGCCGTGTTCATCGTGCCGATGATGTGCAGGTTGGGGGGAACGTAGAAGGGCTCCTCCTTCTCGTCCGCGTAGGCCAGCGAGGTGGCCCAGCGCGGCTCCCTCTTGTCCTGCTCGATGAGCATCATCAACTCACCGAGCACCTTGCCGAGGTTGCCCCGGTTGATCTCGTCGATGATGAGGACATAGGTGTCGTCCTTGTCCTGCAGCGCTCGATCGCAGAAGCGCAGGAACGGACCATCTCGCAGTTCGAAGCCCCCGCCCTTCGCGGGACGGTAACCCTGGACGAAGTCCTCGTAGGCATAGGACGGGTGGAATTGGACGAAGCAGACGTGCTCGGGGTCGCGCCGCCCGACGAGCAGATCCGCCAGCCGCGAGGCAAGGAACGTCTTGCCCACGCCGGGAGGGCCCTGGAGCACCACGTTCTTGCGGTGGCGCACGAGCCCGATGAGGTGCTCGAGGTCCTCGCGGGAGCGGAAGAGCTCGGCCGTGGCCTCATCGAGAGTGTAGGGCGGCTTCGGCTTGGAGACGTTCGAGGAGGAGTCATCCGTCCCGGGGCGGCCATCCGGGCCCTTGGCCCCCACGGCCGCCTTGAGTTGGGGCAGGAGGCGCGGATGGTGGGTGATCTCCGTGAGTGTCTTGGTGACGAGCAGCTCCCGAGGTGTCTCCTCACCGGTCCACAGCCACTTCACACGGCGCACGTTGGGGTAGCCGGAGCGGGAAGCGTCGTAGGTGTAGCCGGACTCCACGACACCGTAGCCCACGATGAGCGAGCGGCCCTGCTTCACGAAGACCAGATCACCGGGCTTCATCTCGTGGGCGAATTCCCAGGCGGCGAGCGCGTCCTGGATGGGATCGCTGCCATCATTCCGGCTCTGCCGGAGCGCGGCCCGCACCTCGTCATGGCTGCTGAACCTGCTCAGGTCTCCCAGCCCGCTGATACCAATGGCGATGATGCCCTTGTCCTGGAACTCCTCCCAGTACTCGGCGCCACGGCCGCAGGCGATGAGCCACGCACGCTGGGTGGGAGCAGGGGGCTCCTCGGTCCCATTGGCCCCCGTCTCGATGGACCCCGGTGACTCCACCCCCCACACGCAGAGGCGCTCCAGATCCCAGGCCCCCACCCCGAGCGCCGCCTGGAGCTCCCGCACCACCTCCACGAAGCGGAAATACGAGGCGACAGGGTCCTCGGTCTTCTCGAAGAGCCCCTCCTCCGCCAGCCGCTTGCGCATCGACTCGTAGTAGGCGGGCCAGGTCTCCGGCGCTTCCTGGTGCCAGATGGCGCTCACGAAGAACGGCACCCGTGACGGCTGCACGTTCCGGCGCGTCGTCACACCCATGTCGATGTGCTCCACCAGCCGGTCGTGGAATGCCTGCATCCGCGCGCGTGCATCCGCATCCGACCTCGGCACGGGCAGCACCGCGCGCAGCCGCGCCGTGATGTCCGCCGACTGCGCGGGCAGGTGCTTCAAAAGGGTATTCAGGAACATCGCCCCGGACAGCCCCTTGAGCCCGAAGACGTCCCACTCCCCTCTCGTCCTCATGTCGAAGACGGCTCGCAGCCTGTCGAGCTCGATGCGCTCCCCGAGGAAGTCTCCGATGAGCGACCGGATCTCCTCGCGCACCTTCACGCGCTCGCCGTCCCGCTGGTCGTACTCGCTCATGAATGCGCGATCGGCGCGCATCGCTTCCAGCCTCTTCTTCCACTGCTCGAGGGTTGCCGCGTTCAGCATCGCGCCGCGAGGTTAGCCGAGATGCTCCCTCCAAAGACAACGGGCCGAGGTCACCGGAGGAGGACGGTGACCTCGGCCCATGAACCTCGCGCACTCTGGGTGCGCGGGGGCACGGCTCACGTCGATAGGGGTAAAGACCCTCACCCCAGCCCTCTCCCAGAGGGAGAGGGGGCATACACGGTCACGTGTGATGGTGCAGGCTCTCCACCAGGTACGGGTCGTTTCGCGCGATCAGTGGCACCGATGCCACCGTCCTCGTCACCGTCAGCACGAACAACGCTCCCAATCCCACCAGCCCCGCTACGTCCCAGACGCTGATGCCCGTGTACTCGGGCATGTTCGACGGCGCGATCATCAGGTGCAGATCCAACCACCGCCCCGCCAACATGATGCCCGCCACCAGGCACAGGTGCGTCGCGTTGCGCTTGGCTGGCTTCGGCAGCAGCAGCACGAACGGCAGCGCCCAGTTGAGCACCACGTTCAGGTAGAACGGCCCCTCCCAGCCTCCGTGCATCCGGTGGATGAAGTAGACCGTCTCCTCCGGAATGTTCGCGTACCAGATGAGCAGGAATTGCGAGAACCACAGGTAGGCCCACAGCGTCGCGAAGCCGAACATCAGCTTGCCCAGATCGTGCAGGTGGCTGGTGTTGAGCTCCTTCATCAGCCCCGAGCGCTTCATCAGCACCACCGCCACGGTGATCGCCGCCACGCTCGACTCCAGCAGCCCCGCGACGTTGTACAGCCCGTAGATGGTGCTGAACCAGTGCGGCTCCAGGCTCATCAGCCAGTCGAAGCTCGCCAGACAGAACGATATCGCGAACACCACCAGGAAGATGGCCGAGGTGGCCACGTTGCGCTTCGTCGGCCCCACGGAAGGCTCGGCGTCCTGGTCCAGTGAGTTCTTCCGCAGCCGCCACGTCAGGAACGCCCAGAGCACCAGCATCACCCCCATGCGGATGGCGAAGCCCGGCGCGTTGAGGAATGCGGCCTTCTGGTGCAACAGGTGGTCCGTCTCCATCACCCCGGGACGCGCCCATAGGTACAGCGAGGGCAGGCCCGCGAGCACGACCAGCAGGCTCACCGCGCCCACCGGCACGTAGGAAGCGAAGGCCTCGGGAATACGCTTGAAGACGGTGTACCAACCCGCGTTCGCCACCGAGTTGAGCGCGAGGAACACCGCGCCGCCCAGCGCCAGCGTGAGGAAGAAGAAGCCGTTGAGCAACAGGCTGGAGAAGCCACGGGTGGGCTCCTGGGCCAGGCCCGCGGCCAGACCGAGCAGTCCGAGCACCGCCAGCGCCATGCTGGCCCTGCGGAGGTTGGGGCTGATGACGATTCCCGAGGAGCTCATGGCGTGTCCTTCCGCGCGGTCCGCGTCGGTGACTGCAACGACCGGATGTAGTGGACGATCTTCCAGCGGTCCTCCTGGGCCACCTGCGAGCCGTGCGCCGGCATCAATCCCTGTCCGTGGGAGATGATGTGGAAGAGCTGCCCGTCGGCGAGGCCGAGGGCGTGCTCGGCCAGCAGCGACGGAGGCCGGGGGAAGCGCGCGGCCACCAGGCCATCCCCGAGCCCTCCCGAGCCGTGGCAGTGCGAGCAGTAGCGGTTGAAGGCCACCTTGCCGCGCGCCAGCACCGGCTCCGAGGCCTCGAAGGGATTCTTCAGCTCCGTGGAGGCGCGCATGGCCTCCTCGGTGCCCGGGCCGTAGTGCAGCGGCGAATAGCCCCGCGGAATGCTGCCCGGCGCGGGCGCCATCAGTGTCTTGCCATCGCGCGTGTTGGGGTTGGGCGCGTAGCTGTCATACGGCACGGAGCCGTACATGTCCGGCGCGTATTCGAGGTTGGGCTGGGACACGTCCCGCTCGCAGCCCACCTGCGAGGCCGCGGCGAGCACGCCGATTCCGAAGAGGAGCCGCTTCACGACGCCACCTCCATCTGCTCCACCTCGAGCGCACCGTGATGCTCGAGCATCCGCCGCAGCTTCCCGTCCGACTCGTCCGCGCGCAGCGCCAGCACGAAACGGTCATCCGTCACCCGGGGCAGCGCCTCGCGCTTGCTGCCGGGGAAGGTCTTCGTGCGCAACAGGAAGGCCGCCACGGTGAGGAGGCCCGCGCACAGCACCGTGAGCTCGAAGGCCACCGGGATGAAAGCCGGGAAGGAGTTGAAGGGCTTGCCTCCCACGTTGAGCGGCCAGCTCACCACCGACGTGTAGTACTGGAGCGCCAGGGCCGACGTGGTGCCGAACAGCCCCGCCCCGAAGCACACCCAGGTCAGGCGCGAGGACTTCAGCCCCATCGCCTCGTCCATCCCGTGGATGGCGTACGGCGTGTAGACGTCATGCACCGCGTAGCCCGCCTCGCGGGCGGCCCGGGTGGCGTCGAGGACGTGCTCCTCGCTGTCGAAGTAGCTGAGCAGGACGGATTGGGACTGGCTCATACCGGCATGTCCTTTCTCACCGCCACCGCCGCCAGGGCCGGGGTGGGCAGGGGCTCCGGCGTCTCCGCCGGGTGCTCGTGCGGCGTCTCGGAGCCGTGAGCCGGGTGGCTGGCATGCGCCGGGGCATGCGCTCCCCGCGCGAACGCCGCCACGCTCTTCACCTCTCCGATGGAGATGATGGGCAGCACCCGGGTGAACAGCAGGAACAGCGTGAAGAAGAGGCCGAAGGTGCCCACGAACGTGCCCACCTCGACCACCGTGGGCGTGTACATGGACCAGCTCGAGGGCAGGAAGTCCCGGTGCAGCGACGTCACGATGATGACGAAGCGCTCGAACCACATGCCCACGTTGATGACCAGCGACAGCACGAAGATGGCCGCGGGCGACGTCCGAATCTTCTTGAACCAGAACAGGTGCGGCGACACCACGTTGCACGTCACCATCGTCCAGTACGCCCACGCGTACGGGCCGAATGCCCGGTTCATGAACGTGAACTTCTCGTACGGGTTGCCCGAGTACCAGGCGATGAAGAACTCCGTCCCGTACGCCAGCGACACGATGCCACCCGTGACGATGATGACCTTCGTCATGTTCTCCAGGTGGCGGATGGTGATGAGGTGCTCGAAGCCCAGCACCGTGCGGGTGATGATCATCAGCGTCAGCACCATCGCGAAGCCGCTGAACACCGCGCCGGCGACGAAGTACGGCGGGAAGATGGTGGTGTGCCAGCCGGGGATGACCGAGGTCGCGAAGTCGAACGACACGATGGTGTGCACGCTGAGCACCAGCGGCGTCGCCAGGCCCGCCAGCAGCAGGTACACCGTCTCGTAGCGGTGCCACGTGCGCGACGAGCCGTTCCACCCGAACGACAGCGCCTTGAAGATGGACTTCTTCAGCCCCTTCGCCCTGTCACGCACCGTGGCCAGGTCCGGAATGAGGCCGAAGTACCAGAACACCGCCGAGATGGTGAAGTACGTGCTGATCGCGAACACGTCCCACAGCAGCGGCGAGCGGAAGTTCACCCAGAGCGAGCCGCGGCTGTTCGGATAGGGCAGCACCCAGAAGGCGTTCCACGGCCGGCCCATGTGGATGACCGGGAAGATGGCCGCGCACATGACCGCGAAGAGCGTCATCGCCTCGGCCGCCCGGTTGATGCTCGTGCGCCACTTCTGCCGGAAGAGGAAGAGGATGGCGGAGATGAGCGTGCCCGCGTGGCCGATGCCCACCCAGAACACGAAGTTGGTGATGTCGAAGGCCCAGCCGATCGTCTTGTTGAGGCCCCACACGCCGATACCGGTGGCCACCTCGTAGGAGACCATGCCCACGCCCACCGCCAGCGTGGCGACCGCCAGGGCGAAGGCCACCCACCACTTGCCGGTGGGCTTGCGCTCCATGGGGGCGCAGATCTCCCCCGTGAGCTGGCCGAGGGTGCGCTCCTCGCCGACGAGCGGCACCCGCAGGGAGGATGTGTGCTGGTTGCTCATTCCGCGCTCCCGTCTCCGGTGTTGCGAACCTTGGTGAGGTACGTCACGGCCGGACCGATGTTGAGTTCCTCCAGCAGCCGGTAGGCGCGCCCGCTCTTCGCCAGCTTCGCCACGTCGCTGTTCGGGTCGTTGAGGTCTCCGAAGTGGATGGCCCGCGCCGGGCAGCTCTGCTGGCACGCGGTGCGGATCTCTCCGTCACGCACCTCGCGCCCCTCGCGCTTCGCCGACGCCTTGCCCTCCTGGATGCGCTGCACGCACAGCGAGCACTTCTCCATCACGCCGCGCGTGCGCACCACCACGTCCGGGTTGAGCACCATGCGCTCGAGCGGCTCGTCGTGCTTGTAGTCGAACCAGTTGAACCGCCGGACCTTCGTGGGGCAGTTGTTCGCGCAGTAGCGGGTGCCCACGCAGCGGTTGTAGACCTGCTGGTTGAGGCCCTCGCTCGAGTGCACCGTCGCGAGCACCGGGCACACCGTCTCGCACGGGGCGTTCTCGCAGTGCTGGCACATCATCGGTTGGTGCACCACGCGCGGCGCGTCCGGCTCGCCCTCGTAGTACCGGTCGATGCGCATCCAGTGCATCTCCCGCTGCCGGCGCGCCTCGTCCTCTCCCACGATGGGGATGTTGTTCTCCGCCTGGCAGGACACCACGCACGCCGAGCAGCCCGTGCAGGCGCTCAGGTCCACCGCCATGGCCCAGCGGTGGCCCTTGTACTCGTGGCCCGACCAGATGGAGAGCGGGTGGCCACTCCCGTGACCGCCCTCCTCCTCGTTGCCCGCGCGCGGGTTGGCGAGGAACGCCGCCAGCTCGGCCTCGCGTACCAGCGCGCGGCCCTCCATGGAGGCGTGTGTCTGGGACAGGGCGAGGGGCTGGTGATCGGGCGTCACCTGCACTCCCACCCCATGCGCCGTGCGGCGCACCTTCCCATTCGTCAAAGAGGCCAGGCCGAAGGCGTTCTCCCCCACTTCGTTCCCGATACGTCCCACCTTCGTCCGGCCATAACCCATGGCGAGGCCCAGCGCCCGCGGATGCGTGCCCGGCTGCACCAGCGCCGGCACCGCGAGCGTCTTCCCCCCGGAGATCACCTTCACCACCTGCCCGTCGCGGATGCCCAGCTTCGACGCGGTGGAAGGCGCCACACAGAGGTAGTTGCCCCAGGTCGCCTTGGAGATCGGATCCGGCATCTCCTGCAGCCAGCCATTGTTGGCCAGCGCGCCGTCCCTCAAGGCCACCTTTTGATACAGAACCAGTTCGTACTCACCCGCCCCCGAGGAGGAGCCCGCCAGCGCCGCCGCCACGCTCTCGGCGCGGAACGTGGGGGCCTCGGAGGCCGAGGGCGGCAGCACCACCACCACGCCCTGGCGCACCGCCTCGTCCCAGAAGGGCTGGAAGCCCGTGGCCACGTTCGCGCGCGGGAAGATCTCCGCCTCCCAGCGGGCCCGTAGGAAGTCGTAGTGCGACTGCTCCACCCCCGCCCACTTCAGCAGGGACTCCACCGCGCCACGCGTGTCGTGCAGCGGAGCCACCACCGGCTGGCGCAGGCTCAGCACCCCGCGCCGCGGCTCGGCATCCCCCCAGGACTCCAGCGGGGTGTGGTCCGGCGCGTGGAAGCGCACCAGCGAGGCCGTCTCGTCGAGCCGGTCGCTCGTGGCCACCGTCAGCGCCACGTCCTTCAGCAGGCCCGCCAGCGCCTCGCCCTTCGGGTGGGCGTAGGCCGGGTTGACGCCATGGAAGAGGACGGCGCCCACCTGCTTCGCCTCCAGCTCGGCGAGCAGCTCGCCGAAGGTCATCGCCCCCGCGTCCAGCGCGAGGCCCCCCGTCACGGAGCGGGTGGTGCCCTCGTTGCCGAGCAGCTCGTTGGCCGCGTTGGCCAGCACCTGGGCGGCGGGCTCGTCACTCCCGCACACCACCAGGGCCTTCTGCCTCGCGGCCCACAGCTCGCCGGCCAGTACGTCCAGCACGTCGGCGGCCACCTGCTTCACGAGGAATCTCTCGAGGCCCTCCACGCTCCGTCCGGCCTTCTCCGCCAGCCGCCTCACCAGCCCCGCCAGCGCGGGCACCACGTCCGAGGGCGCCACCGGCACGCGCTTGTCGGCGCTCGCGCCCGTCAGCGTCATCAACGGCTCGAGCTGCCAGTGCCGCGCCATCTCCTTCTTGCCCGCCGCGTCACGGGCCTCGGTGTACTGGCGCGTGAAGGCCACCGGCGACACCCAGGTGCCCAGGAAGTCCGCGCCGAAGCTGGCGATGACCTTCGCCTGGTCGAAGCGGTAGTCCGGCACCCCGCGCACGCCGTGCGTGAGGCGGTGGGCCTCGGCGATGGCCTCGAGCTCCCCGGTCGCGTCGAAGCGCACCGTCCGCGCGGTGGGGAAGACAGACAGGAAGCGCGCCACGGCGGCCTCGGCGGTGGGTCCCAGCACCCACGGGAGCACGAGCCGGATGGGCTTCCCCTCCCCCGCCAGCTTCCGCAGCCCCTCCACCACCGCCTTGTCCAGCTCGCCCCAGGTGGCCTTCGTCCCCCCCACCGACGGCCAGCGCGAGCGGTTGGCGTCATAGAGGGACAGCACGGACGCCTGGCCCGTGGCGCACACACCGCCACGCGACACCGGGTGCTCCTCGTTGCCCTCCACCTTGATGGGGCGGCCATCGCGCGTCTTCAGCAGGACGCCACAGTTGGCGCTGCACGCACCGCAGGTGGACGCGTACCAGAGGGCAAGGCCCGGGGTGACCTCGTCCGGCCTGGCGATGAAGGGCACCGCCTTCTGAACCGGGGCGCGCTGACAGGCCACCATGGCCGCCGCGGCGCTCAGGCCCATCACCTTGAAGAAGTCACGGCGCGAGCTCTGATCCGGCGCCTGGGCCGCCACGCCCACGGGGAGCTCCTCGGCGAACTCGTCGCGGGCCTTCTCGAGCAGTGCCGGATCTCCAGCACGCGCGGCCAGGCTCTGCCAGTACTTGGGTGTCGTCTCGGACATGGTGCGCGTTCCTCAGCGGTGGCAGCCAGAGCAATCGGTGGGAGGGTTCAGGGTGCGCGGCGCCGGGGTGACGGGCGCGGAGGCCACGGCCACCCCCGACGCGGAGGTCCTCAGCACACCGGATGCCAACGGCGGTACCGGCGCCTGGGATTTCGACTCCTGCGTCTCGCGGTGGCAGTCCAGGCACCAGCCCATCGTCATGGGCTCCACCTGCTCCAGCCGCACCATCTCCTGCACCGGGCCGTGGCACTGCTGGCACTCCAGCCCGGAGGTGACGTGGCTCGCGTGGTTGAAGTACGCGTGGTCCGGCAGCCGGTGCACGCGCACCCACTCGATGGGCGTGTTCTGCTTCACCGCCTGGGTGAGCTTCTGGATCTCTGGCGAGTCCGTCTTCACCTGGGTGTGGCAGTTCATGCACACACCGGAGTGGGGAATGCCGGCGTGCCGGCTCTTCTCCGCGCCCACGTGGCAGTACTGACAGTCGATTTCGTAGTGGCCGGCATGCACCGCGTGCGAGAACGCGATGGGCTGCGCGGGCATGTAGTTCTGGTTGTTGTTGACCGGCGTGGTGTCACAGCCCCCCAACGCGAGGGCGGCCAGCACACCGGAGAGCAGCGAGGCTCGGGTCGAGTCGATCATGGGGTGACGATCCCGCTCTGGCTGGCGGGCTCCTCCCGGGTGGACACCAGCGTGGGCGCGGCGCCCGTCGAGGCCAGCCAGCGCGTCAGGGGCCAGGCGAGCAGCAGCGCGAGCACGCCGAAGAGGTGCATCCGCACGGTCAGCGGCAGCTGGGCGACGAGCGTCGCGTCCGGCTGCAGCGTCACCAGCGAGCGCAGGTACGGCACCACCACGCTCACGTACCAGGCGGAGGCCCACCGGTACGCCACCGCGATGTAGAGGCCGTTGAGCACCTCGGCCAGCAGCAGCACCTGGAAGGCCAGCCACGCCCGCGCGCCGGGCTCGCGGCTCGACAGCTTGCGGGCGATGCTCGCCACCAGGCCCCAGGCCAGCATCATCCCGCCGATGAGGCCCACCACCTCCAGGAGGAAGAGGCGCGCGGGCGAGCGGATGAAGAGCTGGACCGGGTGCGGCAGGAGGAAACAGGCCGCGTGCCACAGCACCATGATGATGGCGCCCACCACCAGGGACACGGCCGCCGAGCCGGTGCCCTCGCGATCCACCCACCGCATCACCCAGGCGGACAGACGCTCGCGGTTGCGCAGCCACGCCGGCACTCCGATGGCGAGGGCCAGCACCATGTAGGGAAGGGAATCGTAGAGGAACGTGCCGCTCACGTGTCGCCTCGCTCTCTCAGTCCTTCGCGCGGCCACGGCCGCCCAGGACGATGCCGATGAAACCCAGTGCGACGCCCAGCCCCACGAAGCCCAGGTAGAAGAAGTCCCGGTCCTTGCGCGGCGGCGTGCCGTCTCGCGAGACGTTCGCCAGGTATGCCTTGAGCTCGAACTGCTCCGCTTCCGTCAGCGGCGCCTTCTCGTAGAGCTCCTTCATCAACGGGAAGGACATCTCCTTCAGGGCGGGCGTCATCTTCCGCTCGCCCAGCCGCGCGAAGGAGAAGGTCAGGTCTCGCGCCAGCGTCCCTCCCCCCACCACACCAATGCCACGCACGTCATGACAGCCGATGCAGGCCGGGCCTCCATTGGCCAGCGCCACCTGCCCCTCGAAGAGCTGACGGCCGTGCTCCAGCTCCTCGGGCGTGGCGTCCGAGGCCAGCTTCGGCCCGGTGGCCCCCGGCTGACAGCTGCCCTTCTCGGTGCAGTCACGGAAGAACGCGAACAGCCCCTTTCGCTCGTCGTCGGAGAGCTGCTGGTCCGGCATCCGGACCCCGTTGAACTTCTTGATGAGCTCGCCGGCCACCGGGTCGCCGCCGTCGATCATCGCTCCCGGGCTCTTCAGGAAGGAGGTGACCCAGGACTCCTCGCGGCGCTTCAGCACGCCCATCAGGTCCGGGCCCACCCGGTCTCCCTGGCCCACCGTGTGGCAGCTCGCGCACCGCTCCGAGAAGAGCTTCGCCCCCTCGGGAACCCCCTGCGCCGCCGCGGGCACGGCGGCGAGCAACGCCAGTACCGACAGGACGGGAGTGACGGCCAGTGCTCGTGTCCGGCGTCGGCTCGGGACGTATGTACCCATCACGGCGTGCCCCTCTTCGTGAAGCCCGGGCACCTCGCCCGGCTCGACGCGCCGGTCTGCAACTGGAAGGCCAGCGGCCAGGCGGGCTCCGCTCCGAGTGGAGGTGCCTCCTCGCGCGAAGTGTCAGATGCGCAGCATTTGCGCCTCGCGCACGCCCGGAGCGCAGCATTTGCCGCGCGCCTCACCTCATGGCTCGATGCAACCCCTCGAGGCGTTGGATCCCGCCATGCAGATTCATCGGGCCAGGGAGAGCCACCATGCACTCCAATGACACCGGATTCTATGGACGATGGATCCTCGCGAACGGCCAGGCCGAAGCGGCCGGGTTGGGAACGACCTTCGTCGCCGGACGGCTGGTCGCACCGCACCTCGAACAGGTAACGGGTGTGGCGGCCACCCTCGGGGGAGCGTTCGCCGCGGTCCTCCTGGGCACGCTCCTCGAAGGCGTCCTCGTGGGGCTGCTACAGGAGCGTGTCCTTCGTCAGCGGCTCACGGGCCTGCGCCGTGGGGCGTGGATCCTCGCGACCGCCGCCGGAGCCGGACTGGCATGGCTGCTCGGGATGGTGCCGAGCACGGTCATGGAGCTCGCCTCCACCGCGTCGCCCGGCCCGGCACCGGAGGAGCCGGGTGCGCTGGTCCAATATGGACTGGCCATGGGGCTGGGGTTCGTCGCCGGCCCCATCCTCGGCCTCGCCCAGTGGACGGTGCTGCGCGGCCTCGTCTCGGGCGCCGGCCGCTGGCTGTGGGCCAACGCGCTGGCCTGGGCCGTTGGAATGCCTCTCATCTTCATCGGGATGGACCTCGTGCCCTGGGCCGGTCCCTTCGCGCTCGTGGCGCTCGCGCTGTACCTGGTCTGCGGCGTCACGGGCCTCGTCGTCGGCGCCATTCACGGACGCGTGCTCGTGCGGCTTCTAAGTCCTCGTCACATCCGGCTCCTCGCCCATCAGTCCCATGGGGGAAGGAGGGGATGAGGATGCCGGCAATGCCCGACGAGAGTGCAGCGAATCTGGAGCTCGAGAAGACAACCCGCCTGTTCAAGGCGAGGTACGAGATCGGTACCGGTGAGCTCGGTGCCCCGGACTTCTACATCGACGTCAATGTCAACACGGTGAGCAAGACACTCACCGGCATTGGCAGGATCAATCAGGCAGCGCTCCCACCCGTGGACGTGCGCACCCGGTTGGAGGGCACGTACATGCCCATGGTGGCCGAGCCACCCTCCCCCATGCGCGTCATCGTGGCCGCCACGGGCACCTCCGTCATCCCCTGGCTGCCCGACGGAATCCAGCCACGCGGGCAGAGCAACGTTCGCCTGTTCATGCTCCTCGACCCGAACTGGAAGAGCGGTAGCGCCTCCTACGAGTACAAGGGGGCACAGGGGCAGTGGCTCGAGGTCATGAACGTTCCCGTGAAGCGATGCAGCTGACCCCGAGCGCCCGTCCGGCGAAGGAGCCTCGGCGGCCGCTCAGCCGCCGATGGAGGTGGTGCCCATCAGGCTCCGGCCGATGGCCAGGATGCCGCCGAGCACGAGCACGAGCGCCCCGCCCACGCCGATGAGCGGCAGCAGGTAGCCGGGGTTGGGGCGCTTGCGGTTCACCACCAGCAGCGCGTGGGCCAGGCCCGCCGCCGCCAGCATCATCACCAGGTGGCCCCAGAGGGCCGGGTAGAAGGGCCAGCCCGAGCCCAGCAGGATGATGCCGAGGAGGATCTGCGTGTCGAGCAGCCCCGCGAAGCTGGAGCCGATGATGCGGACCGACTTGTCCACGGGCCGCTTCGTGGCGAGCCCGAAGGCGAAGTAGGCGACGGCGACCAGCCCCATCAGGAGGACGAGGTAACGCAACCCGGAGTGCGCGTAGAAGAGCATTCTCATGCTCGCGCCCTTTAACGCCCCCCGGGCCGGGAGGCGAGCCTTTACGTCGGATCCGGCTTCGGCGTGGCGCGCGTGCTGGGGGGCAGCTCGGGGGCCGCGAGGACGTCGGCGCCGGGCAGCTCGCCGGTGAGGCTCTTGAGGAAGGCCACGATGTCGTCCACCTCGGCGTCGGTGAAGCTCATCCCCAGCTGGTGCTTGGCCATCAGGCGCACCGCCGTGGGCAGCTCCTTGACGGAGCCGTCGTGGAACCAGGGACCCGTCTTCTCCACGTTGCGCAGCGTGGGCACGCGGAACTTGTGCAGGTCCTCCTCGTTCTTCGTCACGTCGTAGCGGCCCTTGTCCTCGGTGGGGAAGTCCTCGATGAGGCCCAGCTTCTGGAAGGAGGTACCGCCCACCGACGGGCCGTTGTGGCACGTGGTGCAGCCCGCGCTGGCGAAGAGCTCCAACCCGCGCCGCTCCTGCTCGGTGAGGGCGCTCTCGTCACCCGCCAGGAACTTGTCGAAGCGCGCGCTGGTGAGGAGCTTGCGCTCGAAGGCGGCGATGGCCCGCGCGGCGTTGCCCACGCTCACCGCCTTCTTGTTTCCAGGGAAGGCCGCCTGGAAGCGCTTCACGTACTCCGGCATGGAGTTGAGCGTCGCCAGGACGCGCTTCTCGCCCGGCATGGCCATCTCCAACGGGTTCATCATCGGGCCCTCGGCCTGCTCCTCCAGCGTGGCGGCGCGGCCATCCCAGAACTGGGCGACATGGCCCGCGGCATGGAAGACGGTGGGCGCGTTGCGGCTGCCCTTCTGGCCCTTGTGCCCCTCGGAGGTGGCCTTGCCATCCACGCCGAAGGTGTCCAGGTCGTGGCAGCTGTTGCACGAGATGTCGTGGTTCTTCGACAGGCGCTTCTCGAAGAAGAGCATGCGCCCGAGCGACACCTGCTCCGCGCTGTCCACCGGCGCCTTGACGGTCTTGGCGGGCAGGCGGAAGAAGGAGACGAGCTTCTCGTGGCTCATCTTCGGCTTCGGTGGCTCCGGCGCGGCGGCGGGCGAGGGCGCGGCGACCACGGTGGGGGCGGGTGGCGCCGGCGGAGGAGACTCCTTGCTACAAGAAGAAGAGAAGGCGCCCAGGGACACCAGTCCGACGCCAAGCAAGAGCCGATTCCGCGACATCTACCAACCTCCCGAGAGCAGCAGCAGTACTGGGATGTCGTTCCTACCATCCCCCGACGCCTTTTGTGGATGCCCCCCGGCTGACGGGGAAAAGGCCAGGGTGAGGCTCATCCCTCCTGGAAGCCCTGACCCGCCTTCCTGGAGAGCGGCCACCCGAGCGGGCGCCGACGCCTCGCGGTGGAAGAAGAGCCGGTCGATGGCCCAGGACAGGCCGAGGCCGGTGGCCGTGCCCAACACGTCCCACGTCAGGTCCTTGAAGGAGAAGAAGCTCCCGCGCCACGCGTCGTAGACCTCCTTGCCGACACCCGCGCCGAGCGCCAGCCCCGCGCCGGTGAGCCACCGCGCTCCGGGCTCCTCGAAGAGGAGCGCCCCGCCGGTGTACCCCGCACCGGCCAGGCCGGCGCTGACGCTGTAATGCAGCGCCTTGTCCCGGCCGAACCAGTCGTCCGTGGAGGGAATCTCGGGCTCCCCGCCCCGGGCGGACAGTGGCAACAGCAACGACAGACACAACAAGGCCAGGAGGCCTTCACGGGCAGTCATGATGCGCCATGACACCACCCTCCGGCGCCCACGTCAGCCCCCCGGGGAGGACCCCATGGGTGACCCTGGGAACCTGTCGCGTCGGATTTCGAGACTCGCGGCCCACCTGCACGTATGCTTGTCATCCGTGACACGCCCCGGCACATCTCTCTTCGACCTCGGCAAGCCCTCCTCCCGTCACCCCGGACTCGACGGGGCACGAGGATTGGCCGTGGTGGCGATGGTGCTGGGGCACACGCTGGACGCGCTGCTCGCGCCCGAGGTCCGCGTCCACCCCTGGGTGCAGCGGTACTGGGAGTTCCGCGGCATCACCGCTCCCCTCTTCCTGCTGGTGGCCGGCTTCGCCGTGGTGGCCGCGCTCGGCACCTCCCCGGCCAGCGCGGGCCAGTCCTTCTTCCGCCGGGTGCGGCGGGCCCTGCTGCTCCTCTTCCTCGGCTACTTCCTGCACTGGCCGGGCTGGGCCACCGCCCACTCGCTCGGCTGGGGCGTGGAGCTGCGCACCCTCGTCTTCACCTTCGATGCGCTGCAGAGCATCGGCGTGAGCCTGCTGGTGGGCGCCGCCGTGCTGGTGCTCGCGCGCGGCACCTGGACGCGGGCCGTGGCGCTCGCCCTGCTCGCCGTGGGCATCCCCCTGGCCAGTTCCCTCCTGTGGAACGCCGCCACGGCCTGGCCCGTGGAGTTGCAACAGGCGGTGGGCATGCCGGGCTCGCGCTTCCCGCTCTTCCCCTGGGCGGGCTACTTCTTCGCCGGAGCGCTCGCCGCCCACCTGCTGCGGCTGCTGCGGCCCGGCTGGCCCCAGGGGCTCGCCCTGGTGGCGCTCGGCGCGGGGCTGCTGGCCCTCACCCAGCGCCTGCCCGCCGACTGGAGCCCCACCAGCGCCTGGCTCGTGGCCTTCCGCGTCGGCGAGGGACTCCTCGTGCTGGGTGTCATCAACCTGTTGCCCCAGATGTTCTCGCGGCCCCTCGCGCCGCTGGGCCGCACCTCGCTGTGGATCTACGTGCTGCACCTGCCGGTGGTGTACGGCTGGGCCGGCACCGCGGGGCTGGCCGGGCGCGTGGGCCCCACCCTGGGACTGCTGCCCGCGCTGGGCGTGGGCCTCGGGTTGCTCGGGGTGTGTTTCCTCGTGGCCCGCCTGGGCCGGATGGTGCGCGGAAGCCGCGGCCCCGCGGACGGCACGACGTGGCGCGCCCGCCCGGTGCCGGTCGACGGCGCCGCGCTGCGCTCCGGCCAGCGCACCTAAGTGGGCAGCCCCCCATCGAGAGCATTTACATCCCAGGGTCTGCGGGCTAGATGCGCGGCGCTTCCTTCCACACAGGCAGTCCAAGCGAGGAACCATGAACCTGCTTCGCAAGCTGTCCGTCGTCGCCGTCCTGTCCCTCGGCCTGTCCGGCTGCGCGGGTGTCGCGTTCATCGGCACCGGCGCCCCCGGCTCCTCCGGCCTCTACGCGCAGACCACCAGCAACAGCTTCATCAACGAGCAGACCAAGCTGGGCTCCAAGTCCGGTGAGAGCTGCATCACGTCCATCCTCGGGCTCGTCACCACGGGCGATGCCGGCGTGAACGAGACGGCCAAGAAGGCCGGCATCAGCCGCGTCACCCACATCGACCAGAAGCTCACCAACATCATCGGCGTGTACGCCACGTACTGCGTCGTGGTGTACGGCGACTAGTCGCCTTCCCCGGTGCCGCGTCCCCGCCAGACGGCCGAGGGGCGCGGCACCGTGTTTCACTGGGATGCCGGGGTGAATGCCGGGGCAGAATGCCCCGCGTCGTTTCCCCCTGCACCCAAGAGACTGCTAATTTCCTGACGGCTTCCGGCCTCCCCCCCTTCAGCGGACCCACCCGGGTCTTCCGGCCGCGGAGCTCAGTGAAAGAGCAGACCTCATGAAACTCAAGAGCCTCGTTCGTCCCCTCATCCTGGCCGCCGCCACCGTTGGCGCCGCGGCCTTTGCTCAGGCGGCCAAACCGGCCGCACCGGCCGCCCCCACCGCCGCTCAGCAGCAGGTCGTCATCGACCGCGCCCTGCTCGGCGTGTTCAAGGCGCTGCCGGCCCGCTTCGAGGACCCCAAGAACCCCATCACCCCGGAGAAGGTGGAGCTGGGGCGCATGCTGTACTTCGACACCCGTCTGTCGAAGAACCAGGACGTGTCCTGCAACAGCTGCCACGACCTGAACAAGTTCGGCGTGGACGGCAAGCCCACCTCGCCGGGCCACAAGAAGCAGCTGGGCGGCCGCAACTCGCCCACCGTGTACAACGCCGGTGGTCACATCCTGCAGTTCTGGGATGGCCGCGCCCCCAACCTCGAGGAGCAGGCCAAGGGCCCCATCCTCAACCCCGTCGAGATGGCGATGCCCAACGAGGCGCGCGTCGTCGAGACGCTGAAGTCCATCCCCGGCTACGTCACCGCCTTCCAGAAGGCATTCCCGGGCCAGGCCGACGCCGTCACCTACGACAACATGGCCAAGGCCATTGGCGCCTTCGAGCGCCAGCTCGTCACCCCCTCGCGCTTCGACAAGTTCCTGGCCGGTGACGAGAAGGCGCTCACCGAGGCGGAGAAGCACGGCCTGAAGAAGTTCCTCGAGCAGGGCTGCCAGACCTGCCACAACGGCCCGGCCATCGGCGGCTCGCTGCAGAAGCTGGGTCTCGTGGTGCCCTTCCAGTCCAAGGACCAGGGCCGCTTCGACCTGACCAAGCAGGAGTCGGACCGGATGATCTTCCGCGTCCCCACCCTGCGCAACGTGACGAAGACGGGCCCGTGGTTCCACGACGGCTCCGTCACGGAGATCCAGACGGCCGTGAAGCTGATGGCCCAGCACCAGTTCGGCAAGCAGATCACCGACGAGGACGCGAAGGCGATCGTCACCTTCCTGGACTCGCTCACCGGTGAGCTGCCCAAGAGCTACATCACCAAGCCGAAGCTGCCGGCCAGCGGCCCCAAGACGCCGAAGCCGGACCCGACGTAATCCATCGAAGCACCGGCCTCCGCGCGCCCGAGGAAAGGACGCGCGGGGCCGGAGTCCTCGGAGGCTCAGCCCTTGCGCAGGACGCGCGCGAGCCGGGCCACCGCGTCCCGCAGGACGTCGGGCTCGCAGTGGGAGAAGTTGAGCCGCAAGCAGTGCGCGGCCGACGGCCCGCCGGGCACCGCGAAGGCCTGGCCGGGCAGGAAGGCCACCTGCTCCTGCTCCACCGCCCGCATCAGCAGCGCCGTGGTGTCCACGTTCCCCGGCAGCTCCACCCAGACGAACATGCCACTGGAGGGCCGCGTCCACTTCGCCCCCGAGGGGAAGTGCGTCTCGAGCGCACCCAGCAGCGCGTCCCGCCGCCGCCGGTACTCATCCCGCAGCCGCGCCAGGTGCGCATCCAGACGGCCCGACTCCAGGAAGGCCAGCACCACGCGCTGGGCGAAGGACGTGGTGTCGATATCGCTCGCCTCCTTCACCGTGGCCAGCCGGTGGATGAGCTCCTCCGGCACCACCAACCACCCCACCCGCAGCGACGGGGCCAATATCTTGGAGAAGGAGCCCAGGTAGAACACCCACTGGCTCTCCAGCGCCCGCAGCGGCGGCAGCGGATCCGGCTCGTACTGGAGCAGGCCGTAGGCGTCGTCCTCGATGATGGGCAGGCGGTAGTCGCGCGCCACCTTCACCAGCCGCTCCCGCTTCTCCGCGGACATGCGCACGCCGAGCGGGTTGTGCCCATCGCTCATGACGTAGAGCAGCGAGGGCCGCTCGCCCCGGCGCAACACCGCCTCCACCGCATCCACGTCGATGCCGGTGGACAGGTCCGTCCCCACCGTCAACCGCCTCGGCTGGAAGGGCTCCAACACCTGCTGGAAGCCGGAGTAGACGCGCTCCTCCAACAGCACGGTGCTGCCGGGCTCCAGGAACAGCCGGGCCAGCAGACTCATGGCCTGTTGGGAGCCGGCGGTGAGGAACACCTGCTCTGGCGAGCACCTCACGCCGCGCAGGGCCATCAGCTCCACCACCTTCTGGCGCAGGGGCTGGAGCGCGGCGCCATACTGCAACGCGGCCAGCGGCTGCTCCGCGAGCACCCGCGCCGCCGCCTCGGCCAGACCCTGCGCGGGGAACAGCTCCTCCGCCGGCAATCCCAGCGCCAGCGACAGCACGCCGGGCCGCAGGATGCGCTGCAACGCGTCCTGGATGGCGGAGGGCTGTAGCTCCTTGGCCCACCCCGCGAGTGGAAGCTCGGTACCACCGCTCATGCCACCCTCCGGGCGTGCTCGCGCTCCACCGCCTCGAAGAGCGCGCGGATGTTGGCGCCTCCGAAGCCGCGTGCGTCCTTGCGCTCCACCATCTCGAAGAAGAGCGTCCCCCGCGAGTGCCGCGAGCGGGTGAACGCCTGCATCAGCAGGCCCCACTCGTCGCGATCCACCAGGACGCCCAGCTCGCGCAGCACGCCCACGTCCAGCCCCAGCTGGCCCAGCCGCGACTCCAGCACCTCGTAATAGGTGGAGGGAATCTCCAGGAAATCGAGGCCGCGCTGGCTCAGGGCCCGCACGCTCGAGGCGATGTCCGGGGTGAGCATCGCCACGTGCTGCACCCCCGGCCCCCCGTGAGCGGCCAGGAACTCGGCGATCTGCCCAGGACTCTCGCCCGTGGCCGGCTCCTGCATCGGCAGACACACCCGGCCCGAGGCACTCTGCACCACCTTGGAATTCATCCCGCTCTTGCGTGTCCGCACGTTCTCCTCGTGCGTCACACGGTAGCCGAAAACCTCCTGGTAGAAGCGCACCGTCTCATCCAGCGTGCCCGGCGCCAGGCAGATGGCGAGGTGATCCAGGCTCGAGACCAGCTCGCGCGTGGGGGCCGCTCCGGACTCCAGGGCCCGGAAGCCCCGCGGCACGAAGAAGTCCCGGGGTCCGTCACGCTGGATGAGCGAGTGGACCACGTCCCCCATGCCCGCCACCGCGGCGCGCACGAGCCGGCGGCCGTGCCCGTCCTCCACCACCCCGGGCTCCTCCACGGGCCGGGCGCCACGCCGCACGGCCAGCTCGAAGTCCGCCACCACGTCACGCGAACGCAGGGCGATGTCGCGCACCCCATCCCCATGCCGTTGGACGTACCCGGCCACCGGCCCCTGCGGGTCCAGGCCCTGTGTCAACAGCATCCGCAGGCTCCCTTGCTGCAAGAGCTGGCTGCTGCGCCCCTCCAGCCCCGTCTCGGGCCCCCCCTCGGCAACCGCCCGGAACCCCAGGCATGATGTGAAGAAACGAGCAGCCTGTCCCACGTCCTCGACGTAGAGCTCGATATGGTCTATTTCTTCAAAAGTCATAAAATGGATAATACCACGAATCTGTCATTATCCGGCATATGAGTAATCCGGGGGGATTACGGTTTTCCAGCTCGTACTCCGCCGCACAATTCCTCACCTGTTCCGTGGGATGCGCTCACCGCGCTGTCCCACTCCATTGCCGTGGGCAGCTCAGGGCGGCCCGCGAGATGACCAAGGGCTTCACGCTCCATGAAGTCGATTTCGAATTCGTCTCCCGCATCCACGTTGCTGGAGTTGGTGGAGGAGCGCGCCGCGCTCCTGACCGAGGCACCGCTCTTCACCCTGTATGAAGACGCCGATGGTGGCGAGGAGATCCTCAGCCACGCGGGACTGTTGAGGCGCGCGCAGGGCATTGGAGCCCACCTGCAGGGGATCGCCGCGCCGGGCGAGCGGGCGGTGCTGCTGTATCCCCCGGGGCTCGAGTACGTGGCCGGCTTCTTCGGCTGTCTGGCATCGGGCGTGGTGGCGGTGCCGGCCTATCCGCCGGATCCGACGCGACTGGAGAGGACGCTGCCGCGTCTGAGGGCCATCATCCAGGACGCGCAGGCCACGCTGGTGCTCACCACGTCCTTCATCCTCTCCATGGCGGAGCTCATCTTCGAGGCCGCCCCGGATCTGAGGAACCTGCGCTGGGTGGCCACCGACGAGGTGGCGGCGGGAGCGGAGGCGGACTGGAAGCGGCCGGAGCTGACGAGCGACTCGCTCGCCTTCCTCCAGTACACCTCCGGCTCCACGGGCACGCCCAAGGGCGTGATGCTCACGCACGCCAACCTGCTGCACAACCTGAAGCTCATCCACGGAGCCTTCGGGATGAACGCGGGCAGCTCGGGCGTCATCTGGCTGCCGCCCTACCATGACATGGGGCTCATCGGCGGCATCCTGGGCACCGTGTACGGGGGCTTCTCCACGGCGCTGCTGTCGCCCTTGACGTTCCTGCGGCGCCCGCTGCGCTGGCTGGAGGTGGTCTCGCGCACGAAGGGCACCATCAGCGGTGGCCCCAACTTCGCCTTCGATCTGTGCGTGCGCAAGACGACCGAGGAGGACCGGCGCAAGCTGGACCTGAGCCACTGGGAAGTGGCCTTCTGCGGCGCCGAGCCCATCCGCCCCGAGACGGTGGACCGCTTCGTCCAGGCCTTCTCCGTCAGCGGCTTCCGCCGCGAGGCCTTCTACCCCTGCTACGGCCTGGCGGAGGGGACGCTCATCGCCTCCGGTGGTGATGTGGGCGCCTCGCCCGTGCTGCGGACGGTGGGTGGAGAAGAGCTGTTGCGGGGCCACGCCGTGTCCGCCCAGCCCGAGCAGGAGAAGGCACGCACCCTGGTGGGCTGCGGCCGGAACCTGCAGGACCAGGAGCTGGCCATCGTCAATCCCACCACGTTCGCGCGCTGCGCGCCGGGCGAGGTGGGGGAGATCTGGGTGAAGGGCCAGAGCGTGGCCGTGGGGTACTGGAACCGCACCGAGGAGACGGAGCGGGTCTTCCACGCGCGCACCCAGGATGGCGCGGGGCCCTTCCTGCGCACGGGAGACCAGGGCTTCCTGCTGGAGGGGGGAGACCTCTTCGTCACCGGCCGCATCAAGGACCTCATCATCATCCGCGGCCGCAACCACCACCCGCAGGACATCGAGCTGACGGCGGAGCAGGCGAGCCCCGCGCTACGGCCCGGGTGCGGCGCGGCCTTCTCGGTGGAGGTGGAGGGCGAGGAGCGGCTGGTGGTGGTGTTCGAGGCGGACACGCGGCGCCAGCCGGTGGCGATGGACGAGGTGGTGCAGGCCGTGCGGCAGCGCATCGCCGAGGTGCACGAGCTGCAACTGCATGCACTGACGCTCATCGAGCCGGGCAGCCTGCCCAAGACGTCGAGCGGCAAGATTCAACGGCGGGCCAGCCGTGAACTCTACCTGACGGGAGAGCTGCGCGAGGTGGCCACGTGGCGCGGCGAGGCGGTGAGCGCCCCGGCCGTGGAGGAGACGGCGGCCTCGGCCGACGCGGTGGAGGAGCGGCCCGGGACGCCCGAGGCGCTCGAGCGCTGGCTGCGGGCGCGGCTGGCGCGGCGGCTGGGAACGAGCCCGGAGCAGCTGGAGCGGGACGAGCCGCTCACGCGCTACGGCATGGACTCGCTGTCGGCCGTGGAGCTGGCGTACGAGGTGGAGAAGGGCCTGGGCGTGACGCTGCCCATGGAGGCCCTGCTGCGCGGGCCGAGCCTGGCCGAGCTGGTGGAGCAGCTCTCCCAGCTCGCTGGCACCCGTCAGGCCGCGCCCCTGGGCCGGGCCTCGCGCGAGCAGCCCCTACCCCTGTCCTTCGCCCAGCAACGGCTGTGGTTCCTGGATCAGCTCGAGCCGGGCAGCCCGCTCTACAACATCCCCGCCTGCGTGCGGATGGAGGGCTCGCTGGATGCGGCGGCCCTGGAGCGGAGCTTCGCGGAGATCGTCCGGCGGCACGAGTCGCTGCGCACCACCTTCCAGGCCCAGCAGGGCGAGCCCGTGCAGCACGTGCGTCCCGAGGGCGCGCTGGAGCTGGTGAGGGTGGACCTGAGCGCACTGCCCGCGGAGGAGCGCGAGGCGGAGGTGCAGCGCCGGGCCCACGAGGAGGCGCTGCGCCCCTTCGAGCTCACGCGCGGCCCGCTGCTGCGCACCGTGCTGCTGAAGCTCTCGGACACCGAGCACGTGCTGGTGCTGTGCATGCACCACATCGTCTCCGACGGCTGGTCCATGGGCGTGCTGGTGCGCGAGGTGGCGGCCCTCTACGCGGCCTTCTCGCGAGGCCAGCCCTCGCCCCTGCCCGAGCTGCCCGTGCAGTACGCCGACTACGCCGTCTGGCAGCGGCAGTGGCTGCGGGGCGAGCTGCTCGACACGCAGCTGGCGTACTGGAAGCGGCAGCTCTCCGGCGCGCCCTCCCATCTGGAGCTGTCCACCGACAAGCCCCGGCCCCCCGTGCAGGGACTGCGCGGCTCCAGCGTGCCGGTGCGGCTGTCCCGCGACCGGTGGGAGGCGCTCGAGGAGCTCGCGCGGCGTGAGGGTGTCACGCCCTTCATGCTGCTGCTGGCCACGTTCCAGACCCTGCTGCACCGCTACAGCGGCCAGGATGACATCCTCGTCGGCTCGCCCATCGCCGGCCGCAACCGCTCCGAGCTGGACGGGCTCATCGGCTTCTTCGTCAACACGCTCGTGCTGCGGACCGGGCTGCACGGCGACCCCACCTTCCGCGAGCTGCTGACGCGCGTGCGGGAGACGACGCTGGGCGCCTACGAGCACCAGGACCTCCCCTTCGAGAAGCTCGTGGAGGAGGTGCGCCCGGTGCGCGACCTCAGCCGCAGCCCCCTCTTCCAGGTGATGCTCGTGCTGCGGCCGGATCCGCTGCCCGGCACCGCCCTGCCCGGGCTGTCGCTGCACGAGGTCGAGCTGGAGAGCCGCACGGCCAAGTTCGATCTCACCCTCACGCTCAGCGAGTCCGCGCAGGGACTCTCGGGCGCACTCGAGTACGCCACCGATCTGTTCGAAGCCCCCACCATCGCTCGCATGGTGGAGCACCTGGATGTGCTGCTGGAGGGCGTGCTGAATCACCCCGAGGCGCGCCTGTCGGAGCTGCCACTGCTGCCGGCCCAGGAGCATCAGCGTCTGCTGGTGGACTGGAACCACTCCGACTTCCTGCCCCGCGCCGACCGCGCCCTCCACCAGTTCTTCGAAGCCCAGGTGGACGCCACCCCCGAGGCCACCGCCCTCGTCGTCGGCACCCGCCGCTTCTCCTACCTCCAGCTCGAGGAACGCACCAACCAGCTCGCCTGGCACCTGCGCTCCCTGGGCGTCGGCCCCGAGGTGCCCGTCGCCCTGTGCCTGGAGCGCACCGAGCTGCTGCCCCTGGCCATCCTCTCCATCCTCAAGGCTGGCGGCACCTACGTGCCCCTCGACCCGGCCTACCCCTCTCAGCGTCTGGCCTACAGCCTCGCCGACGCCCGCAGCCCCCTGCTCCTCACCCAGCGCTCCCTGGCCGAGGACATGCGCGGCCTGGGTGCTCCCTCGTTGTTGCTGCTGGACGAGCCCGAGGCTTTCTCCCACCAGCCCACCCACCGGCTGCCCTGCCTCAACACGCCTCAGCACCTGGCCTACGTCCTCTACACCTCCGGCTCCACCGGTAGACCCAAGGGCGTCGCCCTCCAGCACTCCAGCGCCTCCGCCTTCCTGAATTGGGCCCTGGCCTCCTTCTCTCCCTCTCAGCTGGCCGGCACCCTGGCGGCCACCTCCGTCTGCTTCGACCTGTCCGTCTTCGAGCTCTTCGCTCCCCTGGCCTGCGGCGGCTGCGTCTACCTGGCCGACAACGCCCTGGCCCTTCCCTCCCTGCCCGCCGCTTCCGAGGTGACGCTCATCAACACCGTCCCCTCGGCTGTCGCCGAGCTGGTGCGCCAGCGTGCCCTGCCCGCCTCCGTGCGTACCGTCAACCTCGCCGGTGAGGCCCTTCAGTCCTCCCTGGTGCAGGCCCTCTACGCCACCGGCACCGTCGAAGCCGTCTTCAACCTCTACGGCCCCACCGAGGACACCACCTACTCCACCTGGGCCCTGGCTCCTCGCGACTCCTCCCTCATTCCTCCCATTGGCCGTCCCCTGCCCGGCTCCCAGGCCTATGTGCTCGACGCACACCTGCGGCCCGTGCCCCAGGGCGTCCCCGGTGAGTTGTTCCTCGGCGGCCTGGGCCTGGCCCGTGGCTACCTCGGCCGCCCTGAGCTCACCGCCGAGCGCTTCATCCCCGACCCCTTCTCCTCCTCTCCCGGCGCTCGCATGTACCGCACCGGCGACAGGGTGCGTTGGAGCGCCGACGGCCAGCTGGAGTACCTGGGCCGCATCGACTTCCAGGTGAAGGTGCGTGGCTTCCGCATCGAGCTGGGCGAGGTGGAGTCCGCCCTGCTGCGCCACTCCTGCGTGCGTGACACCGTCGTGGTGGCTCGTGAGGACGTGCCCGGCGACAAGCGCCTGGTGGCCTACGTCGTGGCTCGCGAGGGCCAGTCCGTGGAGCCCGGCGTGCTGCGCTCCTTCCTCGAGGAGCACCTGCCGGCCTACATGGTGCCCTCGGCCTTCGTGGCCCTGCCCGCCCTGCCTCTCAACCCCAACGGCAAGGTCGACAGGAAGGCCCTCCCCGCTCCGGATGCCTCGCACCTGCCGAGCGGCTCCAACTACGTCGCCCCGCGCACTCCCACCGAAGAGGCCCTCGCCTCCATGTGGGCCGAACTGCTGCACGTGCCGCGCGTGGGCGTGCACGACAACTTCTTCGAGCTGGGTGGTCACTCGCTGCTGGCCACCCAGGTGGCCTCTCGCATCCGCGCCACCTTCGGCGTGGAGCTGCCCCTGCGTGCCCTCTTCGAGTCCTCCACGCTCGAGGCACTCGCACGGCGCATCGAGTCCTCTCGCCAGGAGCGCACCTCCAGTCTCCCCGCCCTCAGGACCGCCGACAGGTCTCGCCCGCTGCCCCTGTCCTTCGCGCAGCAGCGCCTGTGGTTCCTGGAGCAGCTCGAGCCCGGCAACACCACCTACAACATGCCCGCCGCCGTCCGGCTGGTGGGCTCCCTGAACGTACAGGCCCTCCAGGGCAGCTTCGATGAGCTCGTGCGCCGCCACGAGTCCCTGCGCACCACTTTCCGCTCCGAGGCTGGCGAGCCCGTCCAGGTCATCGCGCCTTCGGCTTCGTTGCCCCTGTCCCTGGTGGATCTGACGACACTGTCGCCACAGGAGCGTGAGGCCGAGACCATTCGTCTGGCTCACGCCGAGGCCACGCGCCCCTTCGATCTGGCCCATGGTCCGCTGCTGCGCACCGTGCTGCTGAAGCTCTCGGACTCCGAGCACGTCCTGCTGCTGTGCATGCACCACGTCGTCTCCGACGGTTGGTCCATGCAGGTGCTGGTGCGTGAGGTGGCCGCCCTCTACGACGCATTCTCCCAGGGCAAGCCCTCTCCCCTGCCTGGACTGCCCGCCCAGTACGCCGACTTCGCCGTCTGGCAGCGCCAGTGGCTCCAGGGCCAGACGCTCGACACCCAGCTCTCCTGGTGGAAGCAGCAGCTCTCCGGCGCTCCCGCTCAGCTGGAGTTGCCCACCGACAAGCTCCGCCCCGCCACCCTTTCCTACCGCGGTGCCGAACTCCCCGTGCGGCTCCCCCGTGAGCTGTCCGAGTCGCTCAAGGCGCTCGCCCAGCGTGAAGGCGTCACCCCCTTCATGCTCCTGCTCGCCGCCTTCCAGGTGCTGATGCACCGCTACAGCGGTCAGGAGGACGTGAGCGTCGGCTCGCCCATCGCTGGCCGCCGTCACTCCGAGACCGAGAGCCTCATCGGCTTCTTCGTCAACACGCTCGTGCTGCGTGCCCGCATGGAGGGCAATCCCTCCTTCCGTCAGCTGCTGCGCCAGGTGAAGGACACCACCCTGGGTGCCTATGAGCACCAGGACATCCCCTTCGAGAAGCTCGTCGAGGAGTTGCACCCGGCTCGCGACTTGAGCCGCACTCCCCTCTTCCAGGTGATGTTCGTCCTGCAGAACGCGCCCGCCGCGGACATGGCTCTCCAGGGCCTGTCCCTGCGCATGCTGGAGTCCTCCTCCCAGACTGCCAAGTTCGACCTCACCCTCTCCCTCTCCGATTCCGCCGAGGGCTTCGCGGGTTCCCTGGAGTACGCCACCGATCTCTTCGAGCAGGACACCGTCTCCCGGCTCGCGCAACACCTGACCGTGCTGTTGCAGGGAGTGGTGTCTTCTCCCGAGGCGCGCCTGTCCGAGCTGCCGCTGCTGCCGGCCCAGGAGCGTCAGCGCCTGCTGGTGGACTGGAACCACTCCGACTTCCTGCCCCGCGCCGACCGCGCCCTCCACCAGTTCTTCGAAGCCCAGGTGGACGCCACCCCCGAGGCCACCGCCCTCGTCGTCGGCACCCGCCGCTTCTCCTACCTCCAGCTCGAGGAACGCACCAACCAGCTCGCCTGGCACCTGCGCTCCCTGGGCATTGGCCCCGAGGTTCCCGTCGCCCTGTGCCTGGAGCGCACCGAGCTGCTGCCCCTGGCCATCCTCTCCATCCTCAAGGCTGGCGGCGCCTACGTGCCCCTCGACCCGGCCTACCCCTCCCAGCGTCTGGCCTACAGCCTCGCTGACGCCCGCAGCCCCCTGCTCCTCACCCAGCGCTCCCTGGCCGAGGACATGCGTGGCCTGGGTGCTCCTGCGTTGTTGCTGCTGGACGAGCCCGAGGCTTTCTCCCACCAGCCCACCCACCGGCTGCCCTGCCTCAACACACCTCAGCACCTAGCCTACGTCCTCTACACCTCCGGCTCCACCGGCAGGCCCAAGGGCGTCGCCCTCCAGCACTCCAGCGCCTCCGCCTTCCTGAATTGGGCCCTGGCCTCCTTCTCTCCCTCTCAGCTGGCCGGCACCCTGGCGGCCACCTCCGTCTGCTTCGACCTGTCCGTCTTCGAGCTCTTCGCTCCCCTGGCCTGCGGCGGCTGCGTCTACCTGGCCGACAACGCCCTGGCCCTTCCCTCCCTGCCCGCCGCTTCCGAGGTGACGCTCATCAACACCGTCCCCTCGGCTGTCGCCGAGCTGGTGCGCCAGCGTGCCCTGCCCGCCTCCGTGCGTACCGTCAACCTCGCCGGTGAGGCCCTTCAGTCCTCCCTGGTGCAGGCCCTCTACGCCACCGGCACCGTCGAAGCCGTCTTCAACCTCTACGGCCCCACCGAGGACACCACCTACTCCACCTGGGCCCTGGCTCCTCGCGACTCCTCCCTCATTCCTCCCATTGGCCGTCCCCTGCCCGGCTCCCAGGCCTATGTGCTCGACGCACACCTGCGGCCCGTGCCCCAGGGCGTCCCCGGTGAGTTGTTCCTCGGCGGCCTGGGCCTGGCCCGTGGCTACCTCGGCCGCCCTGAGCTCACCGCCGAGCGCTTCATCCCCGACCCCTTCTCCTCCTCTCCCGGCGCTCGCATGTACCGCACCGGCGACAGGGTGCGTTGGAGCGCCGACGGCCAGCTGGAGTACCTGGGCCGCATCGACTTCCAGGTGAAGGTGCGTGGCTTCCGCATCGAGCTGGGCGAGGTGGAGTCCGCCCTGCTGCGCCACTCCTGCGTGCGTGACACCGTCGTGGTGGCTCGTGAGGACGTGCCCGGCGACAAGCGCCTGGTGGCCTACGTCGTGGCTCGCGAGGGCAACACGCTCGATATCTCCGCCGTGCGTGCATTCCTCGAGGAGCACCTGCCGGCCTACATGGTGCCCTCCGCCTTCGTCGTACTGCCCGCCCTGCCCCTCAACCCCAACGGCAAGGTCGACAGGAAGGCCCTCCCCGCCCCGGATTCTTCCCACTTCTCCGGCTCACACGAGTACGTCGCTCCTCGCAACGAGGTGGAGCTGCGCCTGGCCAATATCTGGAGCCAGATCCTCCAGCTGCCGCGCGTGGGCGTGCACGACAACTTCTTCGAGCTGGGCGGCCACTCGCTGCTGGCCACCCAGGTCGTCTCGCGCATCCGCGCCGCCTTCGGCGTGGAGCTGCCCCTGCGTGCCCTCTTCGAGTCCTCCACTCTCGAGGCCCTCGCCTCGCGCGTGCGGGCGTCACTCCAGGGCAACGCCACCTCCGCACTGCCTGCGCTGAAGCCCGCCGACAGGACGGCCCCGCTGCCCCTGTCCTTCGCCCAGCAGCGCCTGTGGTTCCTGGAGCAGCTCGAGCCCGGCAACACCACCTACAACATGCCCGCCGCTGTGCGTCTGGTGGGCACCCTCGACCTCCACGCCCTCCAGCGCGTCTTCGATGAGGTGGTACGCCGTCACGAGTCCCTGCGCACCACCTTCCGCTCCGAGGCTGGCGAACCCGTCCAGGTCATCGCTCCCAAGGCATCACTGCCCTTGTCCCTGGTGGATCTGACGACACTGTCGCCACAGGAGCGTGAGGCCGAGACCCTGCGTCTGGCCCGCGCCGAGGCCGTGCGCCCCTTCGAGCTGGCCCACGGCCCGCTGCTGCGCACCACCCTGCTCAAGCTCTCGGACTCCGAGCACGTGCTGCTGCTGTGCATGCACCACGTTGTCTCCGACGGCTGGTCCATGCAGGTGCTAGTGCGCGAGGTGGCCGCCCTCTACGACGCCTTCTCCCAGGGCAAGCCTTCTCCCCTGCCCGGGCTGCCCGTCCAGTACGCCGACTTCGCTCTCTGGCAGCGCCAGTGGCTCCAGGGCCAGACGCTCGACACCCAGCTCTCCTGGTGGAAGCAGCAGCTCTCCGGCGCTCCCGCTCAGCTGGAGCTGCCCACCGACAAGCCCCGCCCCGCCACTCTTTCCTACCGCGGTGCCGAGCTGCCTGTTCGGCTCCCCCGTGAGCTGTCCGAGTCGCTCAAGGCGCTCGCCCAGCGTGAAGGCGTCACCCCCTTCATGCTCCTGCTCGCCGCCTTCCAGGTGCTGATGCACCGCTACAGCGGCCAGGAGGACGTGAGCATCGGCTCGCCCATCGCTGGCCGCCGCCACTCCGAGACCGAGGGCCTCATCGGCTTCTTCGTCAACACGCTCGTGCTGCGTGCCCGCATGGAGGGCAACCCCTCCTTCCGTCAGCTGCTGCGCCAGGTGAAGGACACCACCCTCGGTGCCTACGAGCACCAGGACATCCCCTTCGAGAAGCTCGTCGAGGAGTTGCACCCGGCGCGTGACCTCAGCCGGACGCCTCTCTTCCAGGTGATGTTCGTCCTGCAGAACGCGCCCGCCGCGGACATGGCCCTCCAGGGCCTGTCCCTGCGCATGCTGGAGTCCTCCTCCCAGACTGCCAAGTTCGACCTCACCCTCTCCCTCTCCGAGACCTCCGAGGGCTTCGCTGGCACCCTGGAGTACGCCACCGATCTGTTCGAGAAGAGCACCGTCTCCCGGCTCGCGCAGCACCTGCATGTGCTGCTGGAGGGCGTGATTGCCACGCCCGAGGCGCGGCTGTCCGAGCTGCCGCTGCTGCCGGCCCAGGAGCGCCAGCGCCTGCTGGTGGACTGGAACCACTCCGACTTCCTGCCCCGTACTGACGGTGCCCTCCACCTGCTCTTCGAGCGCCAGGTGGACGCCACTCCCGAGGCCACCGCCCTCGTCGTCGGTACTCGCCGCTTCACCTACCGCCAGCTCGAGGAGCGCACCAACCAGCTCGCCTGGCACCTGCGCTCCCTGGGCGTCGGCCCCGAGGTGCCCGTCGCCCTGTGCCTGGAGCGCACCGAGCTGCTGCCCCTGGCCATCCTCTCCATCCTCAAGGCCGGCGGCGCCTACGTGCCCCTCGACCCGGCCTATCCCTCCCAGCGTCTGGCCTACAGCCTCGCTGACGCCCGCAGCCCCCTGCTCCTCACCCAGCGCTCCCTGGCCGAGGACATGCGTGGCCTGGGCGCTCCGGCCCTCCTGCTGCTGGATGAGCCCGAGTCCTTCTCGCGCCACCCCACTTCGCGCCCGCCCTGCCTCAACACGCCTCAGCACCTGGCCTACGTCCTCTACACCTCCGGCTCCACCGGCAGGCCCAAGGGCGTCGCCCTCCAGCACTCCAGCGCCGTCTCCTTCCTCCACTGGGCCATGGCCTCCTTCTCCAAGGCCCAGCTGGCCGGCACCCTGGCGGCCACCTCCGTCTGCTTCGACCTGTCCGTCTTCGAGCTCTTCGCTCCCCTGGCCTGCGGCGGCTGCGTCTACCTGGCCGACAACGCCCTGGCCCTTCCCTCCCTGCCCGCCGCTTCCGAGGTGACGCTCATCAACACCGTCCCCTCGGCTGTCGCCGAGCTGGTGCGCCAGCGTGCCCTGCCCGCCTCCGTGCGTACCGTCAACCTCGCCGGTGAGGCCCTTCAGTCCTCCCTGGTGCAGGCCCTCTACGCCACCGGCACCGTCGAAGCCGTCTTCAACCTCTACGGCCCCACCGAGGACACCACCTACTCCACCTGGGCCCTGGCTCCTCGCGACTCCTCCCTCATTCCTCCCATTGGCCGTCCCCTGCCCGGCTCCCAGGCCTATGTGCTCGACGCACACCTGCGGCCCGTGCCCCAGGGCGTCCCCGGTGAGTTGTTCCTCGGCGGCCTGGGCCTGGCCCGTGGCTACCTCGGCCGCCCTGAGCTCACCGCCGAGCGCTTCATCCCCGACCCCTTCTCCTCCTCTCCCGGCGCTCGCATGTACCGCACCGGCGACAGGGTGCGTTGGAGCGCCGACGGCCAGCTGGAGTACCTGGGCCGCATCGACTTCCAGGTGAAGGTGCGTGGCTTCCGCATCGAGCTGGGCGAGGTGGAGTCCGCCCTGCTGCGCCACTCCTGCGTGCGTGACACCGTCGTGGTGGCTCGTGAGGACGTGCCCGGCGACAAGCGCCTGGTGGCCTACGTCGTGGCTCGCGAGGGCAACACGCTCGATATCTCCGCCGTGCGTGCATTCCTCGAGGAGCACCTGCCGGCCTACATGGTGCCCTCCGCCTTCGTCGTACTGCCCGCCCTGCCCCTCAACCCCAACGGCAAGGTCGACAGGAAGGCCCTCCCCGCCCCGGATTCTTCCCACTTCTCCGGCTCGCGCGAGTACGTCGCTCCTCGCAACGAGGTGGAGCTGCGCCTGGCCGAGCTCTGGAGCCAGATCCTCCAGCTGCCGCGCGTGGGCGTGCACGACAACTTCTTCGAGCTGGGCGGCCACTCGCTGCTGGCCACCCAGGTCGTCTCGCGCATCCGCGCCACCTTCGGCGTGGAGCTGCCCCTGCGCGCTCTCTTCGAGTCCTCCACCCTCGAGGCCCTCGCCTCGCGCGTGCGGGCGTCACTCCAGGGCAACGCCACCTCCGCGCTGCCTGCGCTGAAGCCCGCCGACAGGTCGGCCCCGCTGCCCCTGTCCTTCGCCCAGCAGCGCCTGTGGTTCCTGGAGCAGCTCGAGCCCGGCAACGCCACCTACAACATTCCAGCCGCCGTCCGGCTGGTGGGGGCCCTGGATATCGAGGCCCTGCGCCGTACTTTCGATGAGGTGGTACGCCGCCACGAGTCCCTGCGCACCACCTTCCGTTCCGAGGCCGAAGGCAGCATCCAGCTCATCGCGGCTCCTGCCTCCCTGCCGCTCCCCGTGGTGGACCTGACGGCCCTGCCCACCGAGCAGCGCGAGGCCGAGGCCCGCCGGCTCGTCGGGGAAGACGCCACCAGGTCCTTCGACCTGGCGCATGGTCCGCTGCTGCGCACCTCGCTGCTGAAGCTCTCGGACTCCGAGCACGTCCTACTGCTGTGCATGCACCACATCGTCTCCGACGGTTGGTCCATGCAGGTGCTGGTGCGCGAGGTGGCCGCCCTCTACGACGCCTTCTCCCAGGGCAAGCCTTCTCCCCTGCCCGGGCTGCCCGTCCAGTACGCCGACGTCGCCGTCTGGCAGCGCCAGTGGCTCCAGGGCGAGACGCTCGACGCGCAACTGTCCTGGTGGAAGCAGCAGCTCTCCGGCGCTCCCGCTCAGCTGGAACTGCCCACCGACAAGCCTCGCCCCGCCGTCCTCTCCTACCGCGGTGCCGAGCTGCCCGTGCGGCTCCCCCGTGAGCTGTCCGAGGCCATCAAGGCGCTCGCCCAGCGTGAAGGCGTCACCCCCTTCATGCTCCTGCTCGCCGCCTTCCAGGTGCTGATGCAGCGGCATTCGGGACAGCAGGACATCGTCGTCGGCTCGCCCATCGCCGGGCGCCGCCACGCCGAGACCGAGGGCCTCATCGGCTTCTTCATCAACACGCTCGTGCTGCGTGCCCGCATGGAGGGCAACCCCTCCTTCCGCTCGCTGCTGCGCCAGGTGAAGGACACCACCCTCGGTGCCTACGAGCACCAGGACATCCCCTTCGAGAAGTTGGTGGAGGAGCTCCAGCCGGCTCGCGACATGAGCCGCACTCCGCTCTTCCAGGTGATGTTCGTCCTGCAGAACGCGCCCGCCGCGGACATGGCCCTGCAAGGCCTGTCGCTGCACATGCTGGAGTCCCAGTCCCAGGCGGCCAAGTTCGACCTCCACCTCTCCCTCTCGGAGACCTCCGAGGGCTTCTCCGGCTCCCTCTCCTACGCCACGGATCTCTTCGAGCAGGACACCATCGTCCGTCTCATCGAGCACTTGACCGTGCTGTTGCGGGGAGTGGTGGCGGCGCCCGAGGCGAAGCTGTCCGAGCTGCCGCTGCTCACCGAGGCCGAGCGCCGCCAGCTGCTCGTGGAGTGGAGTGATACCTCCGCCGACTTCCCGCGCGAGGCCACCCTCCACCAGCTCTTCGAGGCCCAGGTGGCGCGTACTCCCGACGCCCCGGCCCTCGGCTTCGAAGGCAGCTGGCTCACCTACCGCCAGCTCGACGAGCGCGCCAACCAGCTCGCCTGGCACCTGCGCTCCCTCGGCGTCGGCCCCGAGGTCCGCGTCGGCGTCTGCATGGAGCGCTCGCTGGACATGGTGGTGGCCCTCTTCGCCACCCTCAAGGCCGGCGGCGGCTACGTGCCGCTCGACCCGGCCTATCCCGCGCAGCGCCTGGAGTGGATGCTCGAGGATGCCCGGCCCGCCGTCCTCCTCGTGCAGCAGCACCTGCTCAACCGCCTGCCCCGCTCCGAGGCCTCCATCGTGTGCGTGGACACCGGCTGGGACTCCATCTCCCGCCAGTCCACCCTCACGCCTCCGGCGCTCTCCACCGCGGACAACCTCGCCTACATCATCTTCACCTCGGGCTCCACCGGCCGCCCCAAGGGCGCCATGAACATCCACCGCGCCGTGGCCAACCGCCTCGTGTGGATGCAGCGCGCCTACGGCCTGGGCTCGGAGGATGTCGTCCTCCAGAAGACTCCGTTCAGCTTCGACGTCTCCGTCTGGGAGTTCTTCTGGCCCCTCATGGTGGGTGCCCGCCTCGTGGTGGCCCGCCCCGGTGGCCACCAGGATCCCGACTACCTCGCCACCCTCATCTCCCAGCAGCGCGTCACCACCCTGCACTTCGTGCCCTCCATGCTCCAGGCCTTCCTCCAGGAGCCCGGACTGGAGCAGCGCTGCGCCAGCCTGCGCCGCGTGGTGTGCAGTGGTGAGGCCCTTCCCCTGGAGCTCTCCCGCCGTTGCCTGGAGCGTCTGCCCCACGCCGAGCTGCACAACCTCTACGGCCCCACCGAGGCCGCCGTCGACGTCACCTGGTTCCACTGCCGCCCGGACTCCGCCCTTCGCTCCGTCCCCATCGGCAAGCCCATCTCCAACACCTCCATCCGCCTGCTCGACGCGCACCTGCGTCCGGTGCCCGTCGGCGTGGCCGGTGAGCTCTTCATCGGCGGCATCCAGGTGGGCCGCGGCTACTTCGGCCGCCCGGACCTCACCGCCGAGCGCTTCATCCCCGACGCCTTCAGCACCGAGCCCGGAGCCCGCCTCTACCGCACCGGCGACCTGGCGCGCTGGCTGCCGGATGGCGACATCGAGTACCTGGGCCGCGTCGACTTCCAGGTGAAGGTGCGTGGCTTCCGCATCGAGCTGGGCGAGCTGGAGGCCGCGCTGCTCCAGTACCCGGCCGTACGCGAGGCCGTGGTGGTGGCCCGCCAGGAAGGCGCTGGCGACAAGCGCCTGGTGGCCTACGTGGTGGCCCACGAGGGCCAGTCCCTCGAGGTCTCCGCCCTGCGCGCCTTCCTCAAGGACAAGCTGCCCGAGTACATGGTGCCCTCGGCCTTCGTGCCGCTGCCCGCCCTGCCGCTCAACCCCAACGGCAAGGTGGACAGGAAGGCCCTGCCCGCTCCGGAGGCCGCGCTCCTCTCCGGCGCTCGCGAGTACGTCGCTCCCCGCAACGAGGTGGAGCGGCACCTGGCCGAGATCTGGGCCACGGTCCTGCGCGTGCCCCGCATCGGCATCCACGACAACATCTTCGACCTCGGCGGCGACTCCATCATCAGCCTCCAGGTCGTGGCGCGCGCACGCCAGGCCGGCTACACGCTCTCCGCTCGCGACATCTTCCAGCACCAGACCGTCGCCGAGCTGGCCACCGTGGTCCGCGTGGCCTCGCGCTCCGAGGCCATCCCGCAGGGGCCCGTGGTGGGCCCCGTGCCCCTCACGCCCATCCAGCGCCGGCTGCTGGAGCTCGACGCCTCCCACGCGCATCACTTCAACCAGTCGCTGCTGCTGCGGGCACGCCAGCCCATCGATGCGGCGCCGCTGGAGAAGGCCCTGCGCCTGATCGTCTCGCACCACGACGCCCTCCGTCTGTCCTTCCAACAGGTGGACGGCGTCTGGCGTCAGGACAACGCCTCGCCCGAGCAGGCCCTGCCCTCCCTGCTCCAGGTGGATCTCTCCTCCCTGCCCGCCTCCGAGCACCCGCGGGCCCTGCTCGAGGAGACCGCCCGCCTCCAGGCCAGCTTCTCCCTCTCCCAGCCCCCGCTGCTGCGCGCCGCCCTCTTCCACTTCGGTGACGGCCAGCCCCAGCGCCTCTTCCTGTGCATCAACCACCTCGTCGTCGATGGCGTCTCCTGGCGCGTCCTGACGGAGGACCTGGAGTCCGCCTACCAGCAACTGCTGCGAGGCCAGCAGCCGTCGCTGCCCACGAAGAGCACCTCCTTCCAGACCTGGGCCCAGCGCCTGGAGGCCCACGCCCGCTCCGAGTCCCTGGCGGCCGAGGCCTCCTTCTGGGCCGAGCTGGCTGATGTCCGGCCCGCGCCCCTGCCCACCGACTCGAACGGGCCCAACACCTTCGAGTCCCAGCGCTCCGTCTCCGTCTCGCTCGACGCGGAGGCCACGCGCCTGCTGCTCCAGGAGGTGCCGGGAGCCTGGCGTGCGCACATCAATGACGTCCTGCTGAGCGCCCTGGCCCAGGCCCTCTCCGAGTGGACCGGCCAGCGCGAGGTGTTCGTCGAGTTCGAGGGCCACGGCCGCCAGGAAGAGCTCTTCGAGGGCGTGGACCTCTCGCGCACCGTGGGTTGGTTCACCACGCTGGTGCCCGCGCTGCTGAAGCTGCCCGCCGGTGGCTCAACCGGAGACGGTCTGCGCTCCGTGCGCGACTCGCTGCGCCGCCTGCCCCACAACGGCCTCGGCTTCGGCCTGCTGAAGTGGCTGGCTCCGGACGCGCTCTCGCGGCCCTTCCAGGCGATCCGCTCCCAGGTCATCTTCAACTACCTGGGTCAGCTCGATGCGAACGCCGCGTCCAGCAACCTCTTCAGCCTGTCCAGGGAGCGCACCGGCGCCCACGCGGCGCCCGCGGCCACCCGCCACTGCGTGCTGGAGCTCAACGGCTCCGTCCTCGACGGCAGCCTGACGATGGATTTCGCCTACAGCGCCCATCTGCACGAGCGCTCCACCATCGAGTCGCTGGCCCAGCGCTTCCTGCACCACCTGCGCGCCCTGATCGACCTGCGCCACTCCGAGGACGCCCGCCGCTTCACGCCTTCGGACTTCCCGCTCGCGCGCCTCCCGGCACCGAAGCTCGACACGCTGCTGGCCACCACGGGCCAGGACATCGAGGACCTCTACCCGCTCTCGCCCCTGCAGCAGGGCATGCTCTTCCACTACCTGCTGGCGCCCCAGTCCGCCGTCTACTTCGAGCAGACGGCCTGGACCATGGACCAGCGGCTGGACCTGGCGGTCTTCCGCCAGGCGTGGCAGGCCGTCCTCGACCGCAATCCCATCCTCCGCACCAGCTTCCACTGGCAGGGCTTCGATACGCCCGTGCAGGTCGTCCACTCCCGCGCGGTGCTCCCCTTCGAGGAGCACGACTGGAGGGGGCTGTCCGCCGAGGAACAGCGCTCCCGCTTCGAGCGCTTCCTCGCCGAGGATCGCCAGCGTGGCTTCGAGCTCTCGCGCGCCCCGCTCGTGCGCGTGACGGCCATCCGGCTCGGTGAGGACTCCCACCGCTTCCTCTGGAGCCACCACCACCTGCTGCTGGACGGCTGGAGCCTCGGACTGCTCGTGCAGGAGGTCTTCGCCCTCTACGACACCTTCCGCACCGGCTCCACGGCACAGCAGCCCTCGCGGCCTCCGTTCCGCGACTACATCGCGTGGATGCAGGGGCGCGATGCCTCCGCGGACGAGTCCTTCTGGCGCTCCACCCTCGCGGGCTTCTCCGCTCCCACCCCGCTGCCCGCCGACACCCATGCGGCTCCCGCCCGGGGCGAGGCACCGTCCTCCCATACGCTGGAAGTGGACCTGGGCCCTGGGGACACCTCCACCCTCCAGGCCTTCGCGCGCCAGCACCAGCTCACGCTCAACACGCTGGCCCTGGCCTCGTGGGCGCTCGTCCTCTCGCGCTACAGCGGTGAGTCCGATGTCCTCTTCGGCACCACCGTGGCCGGCAGACCCCCGGAGCTTCCCGGCTCCGAAGACATGATGGGCCTGTTCATCAACACGCTGCCCGTCCGCGTCACCCTGCCCTCGGCCTCCTCGACCGTCCTGCCCTGGCTCGAGGCCCTGCAGGACCACCAGCTCCAGGCCCGCCAGCACGAGCACACCTCGCTCGTGCGCATCCAGTCGCTCGGCGCGCTGCCCCGGGGCACCTCCCTCTTCGAGTCGCTGCTCGTCGTCGAGAACTACCCCCTCGACTCCGCCATGCGGCAGCGCACCTCGATGGAGGTGAGGGACGTCCGCTCCATCGAGCGCACCAACTACCCGCTCACCCTCGCGGTGCTCCCGGGCGAGCACATCCGCCTGCGTCTCTCCTACGAGGCCCCGCGCTTCGAGTCCGCGTCCATGCAGCGCCTGCTGGCGCACTGGCGCAACGCCCTCGTGTCCCTGGTGGAGCACGCCTCCGCGCGTCCAAGCGACGTCTCGCTCCTGTCCGCCGCCGAGCGCGCGCAGGTGGTGGAGGAGTGGAACAGCCCCTCCCTGCTCGACTACCCGCGCGACGCCTCCCTCTCCGTCCTCTTCCAGGAGCAGGCCCGCCGCACACCCGACTCCGTGGCCCTCGTCTTCGGCGACCAGCGCCTCACCTACCGCCAGCTCGACGAGCGCTCCAACCAGCTCGCCCACCTGCTGCGCCGCATGGGAGTCCGCGACAACACCCTCGTCTGCCTCTGCCTGGAGCGCTCGCTCGAGCTCGTCCTCTCCATCCTCGCCATCATCAAGGCCGGCGGCGCCTACGTCCCTCTCGATGCCTCCTACCCCCGTGAGCGCATCGCCTCCATGCTGGAGGACGTCGCCTCGCCCCTGCTCCTCACCCAGGACAAGTTCCTCTCCACCTTCTCCGGCCGCTTCTCCACCACGCTCTGCCTCGATTCCCAGTGGCAGCAGGTGCTGGCCGAGCCCGGCTCGGCGCTCCACACGGACACCCATGGCGGCAGCCTCGCCTACGTGATGTTCACCTCCGGCTCCACCGGCCGGCCCAAGGGCGTCTGCATCCCCCAGCGCGGCATCACCCGCCTGGTGTTGGGGACGGACTACGTGCACTTCGGACCCCAGGAGGTATTCCTCCTGGCGGCGCCGGTGGCCTTCGATGCCTCCACCCTGGACATCTGGGGTGCGCTGCTGCACGGCGGCAAGCTGGTGGTGCCTCCGCCCCACCCGATGTCGCTCGAGGAGCTGGGCGCCACGCTGGACCAGCACGGCGTGTCCACGTACTTCCTCACCGCGGCGCTCTTCGCGCAGATGGTGCAGCACCAGCCCGGTCCGCTCTCCCGAGTCCGCCAGCTCCTGGCGGGCGGCGAGGCGGTGCCGGTGGAGCAAGCGCGCCAGCACCTGGCGAACATCCGGGAGGGAACCACCTTCAGCAACGCCTACGGTCCCACGGAGAACACCACCTTCTCCACGACGATGCGGCTGACGCCGGGGGCGAAGCTCGGCGCGAGCGTGCCCATCGGCCGGGCCATCGCGCACTCCAGCGCCTACGTGCTGGACGACACGTTGCGGCCGGTTCCCCCGGGCGTGCCGGGAGAGCTGTACGTCGGCGGAGACGGTCTGGCCTGGGGTTATCTCAACCGCCCCGAGCTCACCGCCGAGCGCTTCATCCCCAACCCCTTCGCCTCCTCCCCCGGTGAGCGCCTCTACCGCACCGGTGACAGGGTGCGCTGGCTGTCCGACGGCACGCTGGACTACCTCAACCGCCTGGACAACCAGGTGAAGGTGCGCGGCTTCCGCATCGAGCTGGGCGAGGTGGAGACGGCCCTGCTGGCCCACCCCTCCGTGCGCGAGGCCATCGCCCTCGTGCGCGAGGACGTGCCCGGCGACAAGCGCCTGGTGGCCTACTTCGTTCCCCACGAGGGCCACACGCTCGACACCGCCGCTCTGCGCTCCTTCCTCGAGGAGAAGCTGCCCAAGTACATGCTGCCCTCGGCCTTCGTGGCCCTGGCGGCTCTGCCCCTCACGCCCAACGGCAAGGTGGACAGGAAGGCTCTCCCCGCACCGGAGGCCTCGCTCGCTGGGGACGGCGCCCACTACGTCGCTCCGCGCACTCCCACCGAGGAGAAGCTGGCCGCCATCTGGGCCGAGGTGTTGCACGTGCCTCGCGTGGGCGCGACGGACAGCTTCTTCGAGCTGGGCGGCCACTCGCTGCTGGCCACCCAGGTGACGTCGCGCATCCGCACCACGTTCGGTGTGGAGCTGCCGCTGCATACGCTCTTCGAGGCGCCCACCCTCGCGGAGCTCGCCGGGCACATCCAGGCCGCGGCCCGCTCCGAGGACCCTGGCATCCAACCCGTGCCCCGCGCGGGCCCGCTGCCGCTCTCCTTCGCCCAGCAGCGCCTGTGGTTCATCGATCAACTGGCGCCGGGGCAGGCGAACTACAACGTCCCCTTGGGGGTGAGGCTGGAAGGCGCCCTGGACGTCACGCTCCTCCAGCGCAGCTTCGAGGAGCTGGTGCGCCGCCACGAGGCCCTGCGCACCACCTTCCGCTCCGAGGTGGAGGGCAACTTCCAGCTCATCTCCCCGCCCGCGACCCTGCCGCTGGCCGTGGTGGACCTGACGTCACTGCCCGAGGGACAGCGCGAGTCCGAGTCCCACCGGCTCGTCCAGGACGAGGTGCGCCGGCCCTTCGATCTGGTGCGAGGCCCGCTGCTGCGCGCGACCCTGATGAAGCTGTCGGAGCGCGAGCACGTATTGGTGCTCGTCATGCACCACATCGTCTCGGACGGCTGGTCCATGGGCGTGCTGGTGCGCGAGATGGCGGCCCTCTACGCGGCGTTCCGCCAGGGCCAGCCCTCGCCGCTGCCCGAGCTCCCCATCCAGTACGCCGACTACGCCGCCTGGCAGCGGCGGTGGCTGCAGGGCGGGACGCTCGACAAGCAGCTCGCGTACTGGAAGCAGCTGCTCTCCGGTGCGCCCGCCCACCTGGAGCTGCCCACCGACAAGCCCCGCCCGGCCGAGCAGTCCTTCCGCGGCGCCACACTCCACGTCCAGCTCCCGCGCGAGCTGTCCGAGTCCGTCAAGGAGCTCAGCCAGCGTGAAGGAGTGACGCCCTTCATGTTCCTGATGAGCGCCTTCCAGGTGCTGATGCACCGCTACAGCGGTCAGGACGACATCCTCGTCGGCTCGCCCATCGCCGGCCGGCATCGCACCGAGCTCGAGGGCCTCATCGGCTTCTTCGTCAACACGCTCGTGCTGCGGGCCCGCCTGGGTGGCAACCCCACCTTCCGCGAGCTGCTGCGTCAGGTGAAGCAGACGACGCTGGGTGCCCACGAGCACCAGGACGTGCCCTTCGAGAAGCTGGTGGAGGAGCTGCGTCCCGAGCGCGACCTGAGCCGTGCGCCGCTCTTCCAGGTCCTCTTCGCCCTGCAGAACGCGCCCACCGCCGCGCCCCTGTCCGTGTCGGACCTCACGATGAGGCCCATCGAGGTGGACGGCTCCGTCTCCAAGTTCGACCTCGCGCTGACCCTCGCCGAGCAGGAAGGCTCCTTCTCCGGCACGCTGGAGTACAGCACCGACCTCTTCGAAGCGGACACCATGTCCCGGTTGATCGGGCACCTGCGGACGCTGTTGGAGGGCGCGGTGGCGCGGCCCGACGCTCGACTCTCCGAGCTGCCGCTGCTCTCCCCCGCCGAGCACCAGCGGCTCCTGCGGGCCGGTAGCCCCGCCCCGCGCGAGCTGCCCCGGCCCGCCCTGGTCCACCGCTCCTTCGAGGCCCAGGCCCTGCGCACCCCGGATGCTCCCGCCGTGCGCGGTGGTGGACAGCCTCTCTCCTACCGCCAGCTCAACGAGCGCGCCAACCAGCTCGCCCGCCACCTGCGCCGGCTCGGCGTCGGCCCCGACGTCCTCGTCGCCGTCTGCCTGGAGCGCACGCCCGACCTCGTGGTGGCCCAGCTCGCCACGCTCAAGGCCGGCGGTGCGTATCTGCCGCTCGACCCCTCCCTGCCCCGCGAGCGCCTGGACTTCATCCTCTCCGACGCCGGCACCGCGGTGCTGCTCACTCACTCCTCCCTGAAGGACGTGCTCTCTCCTCGCGGGCACGTGTTCCTCATGGACGAGCACTGGAGCCAGGTGGAGCAGGAGCCCGTCACCAATCTGGACGTCGCGGTGGATGGCGAGCACCTGGCCTACGTCATCTACACCTCGGGCTCCACGGGCCGTCCCAAGGGCACGCTCCTGCGCCACGCCGGCCTGTGCAACACCTCCCTGATGCTCATCGACACCATGCGTCTGCGTCCGGGCAGCCGCGTGCTCCAGTTCTTCTCCGCCGGCTTCGATGCCTCCGTCTCCGAGATATGGCCGCCGCTGCTGGCGGGCGCGGAGGTGGTGCTCGCCTCTCGCGAGGAGCTGGCTCCCGGTGCGCCTCTCATGCGCGTGCTCAAGGAGCAGGCCATCACGGTGGTGACTCTGACGCCCTCCGTGCTCGCCCAGCTCGAGCCCCAGGGACTCGAGCACCTGGAGACACTGTTCTCCGCCGGTGAGGCGTGCACGCCCGACGTGGTGGCGCGCTGGAAGCCGGGCCGTCGCTTCATCAACGCCTACGGCCCCACCGAGACCACCATCTGCGCCACGCGTTCGGACAACGTGGACGCCAGGCGCATCTCCATCGGCCAGCCCTACCACAACGTGCGCGTGTACGTGCTGGACGCCAACCTGCGTCCGGTGCCCGTGGGCGTGCCCGGTGAGCTGTTCATCGGTGGCGCGGGCCTGGCCCGCGGCTACCTCGGCCGTCCCGAGCTCACCGCCGAGCGCTTCATTCCCGATGCACTCAGTAACGAGCCCGGTGCGCGCCTCTACCGCACCGGTGACCAGGTGCGCTGGCTGCCCGATGGCACCCTCGAGTACCTGGGCCGCATCGACTTCCAGGTGAAGGTGCGCGGCTACCGCATCGAGCTGGGTGAAATCGAATCCGTCCTGGCCCGCCTCCCGCAGGTGCGCGAGGCCGTGGTGCTCGCTCGCGAGGACGTGCCCGGCAACAAGCGCCTGGTGGCCTACGTCGTGGCTCGCGAGGGACAGTCCCTCGAGGCCTCTGCCCTGAAGGCCGCGCTCAAGGAGCAGCTGCCCGAGTACATGGTGCCCTCCGCCTTCGTCACGCTGGAGGCCCTGCCCCTCACCTCCAACGGCAAGGTGGACAGGAAGGCCCTGCCCGCTCCGGACGCCTCCAACCTCTCCGGTGCCCGCGAGTACGTTGCCCCTCGTTCTCCGGTGGAACAGACCCTGGCCGATGTCTGGGCCCAGGTCCTGCGCCTGCCCCGCGTCGGCATCCACGACAACTTCTTCGAGCTCGGCGGCGACTCCATCATCAGCCTGCAGATCATCGCCCGTGCGCGACAGGCCGGCCTGTCGCTCTCGGCCCGCCAGCTCTTCAAGCATCAGACCATCGCCGAGCTGGCCTCCGTCGTCCGCGACTCCGCGGCTCCGGTCATCGAGCAGGGCCCCGTCGTGGGGCCGGTGCCCCTCACTCCCATCCAGCGCTACTTCCTGGGCAAGGACTCCGAGCTCCACCACTTCAACCAGTCCATGGCGGTTCAGACCCGCCAGCCGCTGGATGTGGCGCTGCTGGAGAAGGCCCTGCGTCTGCTCGTCTCCCACCACGACGCCCTGCGCCTGTCCTTCCAGCGCGTGGACGGCGTCTGGCGGCAGAACAACACCTCGCCCGATGAGGCCCCGCCTTCGCTGGTCCAGGTGGATCTCTCCACCCTGCCCGCGGAGCAGAGGCAGCGGGCCCTGCTCGAGGAGACCACCCGTCTCCAGTCCAGCTTCTCCCTGTCCCAGCCCCCGCTGCTGCGCGCCGCCCTCTTCCACTTCGGTGAGGGCCAGCCCCAGCGCCTGTTCATCTGCGCCCACCACCTCGTGGTCGACGCCGTCTCCTGGCCCGTCCTTCTGGAGGATCTGGAGTCCGTCTACCAGCAACTGCTGCGCGGCCAGCAACCGACCCTGCCCGCCAAGACGACCTCCTTCCAGTCCTGGGCCCAGCGCCTGGAGGCCCACGCTCGCTCCGCCACCCTGGAGGCCGAGGCCCCCTTCTGGTTGGAGCTCGCCCGTCGTCAACCGGCGCCCTTGCCCACCGATGCCTCGGGCCCCAACACCTTCGCCTCCGAGCAGTCCGTCTCCTTCTCGCTCGACGCCGAGGCCACCCGCCTGCTGCTGCAGGAGGTGCCCTCCGCCTGGCGGGCTCACATCAATGACGTGCTGCTGAGCGCCCTGGCCCAGGCCCTCTCCGAGTGGACCGGCCAGAGCCAGGTGCTCGTGGACCTGGAGGGCCACGGCCGCCAGGAGCTCTTCCCGGACGTGGACCTCTCACGCACCGTGGGCTGGTTCACCTCCGTCATGCCCGTGCTGCTGGAGCTGCCCGCTGGCGGCTCGGCGGGTGACGGCCTGCGCTCCGTGCGCGACACGCTGCGCCGCATCCCCCACAACGGCATCGGCTTCGGTCTGCTGCGCTACCTCGGTGCACCCGCCCTCTCCGAGCAGCTCGCGGCCCGGCCTTCCGCGCAGGTGGCCTTCAACTACCTGGGTCAGCTCGACGCGGCGGCTGACGCCTCCTCGCTCTTCTCCTTCGAGCGCGAGTCCGTCGGCCCCAACATCTCTCCGTCCGCACGGCGCTTCCACGCGTTGGAAGTGGGGGCCTCCGTCGTCCAGGGCCGCCTCGGCGTCACCCTCTCCTTCAGCACCCACCTGCACCAGCGCTCCACCATCGAGTCTCTGGCCCAGCGCTTCCTGCACCACCTGCGTGCCCTCATCGATCTGCGCCACTCCGAGGACGCCCGCCGCTTCACGCCCTCGGACTTCCCGCTCGCTCGCCTCCCGGCGCCGGCACTCGACACGCTGCTGGCCACCACGGGCCAGGACATCGAGGACATCTATCCGCTGACGCCGCTGCAGCAGGGAATGCTCTTCCACTACCTGCTGGCTCCCGAGTCCGCCGTCTACTTCGAGCAGACCGCCTGGACCATGAACCAGGGGCTGGACCTGGAGGCCTTCCGCAAGGCCTGGCAGGGCGTCCTCGACCGCAACCCCATCCTGCGCACCAGCTTCCACTGGAAGGACCTGGACGCCCCCCTCCAGGTCGTCCACGTCCACGCCGAGCTGCCCATCGAAGAGCACGACTGGCGCGGACTGCCGGCCGAGGAACAGCGTTCCCGCTTCGAGCGCTTCCTCGCCGAGGATCGCCAGCGCGGCTTCGAGCTCTCGCGCGCCCCGCTCGTGCGCTTGACGGCCTTCCGGCTCGGTGAGGACTCCCACCGCTTCCTCTGGAGCCACCACCACCTGCTGTTGGATGGCTGGAGCCTCGGGTTGATCATCCACGAGGTCTTCGCCCTCTACGACGCCTTCCACTCGGCGACCGAGCCCTCGCTCCCCACGCGTATGCCCTTCAGGGACTACATCGCGTGGATGCAGGGGCGTGACGCCTCCGCGGACGAGGCCTTCTGGCGCTCCACCCTCGCGGGCTTCTCCGCTCCCACCCCGCTGCCCGCCGACACCCATGCCCTTGCGGCCCAGGGTCAGTCGCCCTCCCTGCACGAGGAGGATCTGAAGCTGTCCGCGGAGCAGACCACCACCCTCATGGCCTTCGCGCGCCAGCACCAGCTCACGCTCAACACGCTGGCCCTGGCCTCGTGGGCGCTCGTCCTCTCGCGCTACAGCGGTGAGTCCGATGTCCTCTTCGGCACCACCGTGGCCGGCAGGCCTCCGGAGCTTCCCGGCTCCGAGGACACGTTGGGTCTCTTCATCAACACGCTGCCCGTCCGCGTCTCGCTGTCCTCGGCCTCCTCGACCGTCCTGTCCTGGCTCGAGGCCCTGCAGGACCACCAGCTCCAGGCCCGCCAGCACGAGCACAGCTCGCTCACCCAGCTCCACGCGCTCAGCGGGCTGCCCCGGAGCACTCCCCTCTTCGAGTCGCTGCTCGTCGTCGAGAACTACCCCATCGACTCGGTCCTGCGGCAGCGCACCTCGATGGAGGTGACGGACGTCTTCGGCCTCGAGCGCTCCAACTACCCGCTCACCCTCTCCGTCATACCGGGAGAGCGGGTACGGCTGAAGCTCGCCCACGAGGCCCCCCGCTTCGAGTCCGCGTCCATGCAGCGCCTGCTGACGCACTGGCGCAACGCGCTCCTGTCCCTGGTGGAGCACGCCTCCGCGCGTCCGAGCGACGTCTCGCTCCTGTCCGCCGCCGAGCGTGCACAGGTGGTGGAGGAGTGGAACAGCCCCTCCCTGCTCGGCTACCCGCGCGACGCCTCCCTCTCCGTCCTCTTCCAGGAGCAGGCCCGCCGCACACCCGACTCCGTGGCCCTCGTCTTCGGCGACCAGCGCCTCACCTACCGCCAGCTCGACGAGCGCTCCAACCAGCTCGCCCACCTGCTGCGCCGCATGGGAGTCCGCGACAACACCCTCGTCTGCCTCTGCCTGGAGCGCTCGCTCGAGCTCGTCCTCTCCATCCTCGCCATCATCAAGGCCGGCGGCGCCTACGTCCCTCTCGATGCCTCCTACCCCCGTGAGCGCATCGCCTCCATGCTGGAGGACGTCGCCTCGCCCCTGCTCCTCACCCAGGACAAGTTCCTCTCCACCTTCTCCGGCCGCTTCTCCACCACGCTCTGCCTCGACTCCCAGTGGCAGCAGGTGCTGGCCGAGCCCGGCTCGGCGCTCCACACGGACACCCATAGCGGCAGCCTCGCCTACGTGATGTTCACCTCCGGCTCCACCGGCCGGCCCAAGGGCGTCTGCATCCCCCAGCGCGGCATCTCCCGCCTGGTGTTGGGGACGGACTACGTGCACTTCGGCCCCGGGGAGGTGTTCCTCCAGACGGCTCCGGTGGCCTTCGACGCCTCCACCCTGGAGATCTGGGGTGCGCTGCTGCACGGCGGCAAGCTGGTGGTGCCTCCGCCCCACCCGATGTCGCTCGAGGAGCTGGGCGCCACGCTGGACCAGCACGGCGTGTCCACGTACTTCCTCACCACGGCGCTCTTCGCGCAGATGGTGCAGCACCAGCCTGGGCCGCTCTCCCGGGTCCGCCAGCTCATGGCGGGCGGCGAGCTGATGCCGGTGGAGTACGCGCGCCAGCACCTGGCGAACATCCGCGAGGGCACCTCCTTCCACCACGCCTACGGTCCCACGGAGAACACCACCTTCTCCACGATGATGCGGTTGGAACCGGGCACGAAGGTCGGCGCGAGTCTGCCCATCGGCCGGGCCATCGCGCACTCCAGTGCGTACGTGCTGGACGACACGTTGCGGCCGGTTCCCCCCGGCGTGCCGGGAGAGCTGTACGTCGGCGGAGACGGTCTGGCCTGGGGTTATCTCAACCGCCCCGAGCTCACCGCCGAGCGCTTCATCCCCAACCCCTTCGCCTCCTCTCCCGGTGAGCGCCTCTACCGCACCGGTGACAGGGTGCGCTGGCTGTCCGACGGCACGCTGGACTACCTCAACCGCCTGGACAACCAGGTGAAGGTGCGCGGCTTCCGCATCGAGCTGGGCGAGGTGGAGACGGCGCTGCTGGCCCACCCCTCCGTGCGCGAGACCATCGCCCTCGTGCGCGAGGACGTGCCCGGCGACAAGCGCCTGGTGGCCTACTTCGTTTCCCACGAGGGCCACACGCTCGACCCCGCCGGCCTGCGCTCCTTCCTCGCGGAGAAGCTGCCCGGGTACATGGTGCCCTCGGCCTTCGTGGCCCTGGCGGCCCTGCCCCTCACGCCCAACGGCAAGGTGGACAGGAAGGCCCTGCCCATGCCGGAGGGCGCGTCCGCGGGGAGCGACTCCTACGTGGCGCCTCGTGACGAGACGGAGCAGCGGATCGCCAGCATCTGGAGCGAGCTGCTGAAGGTGCCGCGCGTGGGCATCCACGACGACTTCCTGGCGCTGGGCGGGCACTCGCTGCTGGCCACCCAGGCCGTGTCGCGGCTACGCAATGCATTCCAGGTCGAGCTCACCGTGCGCGACTTCATCCAGGCGCCCACGGTGGCCGAGCTCTCGCTCCGCATCCTCCAACTCACCGCCCAGGTCTCCACGGAGGAGCTCGACCAGATGATGTCGAAGCTCGAATCCCTGAGCGACGACGAACTCCAGCAATTGCTGTCCGCCGAAGAGCAGACGGCCACCAAGGACGAAGATTCACATGAGTGACGACATCCTGAACGAGGAGTTGCGCAAACGCCTGGCGAAGCTGCCTGCGGAGAAGCGCGAGCTGCTCATGCGGCAGCTCCGGCAGAAGAGCGCGAGCGTGCCCCAGACGCAGCGGCAGGTGGCCGTCATCGAGCGGCAGCCGCGTGATGGCGCTCCGCTCCCGCTGTCGTTCGCCCAGCAGCGCCTGTGGTTCCTCGACCAGCTCGAGCCGGGGCAGGCGAACTACAACGTCCCCCTGGCCGTGCGGTTGGAAGGCGCGTTGGATCTGCCGTGCCTCCAGCGCAGCTTCGACGAGCTGGTGCGCCGCCACGAGGCCCTGCGCACCACACTCCGCTCCGAGGTGGAGGGCAACTTCCAGCTCATCTCCCCGCCCGCGCCCCTGCCGCTGGCCGTGGTGGACCTGAGGTCACTGCCCGAGGGGCAGCGCGAGGCCGAGTCCCGCCGGCTCGCCGCGGAGGAGAACAACAAGCCCTTCGATCTGGAGCGGGGTCCGCTGCTGCGTGCGACCCTGATGAAGCTGTCGGAGCGCGAGCACGTGCTGGTGCTCGTCATGCACCACATCGTCTCGGACGGTTGGTCCATGGGCGTGCTGGTGCGCGAGATGGCGGCCCTCTACGCGGCGTTCCGCCAGGGCCAGCCTTCGCCCCTGCCCGAGCTGTCCATCCAGTACGCCGACTACGCCGTGTGGCAGCGGCGGTGGCTGCAGGGCGAGACACTCGCCAAGCAACTCACCTACTGGAAGCAGCAGCTCTCCGGTGCACCCACGTCGCTGGAGCTGCCCACCGACAGGCCCCGCCCGGCCCAGCAGTCCCAGCACGGCTCCACGCTCCGCTTCCAGCTCCCGCGCGAGCTGTCCGAGTCCGTGAAGGCGCTCGGCCAGGCCGAGGGAGCCACGCCCTTCATGACGTTGCTGGCCGCCTTCCAGGTGCTGATGCACCGCCACAGCGGCCAGGACGACATCCTCATCGGCTCGCCCATCGCCGGCCGCCACCGCGCCGAGCTCGAGGGCCTCATCGGCTTCTTCGTCAACACGCTCGTGCTGCGGGCCCGCCTGGGTGGCAACCCCACCTTCCGCGAGTTCCTGCGTCAGGTGAAGGAGACGACGCTGGGCGCCCAGGCGCACCAGGACGTGCCCTTCGAGAAGCTGGTGGAGGAGCTGCGTCCCGATCGCGACCTGAGCCGCACGCCGCTCTTCCAGGTCCTCTTCACCTTCCAGAACAGGTCCTCGGAGTCCATGCCGGGACCGGACCTGATGCTGCGGCCCATCGAGGTGGACTCCACCGCCTCCAAGTTCGACCTGGGCCTCACGCTCACCGACACGGCCCAGGGACTCAGCGGCCTGCTGGAGTACAAGGACGAGCTGTTCGATGCGTCCACCGTGCGCGGGATGATGGACCACCTGCGCGTCCTGCTGGAGGGCATCGCCGCCCGTCCCGACGCTCGCATCTCCGAGTTGCCGCTGCTCTCCCCCGCCGAGCACCAGCAGTTGCTGCGGGCCGGTAGCCCCGCCCCGCGCGAGCTGCCCCGGCCCGCCCTGGTCCACCGCTCCTTCGAGGCCCAGGCCCTGCGCACTCCGGATGCTCCCGCCGTGCGCGGCGGCGGGCAGCCTCTCTCCTACCGCCAGCTCAACGAGCGCGCCAACCAGCTCGCCCGCCACCTGCGCCGGCTCGGCGTCGGCCCCGACGTCCTCGTCGCCGTCTGCCTGGAGCGCACGCCCGACCTCGTGGTGGCCCAGCTCGCCACGCTCAAGGCCGGCGGTGCGTATCTGCCGCTCGACCCCTCCCTGCCCCGCGAGCGCCTGGACTTCATCCTCTCCGACGCCGGCACCGCGGTGCTGCTCACTCACTCCTCCCTGAAGGACGTGCTCTCTCCTCGCGGGCACGTGTTCCTCATGGACGAGCACTGGAGCCAGGTGGAGCAGGAGCCCGTCACCAATCTGGACGTCGCGGTGGATGGCGAGCACCTGGCCTACGTCATCTACACCTCGGGCTCCACGGGCCGTCCCAAGGGCACGCTCCTGCGCCACGCCGGCCTGTGCAACACCTCCCTGATGCTCATCGACACCATGCGTCTGCGTCCGGGCAGCCGCGTGCTCCAGTTCTTCTCCGCCGGCTTCGATGCCTCCGTCTCCGAGATATGGCCGCCGCTGCTGGCGGGCGCGGAGGTGGTGCTCGCCTCTCGCGAGGAGCTGGCTCCCGGTGCGCCTCTCATGCGCGTGCTCAAGGAGCAGGCCATCACGGTGGTGACTCTGACGCCCTCCGTGCTCGCCCAGCTCGAGCCCCAGGGACTCGAGCACCTGGAGACACTGTTCTCCGCCGGTGAGGCGTGCACGCCCGACGTGGTGGCGCGCTGGAAGCCGGGCCGTCGCTTCATCAACGCCTACGGCCCCACCGAGACCACCATCTGCGCCACGCGTTCGGACAACGTGGACGCCAGGCGCATCTCCATCGGCCAGCCCTACCACAACGTGCGCGTGTACGTGCTGGACGCCAACCTGCGTCCGGTGCCCGTGGGCGTGCCCGGTGAGCTGTTCATCGGTGGCGCGGGCCTGGCCCGCGGCTACCTCGGCCGTCCCGAGCTCACCGCCGAGCGCTTCATTCCCGATGCACTCAGTAACGAGCCCGGTGCGCGCCTCTACCGCACCGGTGACCAGGTGCGCTGGCTGCCCGATGGCACCCTCGAGTACCTGGGCCGCATCGACTTCCAGGTGAAGGTGCGCGGCTACCGCATCGAGCTGGGTGAAATCGAATCCGTCCTGGCCCGCCTCCCGCAGGTGCGCGAGGCCGTGGTGCTCGCTCGCGAGGACGTGCCCGGCAACAAGCGCCTGGTGGCCTACGTCGTGGCTCGCGAGGGACAGTCCCTCGAGGCCTCTGCCCTGAAGGCCGCGCTCAAGGAGCAGCTGCCCGAGTACATGGTGCCCTCCGCCTTCGTCACGCTGGAGGCCCTGCCCCTCACCTCCAACGGCAAGGTGGACAGGAAGGCCCTGCCCGCTCCGGACGCCTCCAACCTCTCCGGTGCCCGCGAGTACGTTGCCCCTCGTTCTCCGGTGGAACAGACCCTGGCCGATGTCTGGGCCCAGGTCCTGCGCCTGCCCCGCGTCGGCATCCACGACAACTTCTTCGAGCTCGGCGGCGACTCCATCATCAGCCTGCAGATCATCGCCCGTGCGCGACAGGCCGGCCTGTCGCTCTCGGCCCGCCAGCTCTTCCAGCACCAGACCATCGCCGAGCTTGCCTCCGTCGTCCGCGACTCCGCGGCTCCGGTCATCGAGCAGGGTCCCGTCGTGGGGCCGGTGCCCCTCACTCCCATCCAGCGCTACTTCCTGGACAAGGACTCCGAGCTCCACCACTTCAATCAGTCCATGGCGGTTCAGACCCGCCAGCCGCTGGATGTGGCGCTGCTGGAGAAGGCCCTGCGTCTGCTCGTCTCCCACCACGACGCCCTGCGCCTGTCCTTCCAGCGCGTGGACGGTGTCTGGCGGCAGCGAAATGCCTCCATGGAGGAGGCCCTGCCGTCACTGCTCCAGGTGGATCTCTCCACCCTGCCCGCGGAGCGGAGGCAGCGGGCCCTGCTCGAGGAGACCACCCGTCTCCAGTCCAGCTTCTCCCTGTCCCAGCCCCCGCTGCTGCGCGCCGCCCTCTTCCACTTCGGTGAGGGCCAGCCCCAGCGCCTGTTCATCACCGCCCACCACCTCGTGGTCGATGTCGTCTCCTGGCGCGTCCTCCTGGAGGATCTGGAGTCCATCTACCAGCAACTGCTGCGCGGCCAGCAGCCCTCCCTGCCCGCCAAGACGACCTCCTTCCAGTCCTGGGCCCAGCGTCTGGAGGCCCACGCTCGCTCCGCCGCCCTGGAGGCCGAGGCCCCCTTCTGGCTCGAGTTCGCCCGTCGTCAACCAGCGCCCCTGCCCACCGATGCCTCGGGCCCCAACACCTTCGCCTCCGAGCAGTCCGTCTCCTTCTCGCTCGACGCCGAGGCCACCCGTCTGCTCCTGCAAGAGGTGCCCTCCGCCTGGCGTGCGCACATCAATGACGTGCTGCTGAGCGCCCTGGCCCAGGCCGTGCGCGAGTGGACCGGCCAGAGCCAGGTGCTCGTGGACCTGGAAGGCCACGGCCGCCAGGAGCTCTTCTCCGACGTGGACCTCTCGCGCACCGTGGGCTGGTTCACCTCCAGCATGCCCGTGCTGCTGGAGCTGCCCGCTGGCGGCTCGGCGGGTGATGACCTGCGCTCCGTGCGCGACACGCTGCGCCGCATCCCCCACAACGGCGTCGGCTTCGGTCTGCTGCGCTACCTCGGTGCGCCCGCCCTCTCCGAGCAGCTCGCGGCCATCCGCACACCCCAGATCGGCTTCAACTACCTGGGCCAGCTCGACGCGACGGCTGATGCCTCCTCGCTCTTCTCCTTCGTGCGCGATTCCATCGGCCCCGACATCTCTCCGTCCGCACAGCGCTTCCACGCGTTGGAAGTGGGGGCCTCCGTCGTCCAGGGCCGCTTCGGCGTCACCCTCTCCTTCAGCACCCACCTGCACCAGCGCTCCACCATCGAATCCCTGGCCCAGCGCTTCCTGCACCACCTGCGTGCCCTCATCGACCTGCGCCACTCCGAGGACGCCCGCCGCTTCACGCCCTCGGACTTCCCGCTCGCTCGCCTCCCGGCGCCGGCACTCGACACGCTGCTGGCCACCACGGGCCAGGACATCGAGGAGATCTACCCGCTCTCGCCCCTGCAGCAGGGCATGCTCTTCCATTACCTGCTGGCTCCCGAGTCCGCCGTCTACTTCGAGCAGACGGCCTGGACCATGAACCAGCGGCTGGACCTGGAGGCCTTCCGCAAGGCCTGGCAGGGCGTCCTCGACCGCAATCCCATCCTCCGCACCAGCTTCCACTGGAAGGATCTGGACGCGCCCCTTCAGGTCGTCCACACCCGAGCGGTGCTCCCCTTCGAGGAGCACGACTGGAGGGGGCTGTCCGCCGAGGAACAGCGCTCCCGTTTCGAGCGCTTCCTCGCCGAGGATCGTCAGCGCGGCTTCCTGCCCTCGCGTGCGCCCCTCATGCGCGTGACGGCCATCCGGCTCGGCGAGGACTCCTACCGCTTCCTCTGGAGCAATCACCACCTGCTGCTGGACGGTTGGAGCCTCGGGCTGATCATCCACGAGGTCTTCGCCCTCTACGACGCCTTCCGCACCGGCTCCACGGCGCAGTTGCCCTCGCGGCCTCCGTTCCGCGATTACATCGCCTGGATGCAGGGGCGCGACGCCTCCGCGGACGAGTCCTTCTGGCGCTCCACCCTCGCGGGCCTCTCCGCTCCCACCCCGTTGCCCTCCGACACCCACGCGGCTCCCGCGGGCGGCGAGGCACCGTCCTCCCATTCGTTCGAGCTGGAGCTGGGTCCGGGGGACACCTCCGCCATCCAGGCCTTCGCGCGCCAGCACCAGCTCACGCTCAACACGCTGGCCCAGGCGTCCTGGGCGCTCGTCCTCTCGCGCTACAGCGGTGAGTCCGACGTCGTCTTCGGCACCACCGTGGCCGGCAGGCCTCCGGAGCTTCCCGGCTCCGACAACATGATGGGCCTGTTCATCAACACGCTGCCCGTCCGCGTCTCGCTGCCCTCGGCGTCCTCGGCCGTCCTGCCCTGGCTCAAGTCCCTCCAGGACCACCAGCTCCAGGCCCGCCAGTACGAGTACTCCTCGCTCGTCCAGCTCCAGGCGCTCAGTGGGATTCCCCGGGGTAACTCCCTCTTCGAGTCGCTGCTCGTCGTCGAGAACTACCCCCTCGACTCCGCCATGCAGCAGCGCACCTCGATGGAGGTGAAGGACTTCCTCGCCGTCGAGCGCACCAACTACCCGCTCACCCTCGCGGTGCTCCCGGGCGACCACATCCACCTGCGCCTCTCCTACGAAGCCCCCCGCTTCGAGTCCGCGTCCATGCAGCGGCTGCTGGCGCACTGGCGCAACGCCCTCGTGTCCCTGGTGGCCAACGCCTCCTCGAGCCTGGGCGACCTCTCGCTCCTGTCCGACTCCGAGCGCGCGCAGGTGGTGGACGAGTGGAACGCCACGGGCTTCGACTACCCGCGCGACGCCTGCATCCATCAGATCTTCGAGCAGCAGGCCGCGCTGCGTCCCGACGCCATCGCCGTCGAGTTCGGTGAGCAGCGCCTCACCTACCGTCAGCTCGACGAGCGCGCCAACCAGCTCGCGCACCTGCTGCGCTCCCACGGCGTCGGCCCCGATTCCCTCGTGGCGCTCTGCCTGGAGCGCTCCGCGGAGCTCATGCCCTCGCTGCTGGGCATCCTCAAGGCCGGCGGCGCCTACCTCCCGCTCGACGCCGCCTACCCCCAGGAGCGCCTGGCCTTCATGCTCCAGGACTCCCGGCCTCGCGTCCTGCTCACCACGCGCGCCCTGCGCGACAAGCTCCCCGCCACCCCGCTCCCCACGGTCCTGGTGGAGGAGCTGAGCCTGGAGGGGCTGCCCACCACGGCGCCCGTCTCTGGCGTCACCTCGGGCCATCTCGCCTACGTCATCTACACCTCCGGCTCCACCGGCACCCCCAAGGGCGTCGCCATCGAGCACCGCTCCGTCATGCGCCTGCTGCATGGCGCCAGCTACGCCCGCCTGGGCCCCGATGAGACCTTCCTCCTCATCGCCCCCATCTCGTTCGACGCCTCCATCCTCGAGCTCTGGGGACCGCTCCTCTTCGGCTCCCGCCTCGTCGTCTTCCCGGCGTCCTCCCCCAGCGACCTGGACCTGCTCTCCCAGGTGATCAGCCGCTACTCCGTCACCACCCTCCACCTCACCTCCGGCCTCTTCAGCCAGATGGTGGACCTGCGCCTGGACGGCCTGCGCGGCCTGCGCCAGCTGCTCACCGGTGGTGACGTCGTCTCCGCTCCCCACGTGCGCCGCGCCCTGGAGGAGCTGCGCCTGCCCGTCACCGCCTGCTACGGCCCGACGGAGAGCACCCTCTTCACCTCCTGCTGGCGCATGACTTCCACGGAGCAGGTGGGGGCCTCCGTCCCCATCGGCCGTCCCATCTCCAACACCCAGGTGTACGTGTTGGACTCGCGGCTGCGGCCCCTTCCCGTGGGCGTGCCCGGCGAGCTCTTCATCGGCGGCGACGGCCTGGCCCGTGGCTACCTCGGCCGCCCGGAGCTCACCGCCGAGCGCTTCATCCCCAACCCCTTCGGCCCTCCCGGCTCCCGCCTGTACCGCACGGGTGACCTGGCGCGCTGGCGCTCCGACGGGGTGCTGGACTTCCTCGGCCGCCTGGACAACCAGGTGAAGGTGCGTGGCTTCCGCATCGAGCTGGGCGAGGTGGAGTCCGCCCTCCTGGCCCACCCCTCCGTGCGCGAGGCCATCGCCCTCGTGCGCGAGGACGTGCCCGGTGACAAGCGCCTGGTGGCCTACGTCGTTGCCCATGAGGGCCACACGCTCGACTCCGGCACCCTGCGCTCCTTCCTCCAGCAGCGGCTGCCCGAGTACATGCTGCCCTCGGCCTTCGTGGCCCTGGCGGCCCTCCCCCTCACCGCCAACGCCAAGGTGGACAGGAAGGCCCTGCCTGCTCCGGAGGCCTCGCTCGCGGTGGAAGGCGCTCACTACGTCGCCCCGCGCACTCCCACCGAGGAGAAGCTCGCCGCCGTCTGGGCCGAGGTGCTGCGCGTGCCTCGCGTGGGCGCGACGGACAGCTTCTTCGAGCTGGGTGGCCACTCGCTGCTGGCCACCCAGGTGACGTCGCGCATTCGCGCCGCGCTCGGCGTGGAGCTGCCCCTGCGCGCCCTCTTCGCGGCCCCCACGCTCGAGGCGCTCGCCCGGCGCATCGACGAGGCCGCCCGGGGAGCAACGCTCTCCGCGCCGCGGCCCGTCTCGCGGGAGCAGTCCCTGCCGCTGTCCTTCTCGCAGCAGCGCCTGTGGTTCCTCGACCAGCTCGAGCCCGACAGCGCGCTGTACAACATGCCCACGGCGCTCCGCCTGGAGGGCCCGCTGGACCTCGAGGTGCTGGAGCGCTGCTTCACCGAGCTGGTGCGCCGTCACGAGGCACTCCGGACGACGTTCCAGGCCAGCGGTGAAGCGCCCACCCAGGTCATCGCTCCGCCCGCGCCCCTGGTGCTCGCGCGCGTGGACCTGGGTCCCCTGCCCGCCGAGCAGCGGGAGGCCGAGGCCCTCCGCCTCGCGGAGCGGGAGGCGCGCCGCCCCTTCAACCTGAAGCACGGTCCGCTGCTGCGCGTCACGCTGCTGAGGCTGACGGACACCGAGCACGTGCTGGTGCTCAACATGCACCACATCGTCTCGGACGGCTGGTCCATGACGGTGCTGGTGCGCGAGATGGCCGCCCTCTACGACGCCTTCAGCCAGGGCAAGCCCTCGCCGCTGCCCGAGCTGCCCGTGCAGTACGCGGACTTCGCCGTGTGGCAGCGCCAGTGGCTCCAGGGCCAGACGCTGGAGAACCAGCTCACGTACTGGAAGCAGCAGCTCGCCGGCACGCCGGGACTGCTGGAGCTGCCCACCGACAAGCCCCGCCCGCCGGTGCAGACGTTCAACGGCACCCTCCATCCCCTCCAGCTGCCTCGCGAGCTGTCCGAGGCGGTGAACGCGCTCTGCCAGCGTGAGGGCGTCACGCCCTTCATGCTGCTGCTGGCCACGTACCAGACGCTGCTGCACCGCTACAGCGGCCAGGACGACATCGTCGTCGGCTCGCCCATCGGCGGCCGCCGCCACACGGAGACGGAGGGCCTCATCGGCTTCTTCGTCAACACGCTGGTGCTGCGCGCGCGCTTCTCCGGCGGGCTGACCTTCCGCGAGCTGCTGCGTCAGGTGAAGGAGACGACGCTCGGCGCCCACGACCACCAGGACCTGCCCTTCGAGAAGCTGGTGGAGGAGCTCCAGCCGGAGCGCGATCTCAGCCACAGCCCGCTCTTCCAGGTGTGGTTCGTGCTGGATCAGCCCCAGCCTGGCGCCTCGTCCGTGCAGGGCCTGACCCTGCGTCCGGTTGAGGCGGGCACGGGCGTGTCGAAGTTCGACCTGACCCTGTCGCTCTCCCAGTGGCCCGAAGGGATCTCCGGCGCCATCGAGTACAACACCGACCTGTTCGACGCGAGCACCATCGAGCGCATGGCCGGGCACCTGCGGGTGCTGCTGGAGAACGCGGTGGCGCGGCCCGACACGCGCGTGGCGGATCTGCCGCTGCTGCCCCCGTCCGAGCACCACCAGATCCTCGGGGAGTGGAACGCCGCCCGCCGCGAGCTGCCCCAGCCGGCCGTGGCCCACCGGCTCTTCGAGGCCCAGGCGCGCCGCACGCCGGACGCCATCGCGGTGCGCGCCGCTGGCGGAGAGCACCTCACGTACGCGGAGCTCAACGAGCGCGCCAACCAGCTCGCCCGTCACCTGCGCCGGCTGGGCGTCGGCCCCGACGTCCTCGTCGCCGTCTGCCTGGAGCGCACGCCCGACCTCGTGGTGGCCATGCTGGCCATCCTCAAGGCCGGCGGCGCGTGGCTGCCGTTGGATCCGTCGCTGCCCGCCGAGCGACTGGATCTCATCGCCACGGACGCCTGGGCGCCGGTGCTCATCACCGACTCGTCGCTGGAGTACCTGCTGGATCGGCGAGGGATCGTGTTCCTCATGGACGAGCACTGGAGCCGTGTGGAGCGCGAGCCCGACACGGATCTGGACGTCGCGGTGGAAGGCGAGAACCTCGCCTACGTCATCTACACCTCGGGCTCCACGGGCCGTCCCAAGGGCACGCTCCTGCGCCACGCGGGTCTGTGCAACACCGCCCTGCTGACCATCGACGCCATGCGCCTGCGTCCGGGCAGCCGCGTGCTCCAGTTCTTCTCCGTCGGCTTCGATGCCTCCGTCTGGGAGATCTGGCCCACGCTGCTCTCGGGCGGAGAGCTGCTGCTCGCGCCTCGCGAGGAGCTGATGCCCGGCGCCCCGCTCACGCGCGTGCTCAAGGAGCAGGCCATCACGGCGGTGACGCTGACGCCCTCCGTGCTCGCCCAGGTCGAGCCCGAGGGACTGGAGCACCTGGAGACGATCGTCTCCGCGGGTGAGGCGTGCACGCCCGACGTGGTGGCGCGCTGGAAGCCGGGCCGTCGCTTCATCAACGCCTACGGCCCCACGGAGACGACCATCTGCGCCACGCTCTCCGACGACGTGGACGCGAAGCACATCACCATCGGCCGGACGTTCCACAACGTGCGCGCCTACGTGCTGGACGCGCACCTGCAGCCGGTGCCCGTGGGCGTGCCGGGAGAGCTGTGCATCGGTGGCGTGGGCCTGGCCCGCGGCTACCTCGGCCGTCCCGAGCTCACCGCCGAGCGCTTCGCTCCGGATGCCTTCAGTGACGAGCCCGGTGCGCGCCTCTACCGCACCGGCGATCAGGTGCGCTGGCTGCCGGACGGCAACATCGAGTACCTGGGCCGCGTCGACTTCCAGGTGAAGGTGCGTGGCTACCGCATCGAGCCGGGGGAGATCGAGTCCGAGCTGGCGCGGCATCCTTCGGTGCGCGAGGCGGTGGTCGTGGCACGCGAGGACGTGCCCGGCAACAAGCGCCTGGTGGCCTACGTGGTGGCGAACGAGGGCCAGGAGACCGACACGGGCCAGCTGCGCGGCTACCTCAAGCAGCGGCTGCCCGAGTACATGGTGCCCTCCGCCTTCGTGCACCTGGAGAAGCTGCCGCTCTCCTCCAGCGGCAAGGTGGACCGCGAGGCCCTGCCGGCTCCGGGCTCCGAGGGCTCGTCGGACGATGCCTCGTACATCGCCCCGAGGACTCCGATGGAGCAGACGCTGGCCACCATGTGGTCCGAGCTGCTCGGCCTCGAGCGGGTGAGCGTGGTGGACAACTTCTTCGACATGGGCGGCCACTCGCTGCTGGCCACGCAGGTGGCCTCGCGCATCCGCGCCAACTTCGGCGTGGAGCTGCCCCTGCGCGTCCTCTTCGAGGTACCGACCCTCGAGGGGCTCGCCACGCGCCTGGAGTCCATCCTCGAATCCCGCCAGGGCCAGTCCTCCGGGGCCCCGCCCCTGACGCCGGCCGACAGGACGCGCCCGCTGCCGCTGTCCTTCGCCCAGCAGCGCCTGTGGTTCCTCGACCAGCTGGAGCCCGGCGGCATCGCGTACAACATGCCCGTGCCCCTGCGCCTGGAGGGGCCGCTGGACCTGGAGGCCCTGCAGCGCGCCTTCGACGAGCTGGTGCGCCGCCACGAGTCGCTGCGCACCACGTTCCGCACCGAGGCCGGCGAGCCCGTCCAGCTCATCGCCCCCAGCGCCACCCTGCCCCTGGCCGTGGTGGATCTGTCGGTGTTCGGCAGCTTCGAGCAGCGCGAGACCGAGGCCCTGCGTCTGGTGCAACAGGAGTCGCTGCGGCCCTTCGACCTGACGAACGGTCCGCTGCTGCGCGCACTGCTGCTGAAGCTGGACGAGCAGGAGCACGTGATGATGCTGGTGATGCACCACATCATCTCCGATGGCTGGTCGCTCGGCGTGTTCGTGAGGGAGATGGCGACGCTCTACGAGGCCTTCCGCCAGGGCCAGCCCTCGCCGCTGCCCGAGCTGTCCGTGCAGTACGCGGACTTCGCCGTGTGGCAGCGCCAGTGGCTCCAGGGCGAGACGCTGGACAAGCAGCTCTCCTGGTGGAAGCAGCAGCTCTCCGGGGCGCCCCAGGCCCTGGAGCTGCCCACCGACAGGCCCCGCCCGGCGGTGAAGACGACCCATGGCGCCGTCCACCCCCTCCGTCTGTCGCGAGACCTGTCCGACACGCTGAAGGAGCTCTGCCAGCGTGAAGGCGTCACCCCCTTCATGCTGCTGCTGGCCGCCTTCCAGGCCGTGCTGCACCGCTACAGCGGGCAGGAGGACATCGTCGTCGGCTCGCCCATCGCGGGCCGCCACCACGGCGAGACGGAGGGCCTCATCGGCTTCTTCATCAACACGCTGGTGCTGCGCGCGCGCCTGGGTGCCAACCCCACCTTCCGCGAGCTGCTGCACCAGGTGAAGGACACCACCCTGGGCGCCTACGAGCACCAGGACATCCCCTTCGAGAAGCTGGTGGAGGAGCTGCAACCGGCGCGTGACATGAGCCGCACGCCGCTCTTCCAGGTGATGTTCGTCCTCCAGAACACGCCCATCTCCGCGCAGCGCGGGGGCGAGCTGTCGCTGAGCCCCATCGAGGACACGGAGGGCCACGCCGCCAAGTTCGACCTCACCCTCAACCTGGGCGAGGTGTCCGGCGGCTTCGGCGGCGTGCTCGAGTACAACACCGACCTCTTCGACGCGGCCACGGCGGCGCGTCTGGCGGGCCACTTCCGGGCCCTGCTGGAAGCCGCCGTGGAGCGGCCGGACGTGGCGGTGTCCGAGCTGAACCTGCTCACCGAGGCCGAGCGTCACCAGCTCCTCGTGGAGTGGAACGACACCGCGGCCGACTCCCCCCGTGGCACCTGCTTCCACCAGCTCTTCGAGGCCCAGGTGGATCGCACCCCGGAGGCGGTGGCGGTGGTGTACGAGAACGACCAGCTCACCTACCGCGAGCTGGACTCGCGCGCCAACGCCCTGGCCTGGCACCTGCGCTCGCTGGGCGTGGGGCCCGAGGTGCTCGTGGGGCTCTACCTGGAGCGCTCGGTGGAGGCCCTCGTCGGCATGCTGGGCATCCTCAAGGCCGGCGGCGCCTACGTGCCGTTGGATCCCACCCACCCGGGTGAGCGCGTCCGCTCCATCATCGAGGACGCCAGCGCCAGGGTGCTCGTCACCCAGCGTCCGCTGCTCGAGCGGCTCGCCGGGTACTCCGGGCCCTCCATCTGCCTGGACACGGAGGGGGAAGTGCTGGCGCGCCAGCCCACCACCCGCCCGCCGTCCTCCGCCGGACCCGACAACCTCGTGTACGCCATCTTCACCTCCGGCTCCACGGGGCGGCCCAAGGGCGTGGCCATCGAGCACCGCCAGCTCGTCAACTACCTGTGGGGCGTCACCCAGCGCCTGCGGCTGGAGCCGGGGCTGGGCTTCGCCTCCATCTCCACGCTGGCGGCGGACCTGGGCAACACCGCCATCTTCCCCACGCTGTGCCACGGCGGCACCCTCCACCTGCTCTCGCGCGAGCAGACGCTGGAGCCGGCGGCCCTGGGCGAGCACTTCGAGCGCCACGCGGTGGAGGGACTGAAGATCGTCCCCACCCACCTCTGGGCGATGCTCTCCTCGCCCAATCCCGAGCGGGTCCTCCCGCGCCGCAGGCTGGTGCTGGGTGGAGACCGGCTGGACTGGGCGCTGGTGGACAGGGTCCACGAGCTGGCGCCGGAGTGCGAGGTCTTCAACCACTACGGCCCCACCGAGACCACCGTGGGAGTGCTCACGCGGCACGTGCCTCGCGGCGGCCAGTCGCGCCTGGGCAGCTCCGTGCCGCTGGGCCGCCCCATCCCCAACGTCCGCGCGTACCTGCTGGATGAGCACCTGCAACCGGTGCCCATCGGCGTGCCCGGCGAGCTCTACTTCGGAGGCGACTCGGTGGGCCGCGGCTACCTGGGCCGCTCGGACCTGACGGCCGAGCGCTTCATTCCGGACCCCTTCGGCGAGCCGGGAGCGCGCATGTACCGCACCGGGGATCGGGCGCGTTACCTGCCCGACGGGAGCATCGAGTTCCTCGGCCGGGCGGACCACCAGCTGAAGATCCGCGGCTACCGCGTGGAGCTGGGGGAGATCGAAGCGGTGGTGGCCCGTCACCCCGCGGTGCGCAAGGCCGTGGTGGTGGCGCGCGAGGACAGACCGGGCGACAAGCAGCTGGTGGCCTACCTCCTGGCGAACGAGGGCCAGAGGCTGGAGCCCACCGCCCTGCGTACCTTCCTCAAGGAGCAGCTGCCCGAGCACATGGTGCCCTCGGCCTTCGTCCAGCTGGAGTCCTTCCCCTTCACGGCCAACGGCAAGCTGGATCGCAAGGCCCTGCCCGTCCCCGAGGGAGCCGCGCTCTCCTCGGGCGGTGACACGGTCGCCCCGCGCACCGAGGAGGAGCGGCGCCTGGCCGACATCTGGGCCCGGGTGTTGCGCGTGCCCCGCGTGGGCGTGCGTGACAACTTCTTCGAGCTGGGGGGCCACTCGCTGCTGGCCGTGCGGCTGATGAGCCGGATCCGCGAGGCCACGGGACACGCCCTGCCCCTGGCCACGCTCTTCCAGGCGCCCACGGTGGAGCAGATGGCGTCCTTGCTCCGCCAGGGCGCGGAGCCCCGGCCCTGGTCGCCGCTGGTCCCCTTCAGTGGCGCCGGTGGCGCACGGCGTCCCTTCTTCTGCGTCCACCCGGTGGGAGGCAACGTCCTCTGCTACGCCGAGCTGGCGCGTCAGCTCGGTCCGGACCAGCCCTTCTACGGCCTGCAGGCCCCGGGGCTCGAGGGGGGCGCGCCGTTGGCCCTCATCGAGGAGATGGCGGCCTGCTACATCGAGCTGATCCGCACGGTGCAGCCCACGGGCCCCTACCTGCTGGGAGGTTGGTCCCTGGGAGGCGTCATCGCCTACGAGATGGCGCGGCAGTTGGAGCGCCGGGGAGAGCAGGTAGAGGTGCTGGCGCTCATCGACTCGCTCACCCCCGCGGCGCAGCCGGCACGCCCCGAGCTGTCGGCCTCCCAGGTGGCGATGATGTTCGCCCTGGACCTGGTGGGCACCTCCGGAGCCGGGCTGCCGGCGGAGCCGGAGCGGCTCGCGGAGCTGGGCGTGGACGAGCTGCTGGCGAAGCTGCTGGAGCTGGGACGCGCCAGCGGCGTGCTGGCTCCGGACACGAGCTTGGAGCAGCTGCGCGACCTGCTGCGCGTCTTCGAGAACAACCTGCGCGCATCGCGGCACTACGAGCCCGTGCCCTACGGCGGCCCGGCCACCCTCTTCCTGTCCAGCGAGGGCCGGCCCGAGGGCCTCCCGGAGGACAACGGCTGGCGGACGCTGGTGGGCGGCGGGCTGGAGCTGCACGCCCTGCCCGGCAATCACTACCAGTTGCTGCGCTCGCCCACCGTGGAACGGCTCGCCGGGATGCTGAAGCAGGCCCTGGAGCACGCCCACTCCCGGAGCGCCACGCGCACGGGCTCCGCCTGACGTCTCACCCCCGTCGCGGCCCGCCTGGACGTACGTCTTGGCGGGCCGCCCGGGGACATGCTCTCATTCCCCTACCCACCCCTCCCCCCTTCGCTCCCGGAGAGGCCTACCCTCCATGTCCGAGCAATCCCTGTATCGCCTGTCGGATCACACCTGCATCACCCCGCTCATCCAGAGCTGGGGGGCGTGGTGGATGAACTTCGCTCCCATCCCGGCCGTCCTGCACGCGCACAGCTTCCAGCTGCCGCTGCTCAAGGCCTACCTGCAGAACCCCGACTTCCACGCGCGCGCGGCGAAGGATCCGGCCCTCAGTGGTGGCTCCTTCGTCGGAGTCCCCGCCGAGCGGGCCGGTGAGGTGAAGGCCCTGCTGCAGAAGATGCAGGAGGAGCAGGCCGACAACCTCAAGCTGGCCGAGTCCCTGGAGGAGTTCCAGCGGTGGTTGCTGGAGGAGGCCCGCGGCCAGTCGCTGGAGCCGTACTACACGAAGGTGCCCGAGCCGCTGCGCGGCCGCGTCGAGCTCCTCTATGACTACAACAACCGCCCCTTCCTCCGGGTGATGGAGGGGATGCTGTACCGCAGCCCCGTGCACAAGCGGGACATCCAGTCGCTGCGGCTGTGGAACCTGGAGACGGACGCGGGCCGCCCCAGCCTGCTCACCACCCCGTACATGATGGAGCCGGGGCAGATCGACGTGCGGGTGCCCTTCGACGAGAAGCGGATGGACGCGCTCTTCGGGCTGGACCAGGAGCCGCGGCCGCTCGGCTTCATCCGGGACGTGCTGGGCTCCGCCGTCACCAGCGACGCGCAGCTGCTGCCGATGCTCACCCAGGAACCGCTGCGCCCCTACACCCCGTGGGAGGGCAGCGTGCCTCGCGTGCGCTACCTGGGCCACGCCTGCGTCCTCATCGAGTGGAAGGGCACCACCATCATGGTGGACCCCGTCATCAGCCCCCGCCCGACCGCCGGAGGCCATCCCCGGATGAACTTCCAGGAGCTGCCGCCGCGCATCGACTACGCGCTCATCACCCACAGCCACGCGGACCACTACTCCTTCGAAACGCTGCTGCGCCTGCGCCGGCGCATCGGCCACCTGGTGGTGCCCCGCTCCAACGGGCTGCTGCTGGGCGACTACTCCCCCAAGCTGCTGGCCCGCGCCCTGGGCTTCGAGAACGTCCTGGAGCCGGAGGCGTACGAGTCGCTGCCCATCCCGGACGGGGAGATCGTCATCGCGCCGTTCCTCGGCGAGCACGGGGACGTGGGCCACGCCAAGTCCGCGTTCCTGGTGCGCATGGGCAAGCAGCAACTGCTCTTCGCCGCCGACTCCATGAACGTGGATGACGCGCTCTACCGCAACATGCGCCAGGAGCTGGGCACCGTCCAGACGGTGTTCATGAACACGGAGACGGAGGGCGCGCCGCACACCTGGACCATCGAGGCGCTCTTCCCCAAGAAGCGCGACCGCAAGCTGGAGAAGAACCGGCGCTGCCGCGGCAGCAACGCGGACGAGGGCCTGCGGATGATGGAGGTGCTGGGCGCGAAGCGCCTGTACAACTACGCCATGGGCCTGGAGCCGTGGATGGAGCACATCATCGGGCCGGCGAGCGGTCCCGAGGCGCCGCGCATGAAGGAGTCCGAGCGGCTGCTGGCCGGAGCCCGCTCGCGCGGGTGGGTGGCCGAGCGGCTCACCCAGCCCATCGACTTCCTCCTGGAGGAGTGAACCGGGACATGGCGATCCGACCCGTTGGCCTCCTCCTGGCGGCCGCCCTGCTGGTGGCCCTCCCCGCGAGGGCCGGCTCCCGCAACGAGCTGTCGCTGGGGCTGTCCGTCCTCGAGCACGTCTCCTATGCCCGTAGCTCCAATCCCTTCCTCCTGATGGAGGCGGCCTTCCTGCGCACGGCGGCCGAGGAAGGCGGCTTGAGCGCGGTGCAGTTCGGAGGAGGGCTGCGGACGGGCAGCGGGCCCGCCACGAAGACGCCCCTGCCGCTGGAGGTCTTCGTCCACGCGCAGGTGGGCGCGCGGTTCGGCGTCTGGGCCCCCACCGCGGGCCCCGAGCTGGGGTTCTCGGGCTTCACCCAGCTCGTCGACACCGTCCTGATGCGCGGCCGTCAGCACGAGTACGAGGACTCGCGGCTGGGCCCCGTGTACTTCGCCTTCGGGGCCAGCCCGCTGCGCTTCCAGCTCGGCCGGTTCACGTTGAGCGCGCTCCAACTGCGCGTGGGCACCAGCTTCCCCGCACCGGGCGCCAGCGTCCGCGTGCAGCTCGGGCTCGTGAGCGTGGGAGGTGGATGGTGAAGCTGCGTCTTCCACGAGGTGTCCTGGCGGCCCTGCCGCTGCTGGCCCTGACGACGTGTGCCCCCGCGGTGCCCACCTTCCCGGAGCTGGAGTTGGAGAAGCTCGCGGAGCTGGCCGGCAAGGTGGACGCGGAGCGGCTGATGGCCCACGTGCGGAACCTGGCCGAGTCGCACCAGGCGGAGAGCCCCCTGACCTGCTCGGACCGGGAGCGCGAGAACTACGAGCCCACCTGCCACCTGACGCGGGACAACGCGCGCGAGCTGATGAAGAAGCGGCTCGAGGCCCTGGGGCTCCAGGTACGGCTGCAGGAGGGCGAGGACTCGGGCTTCCAGGTCACCAACGTCGTGGCGGAGCTGCCGGGCACCACCCGCCCCGAGGAGGTGGTGCTGGTGGGCGCGCACTTCGACGCCTTCTACATGGGCGCCGACGACAACGCCTCCGGCGTGGCGGCGGTGCTGGAGCTGGCTCGCGTCTTCTCGCAGTACCGCTTCGAGCGCACCGTGCGCTTCGTGGGCTTCGATCTCGAGGAGAGGGGTTTCCTGGGCAGCACCCAGCTGGTGAACGCGCTCGGCGGCGAGCACCTCACCGCCGCCCTCGTCTTCGACAGCATCGGCTACTACGACAGTACGCCCGGCTCGCAGACGTCGATCCCCGGCCTGCCCTCCCCCGACACGGGTGACTTCCTGGCCGCCATCGGCAACGACGGCTCGCGCCAGTTCGTGTCCGAGCTGTACGAGCTCAACCGGCGGCTGGGACTCATGAAGGTCGTCCCCATCATCGCTCCGGGAGAGGGCGCCACGCCCATCTCGGGCAACCTCATGCGCAGCGACCACTCGCCCTTCTGGCTCACCGGGAGGAACGCCGTCTTCCTCACCGACACGGCCGACTTCCGCAACGCGAACTACCACACGGACAAGGACGTGCCGGAGACACTCTCCCCCGAGCCCTTCCGCCAGGCCGTGCGCGTGTCCGCCGTGAGCCTCGCCTGGTGGGCGGGAGGTCCCCGATGAAGAAGGCGCTTGCCTGGGCCCTGCTCGCGCTGCTGGGCTCCACCCCCGCCGCCGCCGAGGGCGTGTCCGAGTCCCCGGCCCACCGGTTCACCGTGTATGCCCACTCGGGGGCGGGCATCTACCTCTCCGACACGCGGACGCTGGGCGGCATCGGCGGAGGCGTGGGCGTGCGCGACACCCTGGACGATCGCTTCATCCTCCAGGCGGACCTCGGCTACCTGGGGGCGATCGGCAACGCCGCGCAGGTGCGCGTGGGCGCGGGCCTCCAGCGTCGGGGCATGTACACCCCGGCGGCGCTGCTGGTGCTCACGGGGATGGTGGGCAGCGGTCTGCACTTCCTCACGCCCGAGCACCCCACGCCCATCTCGGGGCCCCTCTTCACCCTGGGGGTGCAATTGGCGCCGCTGCGCTTCACCACCCCCACGGGCATGCAGGTCTCCGTGCTCGAGCTGGGTCTGGGCGCGAGCCCGGAGCTGCCCGGCCTGGGCCTGAGCTACCAGGTGAACCTGCTCGAGGTGGGGACCTCCTTCTAGTCCCCGCCCGCGCCGCACCGCGTCGCCGCCCCCAGTCCGGCTGCCCGCCGGGAACCAGGGGAGCTGGCGCAAGCCCCCCAGCCCGGCCGGCGTTCCGGGTGGGGGGTATTTCGTCCAGAATTCACCAGAACGCGGCCCGCGTCCTGTACTCTTGCAGCGCCCCTGTCGCGGAGAGATTGAGACCTTGTTCAGGCATCCCGAAGATCGCATCCCCGTCCTCATGTTCGTGTGCGTGTTCGCGCTCGACCTGACCGTCTACTTCACGGCGCAGAGCTGGTGGCTACCGATCCTGTATCTGGGGCTGGGGGCGATTCCCAAGGGGTGGATCAGCTCGTGGAACCACCACCACCAGCACCTGACGATGTTCCGCCACCCCCTGCCCAATCGCCTGCTGGAGATCATCTTCGGGTTCCAGACCGGGGTGACCTCGCATGCGTGGTTCCTGCACCACGTGGTCGGCCACCACCTCAACTACCTGGACCAGACCCAGGACGAGTCGCGGTGGAAGCGCCCCGACGGCAGCACCATGGGAGAGATGGAGTACGCGCTCAAGACGACGCTCTCGGCCTATCCCAGGGCCTTCCAGGTGGGGAAGAAGTACCCCCAGGCGCGGCGCATCTTCGTGAGCATGGGCCTGCTGCAGCTGGCGCTGCTCGGCGTGCTGTTCTGGCACAACTGGTACAACGCGCTCTTCGTCTTCCTGCTGCCCATGTGCCTGTCGCTCTACCTGACGGCGTGGGCCACCTACTTCCACCACGTGGGCCTGGAGACGAAGGACCACAACGAGGCGTCGTACAACATCCTGCACCGGGGCTATAACCTGATGACGGGGAACCTGGGCTACCACACCGCGCACCACTCCAAGCAGGGGCTGCACTGGTCGAAGCTGCCGGAGCTGCACGCGAAGCTGGCGCGGAACATCCCGGCCAACCTCTACCGTCAGCCGGGCATCCCGTTCGTGTGGAGCGGTTCCGAGGCGAAGCTGGAGCTGGGCAACGAGGAGATCGAGGCGATCGCCCAGCAGGAGCCCGCGGGCACCTGAGCCGGCGGGGAGGAGTGATAAGCACGGAGCCACCTTGAACCTCCTGCTCCTCCAGGACTCCGATTTCCTCCCGGACGGCACCGTCCAGATGACCGGCCGCCGCGCCCAGCACGCTCGCGAGGTGCTGCGCGCCGAGCCCGGGGAGACGCTGCGCGTCGGGAAGCTCGGCGGGCTCGTGGGCACCGGCGAGGTGCTGGAGAACACCCCCGGCCTGCTGCGCCTGCGCGTCACCCTCACCGACCCGCCTCCCCCGAGGGCCGGAGTGGATCTGCTGCTCGCCATTCCCCGCCCCAAGGCCCTCAAGCGGGTGCTGCCCGCGGTGGCGCAGCTCGGCGTGGACCGGGTGGTGCTCGTCAACGCGGCCCGGGTGGAGAAGAGCTACTTCGACTCCAAGGTGCTGGCCCCCGACTTCATCGAGGAGCTCCTCCTCCAGGGATTGGAGCAGGCCCGGGATACCCGTCTGCCCGAGGTGCTCGTCCGCGAGCGCTTCCGCCCCTTCGTCGAGGACGAGCTGGACGCCATCTTCGGCACCCAGGCCCTCCGGCTCCTCCCCCACCCGCCGGCGAGACAGCCACTCACCCGGGTAGGCGTGCAGACGGCCCCCCGGATGGTGCTGGCCGTGGGGCCGGACGGCGGCTGGGTGCCCTTCGAGGCGGAATTGCTGGAGGCACACGGCTTCCACCCCTTCTCGCTGGGGCCGCGCATCCTCCGGGTGGAGACGGCCGTCCCCGTCCTGCTCGGTCAACTGGCACTTCTAAGGGAGGACATCGCGCGCACGACGTAGTGCATCAGGCTTGAAGGAGCGCGTGGGGATGTTCAAGAGTCGTCCCATGGCGAAGACGACCCGAACCCGAGCCCAAGCCGTCGCAGTGAACGCGCCCCAGCAGGACGAGGCGCCGGAGCAGCAATCCCTGGTGACTCCCGAGTCGGAGACGAAGGCGAAGCCCGCCAGCCACGACACGGTGCCACCGCCCGCGCTGCTCGACTTCATGATGCAGGGGTGGAAGCCCCAGAGCGGCAAGCCGCCTCCGAAGCTGAAGAACGCGGACGCGTTCGAGGCCCGCCGCCGGGCGCTCTCGAAGCTCTTCCCGGGCGAGACGCTCGTCATTCCCACCGGCCACGAGAAGGTGCGCGCCAACGACACCTACTATCGCTTCCGGCCGGGCACGGACTTCTACTACCTGACGGGCAACATGGAGCCCGACTGCGTGCTGGTGCTCCAGCCCAAGGAGGGGGGTGGCCACACGGACATCCTCTTCGTGGAGCCGAACCCGGGCCGTAGCAACTCCACCTTCTTCACGGACCGCGTGAAGGGCGAGCTGTGGGTGGGTCCGCGGCTGGGCGTGAAGGAGAGCCAGGTGCGCTTCGGCGTGCGTGAGGCGCGTGGCCTGCCGGAGCTCCCCGCGTTCCTGGAGGGCCTGAAGGGCGCGGTGGCGCTGCCCTCGCGCGTGCTGCGCGGCCACTCGGCGAAGGTGGATGGAGCGGTGCCGGAGCACGCCGAGCGGGACAAGCAGTTGGCCACGGCGCTGTCCGAGATGCGGCTCCTCAAGGACAAGCAGGAGGTGCGCGAGCTGGAGGCGGCCATCGACTCCACGCACCGGGGCTTCGAGGACGTCATCCGCCGGCTGAAGGCGGCGCGGAGCGAGCGCGAGGTGGAGGGTGTCTTCAACCTGCGCGCGCGGGTGGAGGGCAATGACGTGGGCTACGGCACCATCGCCGCGGCGGGCCACCACGCGTGCGTGCTGCACTGGACGCGCAACGACGGCGACATCAAGAAGGGCGAGCTGCTGCTGCTGGACGCGGGCGTGGAGGGCAACAGCCTCTACACGGCGGACATCACGCGCACGCTGCCCATCTCCGGCAAGTTCTCCAAGGAGCAGCGGGAAATCTACGAGCTGGTGCTGGAGGCGCAGGACCGGGCCATCGACGCGGTGAAGCCGGGCAACGACTTCATGGAGCCCAACCGGGTGGCGATGCGGGTGCTGGCCGAGGGCCTGTACGCGCTGGGCATCCTGAAGACGAAGCCGGAGGAGGCGCTGAAGGACGAGAACCAGTTCTACAAGCGCTACTCGCTGCACAACGTCAGCCACATGCTGGGCCTGGACGTGCACGACTGCGCGCAGGCGAGGCAGGAGGCGTACAAGTACGGCAAGCTGAAGGCGGGCATGGTGCTGACGGTGGAGCCGGGCCTGTACTTCCAGAAGGACGACCTGACGGTACCGGCGAAGTACCGGGGCATCGGCGTGCGCATCGAGGATGACGTCCTGGTGACGAAGACGGGCTGCCGCGTGCTCTCCGAGGACATTCCTCGCCAGGCGAAGGACGTCGAGGCCTGGATGAAGCAGATCTGGAGCGAGAAGAAGTAACACCCGCGCGGGCGGATGGTGTTCTCCTGGCGTTGCGTCCTCGAAGCCACGCCAGGAGATGACCCGTGCTCCCGAAGCCGTCCCACCTGTTCGCCTCGCTCGCCGCCGCCACGGTGCTCGCCACCGGATGCGGCGGCGGGAAGCCGCCTCCAGCGCCGCCTCCCGAGGTCTGCACCGGCCCCACGGTGCTCGACGTGCTCCCGGGGGCCTACCCGAATGCCGTGGACCTGTCGGGCACCGGCGCCCTCGAGGTGGCCGTGCTCGGAGACGCGACGCTCGACGCGCGCACGCTGGACCCGGCCACCGCCTCGTTGTCCGACCCGGACGGCTCCGCCCCGAACGTCGCCGCCGAAGCCGCGCTCCGCGAGGAGGACGTGAACGGAGACGGCCAGCTGGACGCCGTGCTGCGCTTCCCGCTCCCCGCGCTGGTGGACCAGGGCGTCCTCCACGCCGAGGTGAGCCGCCTGAAGCTGGAGGCGAGAACCCGCTCCGGCGCGGAGGTGAGCGGCTGTGACCGGGCACACGCCTCGGGCCACCTTCTCAACCGGCTACCCGCCCCCACGGGCTCCTACGCGGTGGGCACCACCACCTTCGACTGGGTGGACACCTCGCGCGACGAGACGTTCTCCGACGCCAAGAAGGACAAGCGCGAGCTGATGGTGCGCGTGTGGTACCCCGCCTCGCCGCCTCCCCGGGCCCAGCCCGCGCCCTACTTCCTCGTGCGCCGCGAGGGCATCGCACAGCTGAAGGGAGATGGACTCGACACACCCGCCCGCCTGCTGGATTTCGTCCATGCACACGCGGTGGCCGAGGCTCCGCTCGCGGCCGATGCCCGCTTCCCCGTCCTCCTCTTCTCACCCGGAGCCGGCGTCCCGCCCACCCTCTACACATCGCTGCTGGAGGAGCTCGCCAGCCATGGCTACGTGGTGGTCGCCACCTCGCACACGTACACCACCGGCGCCGTCATCTTCCCCGACGGCCGCTATGCCCCCAACACCGAGGAGCCCGGCGGCCTCTTCGGCACGCCCTTCTTCGACGTGACGGTGGCGGATCTGCGCTTCGTCCTCTCCCAGGTGCGGGCGCTCGATGCGGGGGACGCCCAGGGGCGCTTCACCGGGAGGCTCGACCTGGAGCGCGTGGGCGTCTTCGGCCACTCCGTCGGTGGGGCCGCATCGGCCATCATCTGCCAGAAGGAGCCGGGCGTGCGAGCCTGCGCCAACATCGACGGCACCTTCCAGGGCTCCTGGAAGAAGGGCGTCACCCAACCCTTCCTCGTGATGCACACCCGGGCGATCGACGATGGCACCCATCGCTCCTTCATCGAGGACAGGCGCGCCCCGGTCTACGCGGTCGCGGTCGCCCAGTCCGGGCACCTCACCTTCTCGGACCTGCCGCTCCTGCTGGAGCTGATGAAGGCCTACGATTCGAAGGTGACCGCCGACAGCCTCGACACGGGAACGCTGGAGCCGGCGGAGCGCGCCGCCTCCATCACCCGCGCCTGGGTGCTCGCCTTCGCGGACGAGCGGGTGAAGGGCAGCGGCGAGTCTCCGCTCCTCCAGGGGGGCACGGGGGACTACCCGGAGGTCACGCTGACGGTGCACTCCCGCTGAACCGGGATGACGCGCGCTTCCAGCGCGGAGATGCGCTCCAGCCAGTCGTCGAGCTCTCCGGAAGTGTTGAGGTGCGCGCGCAGCTCGGCGCCGCCCTCCACGTCACGCAGGTAGCCCGCCAGATAGCGGCGCGTGTACGGCACGCCCCAGCCCTTCCCGCGCACGGCCACGTTGGCGAGCAGGTGCTCGCGCAGCAGGCCCAGGCGCTCGGAGGGTGTCGGAGGAATGGGGGTGAGGCCCGCGCGCTGGGCCTTCACCTCGCGGAACACCCAGGGGTGCTCGATGGCACCCCGCCCCAGCATCGCGCCCGCGCAGCCCGTCTCCGCGAGTGCACGCCGCACGTCCGCCGCGGTGCGGATGTCCCCGTTGACGACGACGGGCATGCGCACCTGCGCCTGGGCCAGAGCCGCCCAGCGCCAGTCCGCGGTGCCCGTGTAGCCCATCTTCGCGGTACGGCAGTGGACGGTGAGGGCACGCACGCCCACCTCCTCCAACCGGCCGGCCAGCTCCACGATGGGCATCTGGTCCTCCGGCCCCAGGCCGATGCGTGTCTTCACCGTCACGGGCAGGGACACCGCGCGTACCACCCGCTCCGCCATGGCCACCATGGCCTCTGGATCCCTCAGCCAGCCCGAGCCCGCGCCCCGCCGGGCGATGCGTGGCACCCAGCACCCGCAGTTGATGTCGATGAAGGCGGGCCGCGCCGCCTCGGCGATGCGCGCCGCCTCCACCAGCTTCGCCGGATCCGCGCCGTAGATTTGAATGGCGGTGGGCTGGTCGTCCTCCGTCAGCCGCAGCTTGCGCTCGTTGCGGGAACACCCCAGCAGCAGGGAGTCCACGTTGACGAACTCGGTGAAACACACGTCCGCGCCCAGCCGGCGGCAGATGCGCCGGAAGACGGCATCGCTCACGTCCTCCATGGGAGCGAGCATGACGGGCTGTGCGGCGAAGAGCGTGGTGAAGGCGTCGGACGGCATGGGAAGCACCCCATGCTACTACCGGGAACGGGCCCGGCCCTCAACGCCCCGTCAGCGCGGCGCGCAGCCACCGCCACCCCGCTCCCACGCTGGGGGTGACACACAGCATCGCCCAGCGCACCTGCCGCAGTTGCGCGCCCTCCAATGACTTCTCCATCGGGTCGAGCAGGGCCATCGCCTCGGCCTTCTGACCCTGGCTGGCGAGCAGCCGCGCCAGGTCCAGCCTCGGAGCGAAGAGCGCGGGGTCCAGCGTGAGCGCTTCCTTCAAGAGGATGATGGCCACCGGCCGCTCGGCCTTCCGGCGCAGGTACAGCCGGCCTCGCAGGAGCATCCTCACCGCGTCGGCGCGGTGCCCCCGGGAGAGGTTCATCTGCGCCACCTGCTGCCAGAGGGCCACCTGGGCCGGGAACGTCTCCGCCGCCTGCGTGTAGACGGCCAGCGCCTTGTCCGCGAAGCCCTTGTCCAGGTGGCTCTGGGCGGCGGTCCGGAAGCTCTGGAGCGCCGCCTCGTGCTCGTTCGTCCGCGCCAGCAGCGGCGCCAGCTTCACGTGGACGGCGGGATCCTTCGGCTCCAGCTCCAACGCCTTGCGATACCCGGCCACGGCCTTCTTGAGCTTGCCCTTGGACCGGGCACGATCGGCTTCGGTGATGAGCTCCGAGCGCGTGGGCGGTGCTTTCTTTCCGAAGAGCATGGTTCGCCAATGGTAATCCAGTCAGGCGACCGTCGAGCGAGTTGCCACTCGGGCGGAAATTCTCATCCAGGAAGCACCCGGTTGACCCTGACGCGACGTGAGGGTGCATCCTGAGAGGCATGGACAATCAGGCCCTGCGCCAGCTCGAGCTCGAGGGCTGGCTGCATCTCCCGCGCGTGCTGTCCGAGAAGGAGCTCGCGGCGATGCACGCGACCTGGGATCGCCTCGCCGCCGCATCGCCGAACGACAGTGTGGGCATCAACTGGGGACCCGACCTCGGCACGGAGCCGGACTTCGCGGTCTGCCAGACGCATCCTCGCGTCCTGGCCGCGGTGAGCGCGCTGCTCGATGACGACGTCCACGTGCTGCGGATCAAAGGCCGCGCGCCTCCTCACGGCCACGGGCGCCAGGGGCTCCATGTCGACTGGAAGGGCCCGACCCCTCCCGAGCGACAGCTCCTCGTCAATGCGTTCTGGGTGCTCGACGACATGGCCCTCGACAATGGAGCCACACGCATCGTGCCCGGCAGTCACCGTTGGGCACGCGTCCCACGTGGCTCATACGCCCAACCCCAGAGTGTCCACCCCGCCGAGCGCGTGCTGGAGGCCCGTGCGGGAGACGTCATCGTCTTCAGCTCTCACGTCTGGCATGCCGGCTCTCTCAACGCGTCCGGGCGCCGGCGCCGGCTCGTCATCGCGCAGTTCGGCCGCCACGAGATCGCCGCCGAGAACGTCGGCGACTATTGAGCTGGACCAGGAATTCCAAGTATTCACTGGAATACATGGTAGAACCCGAACTCCTCCATCTTGTCGTCCCGAGGGGTCTCGCCCGTGAAACCTGGTTCCACCCGTCATGTCGTTCCCCTGCTCGTCGCGGCACTCGCCTTCGTGCTGCCAGGCTTTCCGAGCCATGCGGGCACCGTGAACGAGTACCCGGAATTCCCCTACCCGGCGACCGGCTACACGGAGCCGTATCGCGGACAGTTCCACTTCAGCTCTCGCGGGGGCTGGATGAACGATGTCAACGCGCCGCTCTACTACAACGGCACCTACCACCTCTTCTTCCAACACAATCCCCACGGGCTGGCCTGGGACACCATGCACTGGGGACACGCCACCAGCCCCGACCTGGTGCACTGGACCCAGAAGCCGATGGCGCTCGAGCCCGGGGTTCACCCCGGGGACCTGTGGTCCGGCGGTGGGGTCGTCGATGTCAACAACACCTCCGGCCTGCGCACCGGAGCCGAGTACCCCATCGTCGTGTTCTCCGGAACCAATGGGGTCATCGTCCATTACAGCAACGACGCGGGCCGGACGTTCCAGACCTACGATGGCGGCCGCAAGGTCGTGACGCCCGCGGGCACCAGCCGGGATCCCAAGGTGTTCTGGCACGCGCCGACGTCGCGGTGGGTGATGGTCGTCTGGTCCGACGCCGGGGGCAACGGCGTGGACCTCTACGACTCGCCGGACCTGCTGCACTGGACCTGGCGCAGCCGGTACGCGGCGGGTTGGCTCTTCGAGTGCCCGGACTTCTTTCCCCTCGCGGTGGACGGCAACGCGGCCAACACCCGCTGGGTCATGACGGATGCGAGTGGCGAGTACGTCCTCGGCGCGTTCAACGGCACGACGTTTACCCCCGAGTGGACCACGCCCCAGCGGATGGACATGGGCCGCAACAGCTTCGATGGCTCGTTCTACGCGGGGCTCGTCTTCAGCAACATGCCCGACGGGCGCACCGTCCAGATGGTGTGGATGCCGGGCAATGCCGGGAGTGTCTGGACGGGCAGTGCCTCGTTTCCCGCCGAGCTGAAGCTGAAGACGTTCCCCGAGGGCGTGCGGATCACCCGTACCCCGATCGCGGAGTTGCAATCGCTGCGCACCTCGAGCGCGGCATGGACCAGCCGGACGATCACCACCGACCCGGCCAGTGATCCGCTCGCCGGCACCTCCGCCGACACGTACGAGCTCATCGCGGAGTTCGACCTCACGGGGGCCACGGCCTCGCGCTTCGGGTTCAAGCTCCACGCCCGCGCGGATGGGTCCGCGGATCGGCTGGTGACATATGACCGGGCCGCGCAGACGCTGTACGGGGCGCCGCTGGCACCCATCAATGGCCGGGTGAAGATGCGGCTGCTCGTGGACCGGGGCCAGTTGGAGATCTTCGGCAATGACGGCCGGCTGTCGGTGACCGACAACGTCCGCTTCGACTCCGCGCCGGCCAGTCAGGGTATCCGCCTCTACGCGGAAGGAGGCTCGGTGAAGCTGGTCTCGCTGGAGCTCTACCGGCTGGGCTCCGCCTGGGGGACCCGCGAGTCCGTGCTCGACACCAACCTCTCCGGGAGCTGGAAGGCGGTGGGTGGCACCTGGACCGATGTGACTGGCGGCAAGCAGGGCGCGGCGGGAAGCTTCACCAACGGTTTCTATCTCAGTGAGCAGACGGGCACGGACTTCACCTACGAGGGTGACGTGCGCGTGGTCAGCGGGAGGGCCGCGGCCCTGACGTTCCGGGCCAGCGCCGATGCGACCCAGCACTACACGCTCAACGTGGACACCGCGGGGTTCGTCAAGCTGTGGAGGCCCGGACGCGACGTCGCCGTGTACCCGATGCCCATCGCCATGGGCCGGACGTATCACCTGAAGGTGGTGGCCACGGGCTCGCGCTTCCTGGTGTACCTGGACAATGGAACCGTACCCATCATCGACGCCACCGATACCGCGTATGTCAGCGGGCGCTTCGGGATGAATGTCTACGAAGGCACCGTCCTCATCCAGAACGTCCAGGTGAACGCCACCGGCTTCCGCACCAATCTCGCCGGACCGTGGAGCCCCACCGCGGGCACGTGGACCGAGCCGCTCGGTGGCGGCAAGCAGGGCTCCGTAGCGGGTGACGGCTTCCTCCTCAGCTCGCAGACGGGCGGCAACTTCACCTACGAGGGAGATGTGCGCGTGGTCAATGGCGTGGCGGCGGCCCTGACGTTCCGGGCCAATGCCAATGCGACCCAGCATTACACGGCCAACGTAGACACCTCGGGGTTCGTCAAACTCTGGCGTCCGGGGCGGGACGTCGCCGTGTACCCGACGCCCATCGTGGCGGGCCGGACGTACCACCTCAAGGTGGTCGCCAACGGGTCACGCTTCCAGGTGTATCTGGACAACGGAACCGTACCCGTCATCGACGCCACCGACACGGCTTATGCCAGCGGGAGATTCGGCATCAACGTCTTCGCGGGCACCGCCCTCATCCAGAACGTCAACGTGAGCCCATGACGGTCCACCCGGCACGGTAAGTGTGTTCGGCGTGAGCACCGGACTCTGCGCTTTCGGCCCGAAAGCTATACTCCGGGCATGGACGGAAAGAGACTCCTGCTCGTCGAGGATGCTCCAGAGAGCGTAACTGCTCGCCGGACCCTGTCATGACGAGAGGAGTGGAATCGCGCGCGAGTAGCCCTGAGCCCGCGCTGGCTCAGCGGTACTTCTCGATGAACTGAGTCACCGCGGTGAGGAAGGCCTCGGGCTCCTCGAAGGGTGCCATGTGCGCGGACTTCTCGAAGATGACGAGGAACTTGTGCTCGGGAGGTGTACCCAGGTTGTCATAGGCGTCGTGCGCCATGGCGACCGGCACCGCGCCGTCGTGCCGCCCCCACAGCACGAGTGAGGGGATGGTGATGCGCGAGAGCTTCGAGGACATCTGCAGCGCGTCGTAGAAGGCGTCGTCGGAGAGGAGCTTCTCGAGGACGATACCGTTGTTCGTGAGCATGGCCCCAAACGAGAAGGGCGAGAAGAGCAGCAGCTCCGCGCCAAGGCCGGGCGAATTCGACGGCTCATGGAAGTAGCCCCCCGCCTTGGTGCACAGGCGCTGCCATTTCCAGAGGTTGTCGCTGATGATCCGCGTCCCCTTCATCGACTCGGCCCACTCGGGAACGCCGCGCCACGTGTCCACCTCCTCGCCCGCGGCCAGCTTCCGCTCGGCGTGGACCTTCACGTAGTCGAGCGCGAAGTCCCAGTTCTTCTGCCAGTCGTGGTTGCCATCCAGGTCGATCCATCCGGCCACGCCCTCCTGGTGCTCGAGGAGATAGGCGGTCCCCAGGGTGCCGCCCCAGCTCGGGCCCAAGAGGAAGAGCTTCTGGACATCATGGCGCTGGCGAAGCGTGCTGATGACGGCGTGGGTGTCCGCGACGAACTGCGCGAGCGAGATCGTCTCGGGTGTGGGGTTGCCCTGGGCCACCCCGGTGGCACGCTGGTCCCAGTAGACGACGGCGTACTTCTCCTCGAGGGACTCCGTGACGGGCGACAGATAGGACATGCTCGAATTGCCAGGGCCTCCGGCGAGCACCACCATGAAGACACCGGAGTCCGTGTTGCCACGCACCCACACCGGCAGGTCCGCGCCGGCACTGCGCACGAAGAAGAAATCGCCCTCGGTCTGGAACCGGCCGCAGCCAGTCAGGAGCGCGGCGAGCAACAGGGCGACGGTCGCGAGGGTTCTCATTGGAAGCGGACTCCGAGTTGCACGGCCGCATGGGGCAACAGCCGCTGGTTGAAGGGGAATTGACCGAAGAGCGTCGCGCGGGTGAAGAGGGCAAGCGGGGCCACTCCATTGCGTTGCAGGTCCCAGCCCAGACCCAGGCTGGCGGTGGGCATGAGGGCAGGCCTGCCAGCATCCGCGGCCGGCTGCACGGCGCCGTCCGGCGAGACCCCATAGGCCGGGCCTTGCAGGAAGGTGTGCAGGTAACCAGCACCGGCGAGCAGCTCTCCATACAGGCCAAAGGACGCCGTGAGGCGTCCGCCTACCTCGGCGGAGGCGAAGAGCCCCACGTGGTTGCGCGGGTGGACGTAGCCGCCCAGATTGCCCGTCAGAACGATGGCACCGCTGCCACCACGGACCAGGCTCAGCTCCGTCCCAACGGTAAGTCCCGGATGAACGAGCGTCTCTCCAAGGTACGCCACGGTCAGCGGAAGGCGCGTCGGCGATTCATCGGCGCGGGCCGGGGAAGAGAGAAGAGCGGCAACAGATATCACGGCGGCGAGCGCCAGCCGCACGGATGGGCGAGACAGGATGGGCCCGAGACGCGGGGGCGTTCCAGCCTGGGTGACGGGTAATTGAAAATCCATGGATGCTGTTCCTCCTCCCCATGGAACACCGCGGCCCCGTCAAACCGTCACCGCGCTTGCGCGGAGTTCCGCCTCGCGCGGTCCGCAATGCTGCTCCACACCGGGAATGACACACCTCGCGATGTAGCGGACGGCGGCAAGGCCATGGATGCATTGCTTGTCGCTGCGGAGCACTCCCGAGGAAGTGGAGTTGCGCTGCGAGGACCGGGGACCCGGAATCCCTCCGGACCATCGTGCGGCAGCTCGTCGAGGGCGTCGGTGGGCGGGTCCTCGTGGAAGAGCGGCCGGGAGGAGGCAGCTGCTTTCGTGTCTGGCTTCCCCGGGGAGACGCGCCCTGGTCAGAAGACGATGCAGTCGAACTTCTCGATGACGGCCTTGAGCTCTTCTGGAGTGGTCTCGAAGTGCTTTGCCTCGACGGTAGCGGACAAGGTCACGGACCTGGTGGGGGCCGGTTGTTTGTGCAGGTCCTCGATGACGATACGGCCAAATCGGCCCGGCCACTTGACGCTGCGCAGCTCGGAGGCACGGCCGATGGGGTCTAGGATGGTGAAGCAGGGCCACTTGGGAAAGCGAATGGTGGCAGGGTCAGAGCCCATGATGCGGCAGCCATCCAGGCGGGCCTCCGTGAAGTCGCAGTCCTCGATGGAGCCGTGCTGATACCACGGCTGGCTGCTGTATTCGGGCCAGTGTCCGAAGTCGCACCCTGACAGCCGCCCTTTGAACCGGCAACCCTTCAGGGACGCGGCCACCCAGGCCTGGTGGTTCTTCAACTCCTGCTTCACCTCGAAGGTGCAGTCGATGAAGCGGGGCTGCTTGAGGCTCAGGCGCCGAGCGGACACCTTCAGCACGAGGGTACAGTTCCTCAGCGTCAGGTCGGGGCCGAGGATGTAGTTCGCATTCTTGTCCGTCAGTTCCAGCCGCTCGTTTTCGATTTCGCGGTCCTCGAAGACGACGTTACCGAGCCAGTCCATTGCCGCCCCTTTCAGAAGGTGAGCATCCGGAAGAACTCGCCCGACATGCGCCTGCCATGCCGCGCCATGTTCGACGCCGTCCCGGAGAGAATCTCGTACTGGCGGCCTGTCGCTGGGTCAACCACGTCAATGCCCTTGTTGAGGTTGAACTTGTAGAGTTTCTCGAACTTGAGTTTCACCTCATTTTGCACGTAGCGCCCTCGGGCCTCGCGCTCCAACAGCCGCGCCAGCCAGTATTCTCCTCGCTCCAGAGCCTCGTTGATGGCCTTGTTCTCGTTGAAAGAGCGCTTGTCGGGCCCCCACTCCTTCGCGGCACGGGTAACGGCCTCTTGGAGCATGTCCCCCACCCTGTCCTCGGCTGGAATGTCCGCGGCCGACTTGCCCCGTGGCAAATGCCAGCGCTGGCCGTCGCTGAGTTCCACCTGCCGGTTGCCGCCCCGATGACGGATGACTGTTTCGGAAGAGCGGCCCCCAGGGGTCATTCCCGCTCCACTACCCTGCCCCTTCTTGAACATCACCACGGCCATGGGGCCCTGCGGTGAGGTGGCCACCGTTTCCACCACCGCCACCGCTCTGGCCAGGGCCCCCTCCGTCGCGAGCCTCGCCTCCATGGCCTCCGCGTGCGCCATGACGACGGCACCGCCCTGAGCCTCGAACTGCGCTCCCGCGAAGTTGAAGCCCGGAAGCGACTTTACCCGCGAGGCCACCTGCCCCAGCGTGTGTCCGCTGAGCGTGGCCACCGCCAGAATCATCGCCCTGGCCGCGTCCTCGCCCAGCACCTTCCCGAATTCCCCGCCCGCCGTGCGCAACTCCTCGAAGGTGCTGGCGTGGTGCGCGACATCGGCCATGCGGGCCCAGCCGTCCATCAGCTCGTACACCGTCTGGAGACCCAGCCACCCCATCAGGATGACGGTCAGGCTGGCGGCCACCGCCTTGGTCGTCGGCTCGGGCACCACCCACATCATGCAGTACAGAGCCACCGTCCAGACGGCCATGGACACCAGTGCCCGTACGTCCAGCAGCTGGCGCCCCAGAGCCTCGCGCGTCTCGTCGAGCACCGAGCCGAAGGCCAACGCTAGCGCCAGCGTTCTCCTGTCGTCCGCACGCAGGTAGGGCCCATCCTCCAGCAGGCCCAGGCAATCTCCTCCGCCCCGGTGCTCACACCACTTCAGGTACTTCGCCTTCAGGGCTTCATCCGCCTCGGGCGTGAGGGGGACCGGGCCCGTCTGGCTCACGGGAACGAAGGAGAAGGTCTGCTCACGGTAACCCTCGAGCAGCCATAGCCCCGTCATGGCGATGGTCTCGACGTCTTGTCGCGACTGCTTCGACAGCTTCAGCAGCTCTCGGGCGGCCTCTCGTGGACTCCCCATCAGCCGCACGTCGCGTGAGAGCCTCTGGACGGCGCGCTGGAATTCAGCCCTGTCGATGGGCACCGGCCGGGTGGAGACGGCCCCCGGCTCCATGAAGTCCACGGCGTACACGCTGGCCGACTCGAGGCCGGGCTCCGCGCCGAAGGACACTCGCTCCGACGGTGTTGGAGGAGGTGTTGAGGGCCGATAGGCACTCCCCGCAGTACCGCTACCCGTGGCACAGGCGGAATGGAGAAAGAGGACGATGAGGACCCAGCCGCCCATCAGAGCACGCAACTGTGTACCCGCTGAGCGCGACCCCACATGAGGAACGGACAAGCTGCACCCCCAGCCGCATGGGCTGAATCCGAGCCGTGACGGTTCAGCGGTCGGCGAGCTCCAGGAGCTTCGTGACGGTGTTCCAGTTACGGGCGGTCGGGATGACCCCCAGGCGCGCACTGCCGAGCACGGTGGCCAGCTTCGAATCCCGGATGCCCTTCGGGAACCAGGCGTAGATCTCACGCCCGACCACGCGAAACTCGTCCGGCAGGTACGCCGCCGGATCGATCTCCTTGATCCGCTTCGGCTCAGGTACGTCGGACAGGAACGTCACGAGGAACTGCGAGGGGGCCTCCTCGGCGCCAGGCAGGGGATTCACCTTGATCACCGCGGCCAGCTCGTCCCGGGTACGGACGACGACGGAGACCTCGAAGCCGAACTCCTTGGCAATGGCCGCCTCTATCCGCTTGACGACTTGCGCCGGGTTCTTCTCCTTGCTCGTGAAGACGGCGTTGCCGCTCTGGAGGAGGGTCGCGACGTCCGTGTAGCCGAGTCCCTCCAGCAGCTCACGGAGCCGCGCCATCGGGACCTTCTTGTTGCCACCCACGTTGATACCGCGCAGCAGGGCGATGTAACGGGCCATGGACGCGAGTCCTAGCACACCGGCGTCAGGGGACGACCGCCCGACACCGCTCCGAGGCGGTCAGGACGCATGCACTGACGACATGGCCCGCGGCCTTCCGCAGGAGCTTCGTGCGCTCCTTCTCACAAGCGTCCTGGGAGGCATGGCCGCTCGAGGTGGGCGCGGACACTCCGGGGATGTAGCTGCAGAAGCGCCAGCGCTTCACGCCTGGCTTCGCCTCCCCCTCTGGAATCCCCACCGACCCGGACTGCCCGTTGAACACTCCGGCTCCGGGAGCCCGATCGAAGCACGCGAGGAGCAACCCCGCACGCGTGGGTGTCGGCCGGTGGCCCCAGGGCACCACCATCGGAGCGTTCGACAGATACGACTGGAGCTCGACGACCTGCGCGCGTGACACGAGCCCCTGTTGCTTCAGCAGTCGGATGGACCCGCAGTCCGCGCTCTCCTCGCTCAGCCCCTCGGCGAGGGCCTGATGCGCGCACACGTGACCGAACCAGAAGAGCTGCACCACCGGTGGCAACCGCGCCAGCAGCCCGGGGTTGTACTCGACGTGCGACGGCACGTCGGGCCACGCGGGGAACGACAGCCCGACGTCCGCGAGCGAGGTGTTCGGCACGAAGGCCACCGGCATTCCCGAGGAGGACTTGCAGGACACCGGCACGCCGGCGATCCACGGGGTGTACGGGCTCGCGGGTTGGGCCCACGCGGGACCGGGAAGGCCCACGAGCACCAGCAGGGCCAGGAGGACGTAGCGCATTGTTCAATCTATTCCGCGTCTACGGGAACGTCACTCCCGAGAGAGATGCCGTCCGAGGTCCGTTCTCGTCCCAGAGCACGCGCAGGGCTGGAAACGGTTGGGGAGATACCGCATGGACAGGGGCTGGCGTCACGGTCCCGCCCGGCGCATAAACGACGCGCATGAAATTCCTCTTCTATCCCGCCCCGGCCCATGGCCACGTCAACCCGATGCTTCCTCTCTTCCAGGAGCTGGTCTCTCGGGGAGACGAGGTCGTCGTCCATGTGACGCGGGAGTTCGAGGCGGCGGTCCGCAACACCGGGGCGTCGCTCCGGTTGCTCGATGACGGACTCACCATCCCCTCCTCCTTGTCCGGGGGAGGGACTGGACCGGCGCTCGAGCGGTTGATGCCATTGCTTCTCGGCCTCATGCGCCAGGGACTGCGGGAGGTCCCCAGGCTGGCGGAGCAGGCCCGATCCGAGCAGGCCCACTGCATCGTCTACGACCCGATGGCCATGTGGGGCCGCGCCATCGCCGGGATGCTTCATCTGCCCAGCGCCATCTTCCAGACGAGCTTCGGGCTGAGCCACTCCCCGACGATCCAGCGCGAGATGAAGAAGAACATGAAGGGCCTTCCACCTCCGCGGGCCCTGCTGGCCCTGCTCGAGCTGATGTGGACCTCCGAGGTGCTCCACTGGCGCCACGGGGTGCCGCGCATGGGAATGCGCTCGGCGTTCGCATCCGTCGAGGACCTGAACCTCATCCCCATCCCCCGGACGTACCAGCCCGATGCCGGGCTCTTCGACGAGCGCTTCCTGTTCGTCGGCCCGTCCGTCCTGCCGCGCAACGACCGGGGAGACTTCCCGCTGGAACAGCTCGACGGCAAGCCCGTGCTGCTCATCTCGCTGGGCACCACGCCCATGAACCAGCGGCCCGACTTCTACAAGGCCTGCTTCGAGGCCTTCCGCGATACCCGCTGGCAGGTGGTGATGGCGTGCGGCAAGGGCGTGGACCTGGCCGCGCTCGGCCCGGTGCCCTCCAACTTCCTCGTGCGCCAGCGTGTGCCCCAGCTCGACGTGCTCCAGCGCGCCCGCGTCTTCATCACCCACGGCGGCATGAACTCCACCATGGAGGGCCTCTGGCATGGCGTGCCGCTGGCCGTCTTCCCTCAGTTCGGGGATCAGCCGCTCAATGCCTCGCGCGTGAGCGAGCTCGGGCTGGGTGTGGCGCTCTCGGCCCGAGAGGCCCTGGATCCGAAGGCGTTGCGAGAGACCATCGAGCGCCTCGACACGGACCCGGGCTACCGCTCCCGCCTCTCCGGGTTCCAGAAGGAGCTCCAGGAAGCCGGAGGCCACCGCCGCGCGGCCGATGCGCTCCAGCGGTACGCCGCCGCCCGCCAGGGTCAGCGCCAGAGCGCGGCCTGACCCGTGCTCCCCGTGGGCTACCCCGCGTCCGCCTTGAACATGCGGGGCGCCGTGCTCGCATCCGGCGTCACGGTGAAGGACAGCCGGCCGATCTCCCGCCCGTCCTCGGTCTCCATGGAGACGCGCCAGTCACCGGGCGAGGGGTTGGTCAGGCTCGCGAACGTCCGGTAACCCCGCTCACGCCCGCCCTGCCCCAGGTACAGATCGTCGTATGAGTGGAACTCCGTCCAGCCCGCCTTCGGGTCGTCGTAGTACCAGCGGATGACGAGCCGGGTGCCCTTGTCGCCCGCGCGCTGGGGCTTGAAGCTGGTGGGCGCGAAGATACTGGCGAAGAAGTAGACCTTGTCGCCCGGACGCGCGCGGAAGTCCTGATCCCCGCGCTGCCACGGCTTCCACTCGGAGCGCTCGTGGAGCAGCCGGTAGTCCCGGCCCTTCGGTCCCTTCACCACCTCCACGCCGTGGTAGATGCCGCTGGCCAGCATGGACAGCGGCACCGGGGGAATCGCCTTCAGCAGGTAGAGTCCGAGCAGCAGCGCCTGGATGCCGAGCCCCGGCAGCGCCACGTGCCGCAGTGTGCGCCGCCAGTCCCCGCTCCACCAGCGCGCCAGCAGGGAGAGGACCAGCGTCACCCCGCAGGACAGCCCCGCCGAGGCCACGAACAGCTTTCCGCTGTAGTAGCCGGACAGCACGGGCAGCAGGTACGCGAAGTAGGACGTGACACAGAAGCCGTAGAGCCCCACGCGCACCACGGGCCCCAGCGCCCGGAAGCGTGGCAGCTCGTTGGCCACCAGCAGCCCGAAGACGCCCGTGAGGAACAGGAACGCCGTCAGCCCGGAGGCGCTCTTGAAATAGAAGAGTGTGTACGGGCTCAGCAGCCCGCCGAGGAAGAAGTGCAGCGCGTCCTCGCGGAAGCGCCACACCCGGGCCAGCCGGCGTGGCGGCTCCGTTCCCCAGCTCCAGCGCAGTTCCAGCAGCAGCAACAGGCCCAGGATGGCCAGGTACAGGCCCTGCTTGGTGAGCACGAACCCGTTGTCGATGCGCCGCAGCGTGGCGATGTCGTAGGCGAAGCCCGCGAAGAAGAAGAGCGCCAGCTCCCACTTCGCGTAGCGGGCGCGGAGGTCGCGCACCCGCGCGCCTAGCGTGGGCCGCGGCTCCGTGGGAACCGGGTCCTCGGACGGAGCGGTGGCGGGCACATCCGCGACGGGAACGAGCAGTGGCCCCGGCTCGGGAACCGGCTCGACGGCCGGACCCGGCTCAGGAGTAGCGGTCGTCTCTCCAGGGGTGCGCGGTATTGCTGTAGCCACGTTGTTCCCAGAAGCCTGGCTGGTCCTGCCGGAGGAACTCGATGCGGCGGATCCACTTCGCGCCCTTCCAGGCATACAGCTGGGGCGTGATCATCCGCACCGGGCCGCCGTGCTCGCGCGGCAGCGGCTTGCCATTGTACGTGTGCACCAGCAGCACGTCGTCCTTGAGGGCTTCCTCGAGCGCCAGGTTGGTGGTGTAGCCGTCGTACGCGTGCGCCAGGACGAACCCCGCCTCGGGCAGCGGGCGGGCGAGCGCCGCGAGCGTCGCGAGCTGCACCCCCTTCCACTGCACGTCCATCAGGCTCCAGCCCGTGACGCAGTGGAAGTCACTGGTGTCCTCGGCCTGGGGCAGCGACCGGAAGTCCGTCCAGCTCAGGGTGAGGGGCTGCTCCACCGCGCCGTCGATGCGCAGCTCCCACTCCTCCAGCGAGGGCTGGTCGAACGGCACGCCCAGGTCCAGCACCGGCCACTTGCGCGTCTCGGTCTGATCCGGCGGCAGCTTCGGCATGCCATGCCGGTTGGGCGGACCGCTTCCCTGGGGGCGCTCGTCACTCAGGCCCGGCGTGCGCGCCATCTTCTCCAGGAAGCGCGCCCGGAGCTTCAGGCGCGCTTCCACGATGCGTTGGAGCTTCTCGTCCCGGGTGGACATCCCGCGCTCAGGCTGGGGATTTGCCGGAGACCAGATCGGGCAGCTCGCCACGCTCCTCCAGCTCCATGAGGATGTCCGAGCCGCCGACGAACTTCCCGTTGATGAACACCTGGGGAATCGTGGGCCAGTTGGAGTACTCCTTGATGCCCTGGCGCACCTCGGGATCGGCCAGCACGTCCACCGTGTGCACCTCCCCGTGCTGCTGCAGGATGTGCAGCGCCCGCGCGGAGAAGCCGCACTGCGGGAACAGCGCGTTGCCCTTCATGAAGAGGACGATCTTGTGGTTGCGGATCTCCTCGTCGAAACGAGCCTTCAATTCCGGAGTCATGATTCGGCTTCCTCGTCAGCGATTGCCGAGCTTCTTCCATTGCTCGGGCGAGTAGGTCTTGAGCGCGAGCGCGTGCAGCTCGCCAGACTTCAGCCAGTCCTGGAGTGGTGCGTATACCAGCTGGTGCTGCTCCACCATGGACTTCCCACCGAAGGCGGGGCTCACCACGCGCGCCTCGAAGTGGTCTCCGGTCCCGGTGGTGTCGCGCACGTCCACCTCCGAGCCGGGCAGCGCGCCGAGAATCCTCTGGCGGATGGCATTCGGATCGAGCATCAGTTCAGTCCCTTCCCCTTCGCGAGCATGGCGGGATCCACTCCCATGCTCTTCAGGGTGCTGTCCCATATCAGACCCGGGTCCCCTTCGAGCACGGGACGTGCGGAAGCCTCGGCGTAGAGCCAGGAGCCGGAGGCGAGCTCACTCTCCAGCTGCCCGGCGCCCCAGCCGGCATAGCCCAGACAGAAGCGCAGGTGTGGCGCCGGATCCTTCAGGAGGGGGCCCAGCGTATCCAGGGTGAGACTGAGGAAGAGGCCGGGCACCACCTCGTGCTTCTCCGTCACACGCTCGTCGTCGTGGAGGACGAAGCCCCGGTGGGGCTCCACGGGGCCGCCCACGAAGACGGGCTGGTTGACCCGCTCGGGGGCGATGCCCAGGGACTGATTCTTCGCCAGCTCCCCCAGCGTCAGCGAGGCGCCCCGGTTGATGACCAGACCCATGGAACCCGATTCGTTGTGCTCGAGCATGAGGATGACCGAGCGCTTGAAGGTCGAGTCCCCCAACTGGGGCATGGCCACGAGAAAACCGGGAGCGAGTGTCTGCACAGGGGAAGTGTCCGACCTTCGCCCCCTCCGCGCAACCGATTCGTACCCGGCCCGCAGATCAATGCCAGCTGTTGTGGCGGGACTGCAGCGCCTGGGCAAGCTTCTCCGGCGCGAGCGGCTTGCCGATGAACAGATCCGCCCCCAGCCCCTTGCACTTGCGGGCCATGGACGCATCGCTCATGGCGCTCACGCCAATGAGCACGGCCTGGGGGAACTTCTCGCGCAGGCGCGCCATCAGGTTGGTGCCACTGCGGCCCGGGAGGAAGACGTCGACGATGGCCGCGTCCATGCGCTTGTTGCGCACGGCGAACTCGGCCTCCTCGGCGCTGCCCACGGGCAACGGCGCATAGCCCCACTGCGTCAGCAGCTCCACCAGCAGCTCGCGGTGGGCGGGATCGTCCTCCACGATGAGTACCGAGCCCTTCACCGGCTCCAGCTTCAGATTGTCGTCGGCCTGGGTCCTGGAGCGGCTGTGGCCGGTGGCAATGGGGAGCTCCTCGTTGACGATGGACATGGTGGCTCCGGGGAGAGGGGGTTGTGTGGTGGGAACGGCCACACTCCTGCCCGGAATTCCACACTCGCAACGTCCCCGGGGGCGAACCGCCGCTCCCCTCAGGCGCGGCGCGTCCCTGCCCCGAGCGCCTGGGAGGCCAGCGAGGCACCAAGCACGAGCAGCACCAGCAGCCCCCACGCGGGGAGCACCACCCGGGCGCCGCCCTCGTAGATGAGGGCCGCGTAGCTGGTGCCCAGGTAGCGGCCGAGCGACATCGGCTCCATGCGGGCGATGCCGAAGAAGCTGACGGTGGACTCGGTGAGGATGGCGGTCGGCAGGCGGCTGAGGAAGACGGCGAGCACGAAGGGGCGCAGCGCGGGCCAGAGGTGGACGCGTAGCAGGTGCCACCGTCCGGCGCCGAGGGCCCGTGAGGCGGCGATGAACTCCTGGCCTTCCAACGTGGCCAGGCGGTTGCGGAACATGCGCGCCGGGCCCGCCCAGCCCACCAGGGCCAGGGACACCACCATGAGCCCGAAGGGGCCCAGTCCGCCCGCGTGGCCCGCGTCCAGCATCGACTGGCCGGCCAGTTGGAGCACCATCACCACCAGCACGTCCGGCAGCGCGAAGACGGCGTCCACCGCGCGCAGGAGCTGGTGCTCCACCGTGCCGCCGGCCGCCCGGGCCACCATGGCCACGCCAAGCCCCAGCACGGTGGACAGGGCTCCGGCCACCAGGCCCACGGCCAGGGAGACCCACAGGCCCCCGAAGGCCAGCTCGCACACCGTGCGGTCGGGATGGGTGGGGTCCGTGCCCAGCGGGCAGGTCGAGGCGAGCGCCTCGGGGAAGACGCGGGCGGAGAGCCAGCTCGCCAGGCCCAGGCCCACGAGCAGCGCGAGGCCCACCCAGGCGCGTGTGGGGACGCGGCGCGTGCTCATGCCCGGACCTCCCGGGCCCTCGGGTCCACCCAGAGGCGCACGAGCTCCACCACCAGCCCGACGGCGACGAGCAGCGAGGCGAAGACGGTGGTGGCCACCACGACGACGGCCACCTGCTTCTGCAGCACGGCGAGGACGTAGAGCTGGCCGAAGTACGGCAGGCCGAAGACGCGTTCGGCGGCGAAGGAGCCGGCGAGGAGCGCGGTGGCCACGGGCCCCACGGCGTCCAGCAGCGCGGGCAGCACGTTGGGCAGCACGTGGCGCCACAGCACGGAGTGCGGAGACAGGCCCTTGCCGAGCGCGGTGCGCACGTAGTCCCGGGACAGCTCCGTGTCCAGCGCGTCCGCCACCAGCGTGCCGAGGAAGATGCCGGGCCAGACGGAGATGACGAGCGCCGCGGACAGCTCGGGCAGCAGGTGCCCGCGCTCCACCACGGCGGGCGCCAGCAGCAGCGCGGGGATGAAGACGGGCGTCCCGAAGGCCACGGCCGGCAGCGCGTCCCCGAGCACGGCGAGCCGGCCGCGTCTCCACCGGGCCCGCAGCAGCGCGAAGGCCAGGGCCCAGCCGAGCGCGAGCACCAGGGCCACCAGCCCCACGCCCACGCTGCCGGAGAGCTTCCACAGCAGCTCGTCGCCGGTGACGCCCTGGGCGCTGGTGCCCAGGCGCTCGCCGCGGAAGAGCTTCACCCAGGGGCGGAGGAAGCCGAGCGGCTGCCCCAGGCCGAGATCCCTCCGGTAGGACGCGAGCACCTCCGGGGCCACCTGGCGCTTGGCGTCGTCCTCGGTGGTGAGCGGCAGCGCGGCCATGAGGAAGTAGGACGCGAGCGCGACGATGGGCACGAGCACCAGCTGCCGGCCAAGGCGGACGAGCGCGGGAGACATGGGTCAGCGCACCTCCGCCGGAGTCTCCAGGCGCAGCTCGCGCAGGGAGAGGAAGTTGAAGGGGTCCACGTCCACGCCGCGCAGGGAGGCCCGGGTCCGGAAGTAGCGGTCCGGGTGGTACAGGGGCGCGATGACGGCCATCTCGTCGAGGAGCACCGCCTGGGCCTGTCCGTAGAGGGCACGCGAGCGGGCCTCGTCGGGCTCGGCGTCGGCCTCGTCCAGGAGCGCCTCGAAGCGGGTCATGGGCTCGCCGCCCCGCTGCGTCTCCCAGCCCGTCTGGTGCAGTCCGGTGCGCTCGAAGAGGGTGAAGAAGGTATTGGGGTGCGCGTAGTCCGCGCCCAGCCGGCGCAGGTAGAGGTCGTAGGCACGAGGGCCCTCGGGGGTGCGGCGGGCCACCTCGGCGGAGAAGTCCGAGCGCGAGTCCAGTGTCACCCGGAGGCCCACGGCGGCGAGCTGCGCGGCCAGGCGCTCGGCGATGGCGACCTCGGGCACGAAGGAGTCCCCCGCCCGGAAGACGAGCCGCAGCGGCCGGTCCACCCCGGGCACTCCGGAGAGCTCCGCACGGGCCCGCTCGGGCTCGAAGTGGGGCAGGCTCGCGGCCGCCTGGGGGGTGGCGGCACCGGGCAGCTCGGGCGGGAGGAGGACGTGGGTGGGGCGAGCCGCGGGCAGCAGGCCCTTCATGAGGGCCTCGCGGTCGATGGCCCGGGAGATGGCGCGGCGCACCTCGGGCCGGTCGAGCGGTGGACGCTCGGTGTTGAAGACGAGGAAATAGGTGGAGAGGAGCGGCTCGCGCTGGAGGTCCTCCGGGCGACGGCCCTGGAGGGCGACGGCGCTGTCCACGAAGACGAAGTCCACCCGGCCGCGCTCGTAGAGGGCGGGGCCGATCTCGGACTTCAGGAGGGTGAGCACGGGCGCGGGACGCTCACCGGGGCCGAGCGGCGGCTGGAAGACGGAGTGCGGGTTGTGGACGAGCCGCACGCGCTCACCCGCGCGATCCCAGCTCTCGACGCGGTAGGGGCCGAGCGCCAGGGGGTGGCCGTCGCGAGGCCGGTCGAAGTAGTCGCGCACCTCCTCCTCGGACCTGCCGGCGAGGGCCACGGAGGGCACGGGGAAGAACAGGTAGAAGTTGGCGAGCCGCGCGAGGAAGTAGCTGCGGGGGCGGGCCAGGGTGACGCGCAGGGTATGCGGGTCGAGCGCCTCGACGCCCACGCGGGCGAGGGCCGCCTGGAGCCGCTCGGCGGGGGCACCCTGGTCCTGAAGGGCGAGCACCTCCTCGGCGCCGAGGAGGTCGGCCATCTCCCCGCGCTCGCGGCCCTGGAGGGCGCGGTGCCAGCCGAGGACGAAGTCCTGGGCGGAGAGGGGGGTGACGCCATCGGACCAGCGCACGTCCCGCCGGAGGTGGAAGGTGTAGACCTCGTGGCCCTCGGCGGTGCGGGAGCGCTCCCAGCGCTCGGCGAGACCGGGCCGGACGGAGTGGTCCGGCGCGAGCGTGGTGAGCCCGCGCTGGCTGGCGAGCATGACGGGGTAGTTGGCCCAGCTGTTGGGGTCGGAGTAGCTCCAGTCGAGGGTGGTGGGCATCGCGGGGACGACGACCTTGACGCCGGGGTCTGGCTGGAAGCCACAGCGACCACAGCCACCGGCCACGAGGACCAGGGCGAGCATCAAGGCGAGTCGTGAGGAGCGCGCGGGAGGAGCCACCAAGGGGTGGGTTGTATCGCGTCGGTGACGGGGCATGCGACCACCGAGCGAGGGAACACCCTCACCCTAGCCCTCTCCCAGAGGGAGAGGGGACATACACGGTGAGGAACCTGATGAGTCCCTCTCCCTCTGGGAGAGGGTCGGGGTGAGGGTCTACCGCGAAAAAAACGGGCCCCAGGGGAGTCCCCGGGGCCCGCGATTCACTTCACCCGTTCAGCCCGGAACCGCTACGCCGAGGCCGGAGCCGGAGCCGGGAGCGCACCCGCCGCGTCCGAATTCTTGGTCGCATCCGCCCTGCGGCCGAACTCCTCGGGCTTCTCGAGGGCGAGGGCCTCGCGCAGCACGTCGTCCACGAACTCCACGGGGACGATGCGCAGCTGGGCGCGGATCTTCTTCGGGATGTCCTTCAGGTCCTTCTTGTTGGCCTTCGGGATGAGGACGGTCTTGATGCCGGCGCGGTGGGCGGCGAGCGTCTTCTCCTTCAAGCCGCCGATGGGCAGCACGCGGCCGCGCAGGGTGATTTCCCCCGTCATGGCCACGTCCTTGCGCACCGGGACGCGGGTGAGCGCGGACACGAGCGCGGTGCACATGGTGACACCGGCGGACGGACCGTCCTTCGGGATGGCGCCCTCGGGCAGGTGCACGTGGATGTCGTAGTTCTCGAACATCTTGCGATCGATGCCGAACCGCTCGGCGCGCGAGCGCACGTACGACATGGCCGCCTGGGCCGACTCCTGCATCACCTCGCCCAGCTTGCCGGTGATGATGAGCTTGCCCTTGCCCGGCATCACCGTGGCCTCGGTGGTGAGGATCTCTCCGCCCATCTCCGTCCAGGCCAGACCGGTGACGATGCCCACCTGGTCCTCGCGCTCGGCCACGCCGTAGCGGAAGCGCGGAGTGCCCAGGTACTTCATCAGCTGCTTGCGGTCGACCACGATGTCGCGCTTGCCATTCTTCAGGATGTCGCGCGCGATCTTCCGGTACACGCCGCCGATCTCACGCTCCAGCGAGCGCACACCGGACTCACGGGTGTAGCGGTGGATGATGGTCCGCAGGGCCTCGTTGGTGACGTCGATCTTCATGTCCGCCAGGCCGTTGGCCTCCTGCTCCTTGGGGATCAGGTAACGGCGGGCGATGTTGAGCTTCTCGGGCTCGGTGTAGCCCGCGATCCGGATGACCTCCATGCGGTCCTGCAGAGGACCGGGGATGTTGTGCATCGTGTTCGCGGTGCAGATGAACATCACCTTCGACAGGTCGTAGTCCAGGTCGAGGTAGTGGTCGTTGAAGTTGTGGTTCTGCTCCGGGTCGAGCACCTCGAGCAGCGCCGCGCTCGGGTCGCCACGGAAGTCCGTGGACATCTTGTCGATCTCGTCGAGCAGGAAGACGGGGTTGTTGCTGCCCGCCTTCTTCAGCGACTGGATGAGCTTGCCCGGCATCGCGCCGATGTACGTGCGCCGGTGGCCGCGGATCTCGGCCTCGTCACGCACGCCGCCCAGGGACAGGCGCACGAACTTGCGGCCGGTGGCGCGGGCGATGGAGCGCGCCAGCGACGTCTTGCCGACGCCCGGAGGCCCCACGAAGCAGAGCACGGGGCCCTTGAGCTTCTTCACCAGCTGCTGCACCGCCAGGTACTCGAGGATGCGCTCCTTGGGGCGCTTGAGGCCGTAGTGGTCCTCGTTGAGCACCCGCTCGGCCTCGACCACATCCAGCCGGTCCTGCGTCTCCTCGTACCAGGGCAGGCTGATGATCCAGTCGATGTAGTTGCGAACGACGGTGGCCTCGGCGCTCATCGGGCTCATCATCCGGAGCTTCTTGAGCTCCTTCTTGACCTTGAGCGTGGCCTCCTTACTCATCCGCTTGTTCTTGAGCTTCTCCTCGATCTCCTGGATCTCGTTCTTGAACTCGTCGCGCTCACCCAGCTCCTTCTGAATGGCCTGCATCTGCTCATTCAGGTAGTACTCCTTCTGGGTCTTCTCCATCTGCTTCTTGACGCGGGTGCGGATCTTCTTCTCGACCTGCAGTATCTCGATCTCACCCTGCATCAGCTCGTAGAGCTTCTCCAGCCGCTTGGCCGGGCTCTCGGTCTCGAGCAGCGCCTGCTTGTCGTTCAGCTTGAGCGACAGGTGCGCGACGATGGTGTCGGCCAGCCGCGCCGGGTCATCGATGCTCGCCACCTGCATGAGCATCTCGGGCGGGATGCGCTTGTTGAGCTTGACGAAGGCCTCGAAGACCGAGTGCACGCTGCGCACGAGCGCCTCGAGCTCCACGGACTTCTCGCTCTGCTCCTCGACCTCCTCCACCTCGACCATGAAGAAGGCGTCGTTGGGCATGAAGCGCTTGACCTTCGCCCGGCGCACGCCCTCCACGAGCACCTTCACCGTACCGTCGGGCAGCGGGAGGAGCTGGATGACATGGCCGATGGTCCCGAAGTGGAAGATGTCTTCCGCCGTGGGGTCATTCGTCTTGGCCTTCTTCTGGGCGGCCAGGAGGATGACGGCCTTGTCGTCGGGGCCCTTGTGAGCCATCGCGTCCTTCAGGGCCGCAATGGACTTCTCCCGGCCGACGAACAGCGGGACCACCATGTGCGGGAACACGATGATGTCGCGCAGCGGAAGGAGCGGCACCGTGCTCCCACGCTTCTGGGCATCCCTCTTGTCGTCTCGTCCGAAGAACATGTATTCGCCACCTGCCTGCTTGCCACCCTAGGTTGCAAGCCCCTGGAATGTTGCCCGCCCGCACTCCGAGAGTACGGACAGGTGAAGACGGTCTCTATAACACGGCCCCTCCGGCCGCCGTTCCCCGCGTGAAAGATGGGGGATGTTGGCCTGCAAGCAAGGGAACACCTGGGGACCATCGGGTGTCCGGCCGGTGCTTTAGCGGCCCCGGATTGCGCTCGCAGCGGATGCAATGCCGTCCGCCTGCACTCCAAGCACCTCGAAAAGAAAGCTGTAGAGGTCCACGCTGGACTCGATGGCCTTGGCCACCTGGTCCGCCCCGCCGTGGCCCGCGTTGGCTTCCACTCGTATCAGAGCGGGTGCGCCATGACCCGCGCGCTGCACGGCGGCCGTGAATTTGCGGGCGTGCAGGGGGTCGACCCGGTCGTCGTGGTCCGCGGCCATCATCAGGAGGGCCGGATAGCGCACGCCCGGCCGTACGTGGTGATAGGGCGAGTAGGCGTGGAGCACCCGGAAATCCTCCGGGTCCTCCGCCGAGCCGTACTCCGGAATCCAGGTCTTCCCGCTGCCGAACAGGTGATAACGCACCATGTCCAACAGGGGCACCGAGCACACCACCGCGCCGTACAGCTCCGGACGCTGGGTCATGACGGCCCCCACCAGCAAGCCCCCGTTGCTGCCCCCGGAAACGGCCAGCCTGCCCGGTCGGGTATAGCCCTCGTTCACGAGGAACTCGGCGGCCGCGTGGAAGTCGTCGAAGACGTTCTGCTTGCGGTGCAGTCGGCCGGCCTCGTGCCAGGACTTTCCGTACTCGCCACCGCCGCGCAGGTTCGCCACCGCGTACACGCCCCCGGCGTCCAGCCACGGGTAGATGCTCGAGCGGAACGACGGCAGCATGCTCACGTTGAAGCCGCCATAACCGGACAGCAGCACCGGGTTGTCGCCGTTCTTCTTCAGGTCCTTGCGGTGCACCAGGAAGAGGGGCACCCGCGTGCCGTCCTTGGAGCGGTAGAAGGCCTGTTCGACGGTGTAGCGCTCCGGGAGGATGGGCAGGTCCACCCGGGCCCAGGTCTCCACGCGCCCCGTGGACACCGAGGTCTTGTAGACCTGCGGCGGGGTCGTGAAGGAGCTGAAGACGAACCAGGCCTCGTCGCGATCCTCCAGGCCGTAGAGGTTGCTCGCCGCTCCCACGCCCGGCAGCTCCACGTCGCGCACCGGCTGGCCCTCCAGCGTCACCAGCTTCACCCGGGTGGTGGCGTCCTTCAGGTACGCCAGCGCCAGGTGGCCACCCACGACGCTCATGCCTTGCAGCGCGGCCGAGGGGTCCTCGGGGACGAGCTCCTTCCAGGCCGAGCGCTCGGGCCGCTCGGGGGACGCCTTGAAGACGCGCTCCATCGGGGCGCCCTCGTCGGTGAGGATGTAGAAGGTGTCCTCCCAGACGTCGACGGAGTACTTCGCCTCCTGGCCCTTCACCAGCAGGCGGAAGTCCTTCTCCCCCACCCGCTTCCACCACACGTCGTTCTCGCTCCAGCCGCGGGTGATGTAGACGAAGAGGTACTTGCCGTCCCGGGTAACGCCTCCGCCAAGGAACGTCTTCGGGTCCCCGGTGCGCTCGTGCACCACCGCGTCCGTCTTCGGATCCGCGCCCAGCCGGTGCAGCCGCAGCTCGGTGTAGCCGGGCCGCTCGGCCACGGGGATGGACGGATCCGTCGGCAGCCACTCGTAATAGAAGGCCTCGTTGTCCGGCGTCCAGCTCGGGGAGGCGTACTTGGCCCCCTCGATGACGTCCACCTCGCTCCACTTCCCCGTGTCCACGTCCAGCACGTGGAGGATGGCCTCGTCCGCCGCGTTGGGCTTGCGCGTGAAGGCCAGCTTCCTCCCATCCCACGAGGGGGCCCATAGACCCAGCGACACCGTGCCGTCCGCGCTCCAGGTGTTGGGATCGAGCAGGACGCGCTCCTCCCCCTTCTCCCCCTCGCGCCAGTAGAGGACCGCCTTCTCCTTGTCCTTGTGCGTGCGGACGTAGAAGTAGCGGTCGCCTCGCACCGCCGGGGCAGAGACCGACTCCACGTAGAAGAGCTCGGTGAAGCGCCTTCTCAGTGCCTCGCGGCCCGGGAACCGGGAGAGGTGCTCACGGGTGAAGGCATCCTGGGCCTTCATCCACGCCTGCACCTCGGGGGATTTCTCGTCCTCGAGCCACCGGTACGGGTCCGCTACCGCCACCCCGTGCAGGGTGTCCACCACCGACTCGGCCCGTGTCACCGGGTAGTTCATCCGCTTCGTCTCCATGCGTGGAAGAGCAGATAAGGCAACGCCCCCGTTCGTCCCACGAAAAGTGCGGGACTGACGGGGGCGTCCGTGAGGCGCGGTGGGCCAGACAGACCCAACCAGGGGACCCTATACCCTCACCCTAGCCCTCTCCCAGAGGGAGAGGGGACATACACGGGTTTGGCCCTCTCCCTCTGGGAGAGGGTCGGGGTGAGGGTCGGCGTGCCTACGCGCTCTCCTTCTTGGGCTCCGTCTCCTTGTTGTCCTGGGA